>NZ_JBWKCY010000008.1:0-156135 GCF_056436245.1 Streptomyces sp. NPDC043812
CCCTTCGTCTGGACGAAGACCGCCGACGAGATCCTCGACAAAGTCGCCACCTACTGCCGACGAACCTCCGACTCAGGTCACTAGGTCCTGTCCGGCGGATCAGGGCGCAGGGCGGCCACGGCATCCGGTGAATGAAGTCTCCCGGGCCGGGCCGGAAGCGCTGTGGCGGAACGCCGGGCGGACCCGGTGGTCACGGCGGTGTCGCCTCGCCCGTCGCGGGTACCCGCCCCGGCCGACGCACCCGGCAGGGGGAACGAGGAGAGCGCATCATGCTGATCGCATTTCTGACCGCACACGAGGGCGTGGAGCAGATCGAGCTCACCGATCCGTGGCAGGCCGCGAAGGACGCCGGCCACGAGCCACGTCTGGTCTCCACGCGGCGGGGCACGGTCCAGGCATTCAGGCATCTCGACAAGGCCGACACGTTCCCCGTGGACGAAGTGGTGTCCGACGCGTCCGCGGACGACTTCGGCGCCCTGGTACTGCCGGGCGGCGTGGCCAACCCGGACGCGCTGCGCATGGACGGTGCTGCCGTCGCCTTCGTCCGGGCCTTCTTCGAGGCGGACAAGCCCGTCGCGGCCATCTGCCACGCGCCGTGGACACTCGTGGAGGCCGATGTGGTGCGCGGGCGCACCCTGACCTCGTGGCCGAGTCTGCGCACCGACATCCGCAACGCGGGCGGCCGTTGGGTCGACGAGCAGGTGCACGTCTGTGAGGCTGCACCGGGCACGCTGATCACCAGCCGCAAGCCGCACGACCTCAGGGCTTTCTGCGAGACGTTGACCGCGTGGCTCGCTAAGGCCGCCGCCCACGCGGGACGCTGACGGCACACCGGCTGACGGGCGCGCCCGCGGCGGGTGCCAGGGGCTCGGCAGGATCGGTCACTGGTGCCGCGAGCGGGCCCCCTCGCGGGTGCGGCCGGATGCCGCCGTGCGATCGGGATGACGCCTCAGGTACTCGGCCTCCAGATCCGCCATCCGTACGTTGTGCGCCGCGAGTGCGGCGGCCGAGCCGTACAGCAGCGTGTCGTGGCGGCTGCGGTGGATGGTCTCCAGCTCGCGCAGCAGATCCTGCTCGCTCAGGCGTGCCGGGTCGACGCCCTGGTGCTCGGTCTCCTTCACGGCAACCGTCCTTTCCGTTCTCGCTGCGTCCCAGGTCCCCGCGCGCACGAGGGTTCCGTGTGGCCGACGACCTCGCGGGTACCCGCCCGTGGCGCATCCACCGGCCTCCGAGGGAGGACCGCATGCAGTTGTCGTATCCCCGCTCTCTCTACGAGCGTCCCGGACCCCGGGCGAGTGTGCAGGTCGACAGTACGGAAGCGGACACCGCGCCGCTGCGGCCGTACGGGGCGGGTGACCGGCGGTGACCGCCCGGAGCGCGGCCCCTGCCGCCCGGCGGGAAGTGCTGCGCGTGCTGCTCGACGAGTACGGCAGCACCTATGCCGAGGAGGCGGGCATCCGCCTGCGGGACACCCCGCAGCCGCTGTACCGCCTGCTGGTCCTCGCATGTCTGCTCAGCGCCCGTATCCGCAGCTCCGCCGCCGTCGCGGCGGCCCGGGAACTCGCCGACGCGGGAATGCGCAGCGCTCGCGCCATGGCCGATGCGTCGTGGCAGGAACGGGTCGACGCGCTCGGCCGGGGCGGGTACCGCCGCTACGACGAGAGCACGTCGACCCAACTGGGCGACGGCGCACAGCTGATGATCGAGAAGTACGGCGGCGATCTGCGCCGGATGCACGAGGCGGCCGGCGGGAACCCCGATGAACTGCGCGCGCTGCTGCGGGAGGTGCCCGGTCTCGGACCGGCCGGAGTGACGATCTTTCTGCGCGAGGTGCAGTGCGTGTGGCCGGACATCGGGCCGCTGCTGGACGACAAGGCCCTCGACGGCGCCCGACGGCTCGGCCTGCCGACCGACCGGGCGCGGCTGCTGAAGCTGCTGGACACGGCCGACGACGCGGACCCCGCCCATCTGGCGGCGGCACTGGTGCGGGCCGCGCTGGACGGAAAGTCGGCCCAGTCGGTCGTGGAGAGGGCGAGGACGACGGCGCGGGCCGGCAGCTGAACACGCTGCCGACCACCATCCCGTCCCCGTCGCCCACGGACCGCCGCTTCCCCGGCCGCTCCCCCTGTCGCTACCCGAGGACGCTACTTCCCGAGCGACCGCTTCAGCTCCGCCTTGTTCATCGACGAGCGACCGTGCACATTGCGGCGCTGGGCCTCCGCGTACAGCTGGTCGTACGTGGGCCCTTCGGAGCCGCTGTGCGAACGCTTGCCGCCCCGCCGCGACGAGGACATGTCCTGCGTGGACGTCCTGCTCGCCTCACGGGACTCGCCCGAGCGGGCGCGCTCCTTGTTGACGGTCCGCGCGGCGATCTCCTTGGCGCGCTTCTCGCTCTCGCCGCGTTCCTCGGCGCTTTCCTTGATGTGCTCGTACTGGCGTTCCCTCTTGGGGCTCGAACCTCGGGGCATGACCCCTCCTTCACCGACCGGACGGACGAGCGACCCGTCCACCGTGCGCCGCACCGGACGGGGCCGCAATCGCCGCGGGCCGCGTGCGGAGGGTCGCGTACAGACGACGGGTACCCGTGACGGCCCACCGCATTCCGTCCGCACGCCGCCCGGCCCGCTGTCCGACATCTGCCGGGTCCTCCCCTCCCGCGTAAAATCGCAGCGGGCGCGATCAAACACCGGTCGCCGGGCTGCTTCGGGATGGGAGTGGTCGTGATCATGTCTGCGCAGGCGTCCCCCGCCGAGGGCGGGCGGAACGGGTCGTCGGGGATCGTCCAGCGGCTGACCGACGAGAACGCCACCCTCCGCGACGACATGGTCCGCCGCCATCTGACCGATCTGGCCACCGGGATCCTCGCGGCCCAGCTCGGTACCTCCCCGTCCGAGGCGGCCGAACATCTCACGCGGCTGGCGCTGTCCGCCACGGCAGACCGTGAGGACATCGCCGCCGACATCGTCAACGGTGTCGCGGGAGCCGTCGTCGTCACCGCACCCGGTCCCGCCGAAGGGGCGTCCCCGGGCGGGACCGAGGCGCGCAGGCTGCGCCGGGTGAGGGCGGCCGTGGAGGCCGAGGACTCCGTCGTCAGGGGTGCGGCCACGCTGCTGGAGGGTGGCCTGCGCCCGCTCGGGATCGAGGCGCTGTGGCTGTGGCGGCTGACGGACACGGGGTGTCTGGACCTGGCGGGCCACGCGGGTGTCAGCGCTCTGGAAGCGGCGCAGTGGCGATGGATCCCGCCGGCCGCTCCCCCGTCCGTCCGGGCAGCGCTGGCCGACGGCGGTCCGGTGTGGCTGCCATCGGGTCCACCGGCAGGCGAGGTGCTGCCCGGACCGTTGCCGCAGGCGGCCCGGGCGGTCGTTCCGCTGCGCGTACGCGGCGCGACGGTGGGTCTCGCGCTGACGGTATGGACGGACCGCACGGATCTCGACGAACGGCTCCGTACGTCGTTGCCGGGCCTGTTGGAGGTCGCCGGGCTGCTGCTGGGCGCCGCGGCCGAACCGCCTGCCGAACTGCCCGCGCTCGACGACCTGATCGACTCCCTCGTCCATCCCGCCATGACGCTGCGCCGCGACCCTGCCACGTCCGCCCTGTGGGTGGAACACGTCAACGCGCATGCCGCCGAGGCGCTGGGCGGGGGCCGCCACGTGGTGGGACATCCGATGGAGGCGGCGTTCCCCCTGCTGCACGACGATCTGTCCGCCATGGCCCAGCGGGCACAGTACGCGGCGTTTCCCCAGCGCGCCGCACGGCTGCCGGCCGAGCATCGGGGCGGAAGCGCGGAACCGCTGCTGGATGTGCGGGTGTTGCCCGTGGGCGGCAGTCGTGCCGTCGTGCTCTGGCACACGGCGAGCGACCGCCGCACCGCGATGGGCCGGGCGGTGGGACGTCTGCAGGGCCTCGCACTGTTCGAGGACGACGTGGTGACCGGCAGGTCGGCGTGGACGGAACAGACGTACGCGATCTTCGGTATGCCGAGGGACGCGACACCGGTGCCGCTCGCCGAACTGGCCTCCCGGGTGCAACCCGACGACAGGGACGATCTGGCGGAACTGCTGACGGATCTCATCGGGCGCCGCAAGGGCGCTGCGGCCGTGGTCCGGGTGATCCGGCAGGACGGCGGTCCCCGGCACGTGCGGATCGCCGCCGAGCCGTTGCTGGACGGGGCCACGCTGACCGGGATCACGGGTGTCTACCAGGACATCTCCGCCGAGTACCACACCGAGGTCGCACTGACGGCGACGTTCGACCAGCTCACGGCTGTGCGCGCGCAGGCGGCGATGCGGCACCGGCTGGTGCTCCAGCTGCAGCAGGCGATCGTGCCGGAGATTCCGTCGGTGGCCAGGCTGCCCGGTCTGACAGCGGCCGCCCGCTACCGTCCGGCGGCGGCGGAGTACCGCGTGGGCGGCGACTGGTACGACATCCTGCCTCTGCCGGACGGCCGGGTACTGGTGGCCGTCGGCGACGTCGCAGGCCACGGCATCGATTCGGCGACCGGCATGGTCGCACTGCGCAACGCGCTGCGCGGCCTGGCGTTCACGGGCCACCCCCCGGCCCGGCTGATGGGCTGGCTCAACGAGCTGACCCTGCACGCTCCCGGCCGGCCGACGGCGACGGCGGTGTGCGCGCTGTACGACCCGCAGGCCCGGACCCTGCGCTGGGCGAGCGCGGGTCATCTGCCCCTGCTGCTGCTCCGCGAGGGGCGGGCCAGGCTGCTCGATCCGCCGCACGACATCCTGCTCGGCGCCGTCCGCACAGCCTGCTACCGGGAGCGCACGACCCGGCTGGGGCCGGGCGACACGCTGCTGCTCTACACGGACGGCCTCGTCGAACGGAGGCACGTCGGGCTCGACGAGGGGCTGGACGCCCTGCGCAGGACCGCGTCGGAACTGGGGCCCTGCTCGGTGGACGAGCAAGTGGACCGCCTGCTGCGCAGCGCCACCGGGGACACGGACGACGACACCAGTCTCATCGCCATCCGTGTGGGGTGACCTCCCCCTGCGGTGACGCCCGGGCAGCCCTCCCGCTCGCGCGGGTCACTTGGCGTGCTTGCCGTGGCTCCGGCGGCCCTCGGTCCTGGCCGCCTCGGCCTCGGCCCGGCCCTCCTGGGCGCGTCGGCGGCCCTCCTCCTTCATCCGCTCGTTCTCCAGCACGATGCCGTCGGACTCCTCCATCCGGCCCCGCAGTTGCTTCAGCCGGGCCTTCGCCTTGCCCATCATGTGCGTTCCTTTCTGCGCCGGCCCGCCTGATCGGCGGGTGTGCCGGCTGTCATCGGTTGCGTTCCTGTGCCAGCCATGTGCGGATCTTCGACAGCAGTTGCAGGGCGTCCACGGGCTTGGCCACGTAGTCGTCGGCACCGGCGGCGAGCGCTTCGGCCCGGTCACCCGGCATGGCCTTGGCGGTGACCACGATGATGGGCACACTGCCGGCGCGAGGCAGTTCTCTGATGGCCTCCATCGTCGCGTACCCGTCCATGCCCGCCATCATCACGTCCATCACCACGAGGTCGATCCCGTCGTGACGGCGCAGGATCTCGATGCCGGCCGCTCCGTTGTCGGCGGTGAGCACCCGCACGCCCTCACGTTCCAGTACCTCGGTGAGAGCGAAGACGTTGCGCCTGTCGTCGTCTACCACCAGCACCGTGCTGCCTGCCGCGGGGGTACCAAGGCCCTGTACGTCCTCGGCCGCCCTGTCGCCCGCGGCGGCGGCCGTCACGTCCGAGGAGGTGCCGCGCCCCTCGGCGAGGAGATAGAGGGTGAAGCAACTGCCGCGCCCGGGGGTGGACTGCACGTCGATGACCCCGCCGAGCAGTTTGGCGACCTCACGGCTGATCGAGAGGCCGAGACCGGTTCCTCCGTAGTGGCGTGAGGTGGTGCCGTCGCCCTGTTGGAAGGCGCCGAACATGGTCTCCAGACGGTCGGCGGGGATACCGATGCCGGTGTCGAGCACACGGAAGGCGACGACCGGGCCGGCGTCGCGCAGCGAGGGGGGCACCTCCTCGGCGGCGGCGGCAGCGACCCGCAGTTCGACCTTGCCGTGATCGGTGAACTTCAGTGCGTTGGACAGCAGGTTGCGCAGCACCTGCCGGAGCCGGGACTCGTCGGTGGTCAGCCGCTCGGGGGTGCCGGGCTCGGCGATCACCTCGAAGGCGAGGTCGCGTTCGCCCGCGACGGGCCGGAACGTGGCTTTCACGTACTCCAGGAGGTCGGCGAGCGAGAACGCGGCGGGGTGGACGGGCATCTTGCCCGCTTCGACCTTGGACAGGTCGAGGATGTCGTTGATCAGCTGCAGCAGGTCGGACCCCGCGGAGTGGATCACTTCGGCGTAGTCGACCTGCTTCTCGGTCAGATTGCCTTCGAGGTTCTGTGCGAGCAGCTGCGCGAGGATGAGCAGGCTGTTCAGCGGGGTGCGCAGTTCATGGCTCATGTTGGCCAGGAACTCGGACTTGTACATGGACGTGCGGGACAACTGCTGGGCGCGTGCCTCCAGTTCCTGCCGGGCCTGCTCGATCTCCAGGTTCTTGCGTTCGATGTCGCGGTTGCGGTCCGCCAGCAGCGCGGCCTTCTCCTTGAGTTCCGCGTTGGAGCGCTGCAACTCCTCCTGGCGGGCGGTGAGTTCCTTGGAGCGTGTGCTGAGTTCCGCGGTGAGCCGCTGGGACTGTCCGAGCAGTTCGTCGGTGCGGCTGTTGGCGATCAGCGTGCTGACGTTGACACCGACGGTCTCGATGAACTGGTCGAGGAAATCGCGGTGCACGACGGTGAGCGGACGTACGGCGGCGAGTTCGATGACCCCGAGCACCTGCCCCTCCTGGAGGACGGGCAGCACGATCAGATGGCCGGGGTCGATGCCGCCGGTGCCGGTGGCGACCGTGGCGTAGCCGGGCGGCAGGTCATGGACCTCGATGGCGCGGCGGCTGCGCGCGGCCTGGCCGACGAGGGACTGGCCCATGCGGAACCGCCGCGGCACGGCGTCCGGGCCCTCGGGGGCACCGTAGGAGGCGATCATGACGAGTTCGGGGCCGTCGGGGGTGTCCTCGGCGAGGAAGAACCCGCCGTACTGGGCGCGCACCAGCGGGGGCACCTCCTCCATGATGCGTTCGGCGACGGCGTCGAGGTTGCGGGTGCCCTGCATGAGGCCGGACATCCGGGCGAGGTTGGTCTTGAGCCAGTCCTGTTCCTCGTTGGCGCGGGTGGTCGCGCGCAGGGACTCCACCATGGCGTTGATGTTGTCCTTGAGGTCCCCCACCTCGCCGGGGGCCTCGACGGTGATGGAGCGGGTGAGGTCGCCCTCGGCGACCGCGCTGGTCACCTCGGCGATGGCACGTACCTGGCGGGTGAGGTTGCCGGCGAGTTCGTTGACGTTCTCCGTGAGCCGTTTCCAGGTCCCGGAGACGCCTTCCACTTCGGCCTGGCCCCCCAGCCTGCCTTCCCGGCCCACCTCCCTGGCCACCCGGGTGACCTCGGCCGCGAACGAGGACAGCTGCTCCACCATGGTGTTGATGGTGGTCTTGAGCTCCAGGATCTCGCCGCGCGCGTCGACGTCGATCTTGCGGGTGAGGTCGCCGCGGGCGACGGCGGTGGTGACCTGCGCGATGTTGCGGACCTGGTTGGTCAGGTTGTTGGCCATGGAGTTGACGTTGTCCGTCAGGTCCTTCCAGGTGCCGGACACACCGCGGACGGTGGCCTGGCCGCCGAGGCTTCCGTCGGTGCCGACCTCACGGGCCACCCGGGAGACCTCCTCGGCGAACGAGGACAGCCTGTCGACCATCGTGTTGATGGTCTCCTTGAGCTCGAGGATCTCGCCGCGCGCGTCGACGTCGATCTTGCGGGTGAGGTCGCCGCGGGCGACGGCCGTGGCGACCTGGGCGATCGAGCGGACCTGGGAGGTCAGGTTGTCGGCCATGGTGTTCACGCCGGACGTCAGTTCGCTCCACACGCCGCTGACCCGCGGTTCGCGCGCCTGTCCCCCGAGCAGGCCCTGTCCACCGACCTCTCGGGCCACCCTGGTGACCTCCGAGGTGACCAGCGACAGCTGGTCCACCATGTCGTTATAGATCACGGCGATCTCTCCGAGGAGTGCCGAATCGTCACCGGGCAGCCGGACCGACAGGTCCCCGTCGCGCACGGCGATGAGCCCGGCCAGCAGCTTCCTCAGCCCCTCCTCGCCCAGTTCCGCGGGCGCCGGGCTCCGGTCGGAGCCGCCCTGCCCGGAAGCAGACACATCCATGCGCAGACCTCGCCCTGTGGTGGCTCGCGGCGCCTTCGGCCAACGGCCGGAGCGGCGTCGCCTACGGCTTCCTCCACTGTGGCACGCGGGTTCTGGCGCGACACCCCGGCACGGGGCGGCCCCCGGGCAGCGGTGTCGTGGACCTTCCGCGGGAAGGCCCGTCACTCGGCAGGCTCTACGGGGAGCTCGATGACGAACCACACGGTCTTGCCGATGCCGGTCCGCGCCCATCCCCAGCCGGCGGACAGCCGCTCGAGGAGATACAGGCCGTGGCCGGAGGAACGAGCCGCACGGTGCGGGCCGTGCGGGCGTGGCCGCGCCGGGCTGGTGTCGCTCACCCGGACCCAGAGACGGCCGGGAGCCCGGTCGAGCGCCAGCTCGTAGGGAACGCCGCCGTGCCGGTACGCATTGGTGACCACCTCCGACACGAGCAGCAGCACGTCACCGACCACGACCGGTGCGTCCGGCCCGGTCAGCCCGAACCAGTCGTACAGGGCCTGCCGCGTCAGATCGCGGCAGCGGGCCACCACGCCGGGTCCACCCTCCAGGGCGAAGCTGCGGGTGTCGGAGACGAGCCGGGTCTGCGCGGGATATCCCATACCGATGCCAGTGCCCAGCAAAAGCGCATCAAAGCATGCAAAGGAGGGAATCTGTAGATAACAGGACTATCCCGGCGGTCACGCTGCATCCGACAGCGCCGGCCCCTGCCCCCGTCGAAGGAACCCTGATGGCCACCACGCCTACCCAGCAGCCCGCCCACGCACCTGCCGCGCCGCCGCGCCGGGGCACGGCCGGCCGCAGGGTCCCGGTGGCCCTGCCGGACATCCCCGACCCTCGGGCCGTCGGTCCCGCGGACGCCCGCCCACTGTCGACGACGCTCCTGAAGCGCCTCGCCGAGCTGGAGGAGGGCACAGCGGATTACGCGTACGTCCGCAACACCCTCGTCGAGCTGAATCTGAGTCTGGTGAAGTTCGCGGCACTGCGTTTCGGCAACCACGGCGAGCCGATGGAGGACATCATCCAGGTCGGGACGGTCGGGCTCATCAAGGCGATCAACCGGTTCGACGTGGAGCGGGAGGTGGAGTTCGCCTCCTACGCACTGCCGACCGTCGTCGGCGAGATCAAACGGTACTTCCGTGACTCCAGCTGGTCCGTCCGGGTCCCGCGGCGGCTGCAGGAGCTGCGCATCGCGCTGGCGAAGGCGCTGGACGTGCTGGAGCAGCAGCTGGGGCGCAGGCCCACCACGGCCGAACTCGCCGAGCATCTGCAGGTCAGCGAGGAGGAGGTGCGCGAGGGCGAGCGGGCGTCGAACGGCTACACGGCGCAGTCGCTCGACGCTGCGGTCAACGACGACGAGACGTCGAACGGCGTCTCGCGCCGGCTGGGGGTGGAGGATCCGGCGTTCGACATCGTGGACAGCCTGGAGGCTCTCAAGCCGCTGGTCGCCACGCTCGACGAGCGCGACCGGCTCATTCTGTCGCTGCGGTTCCGCGACGAGCTGACCCAGTCGGAGATCGGCGAGCGTCTCGGCATCTCGCAGATGCATGTCTCACGGCTCCTCGCGCAGATCCTGGCGACCCTGCGCGCAGGGATCATGGACGATCCGCCTCGCGGCGGGCGCTGAGCTTCGCACCAGGTCAATACAGCTAGGCCCTGTCCGGGCGGGGCACGACGGGAGGCGGGTCCGGCACCTCGGCCCAGACGATCTTGCCTGTGCCGCGCGGCTCGGAACCCCAGGTGCGCGCCAGGCGCTCCAGGATGATCAGGCCGTGGCCGCCGGGCAGGGCGAGATTGTTCGGAAGGCGGCGGCGCGGCGGTTCGGGGCTGGCGTCCGCGACCTCGATCCTCAGGCGCTGTCCGGAGTGGTTGAGCACGAGTTCCACCGGGCCGCCGGCGTGCAGGCACGCGTTGGTCACGATCTCCGAGACCAGCAGCATGACGTCCTCCACCCGGGCGTCCCGCTCGCCGTCGTGCTCGGCGTTCGTTCCCTCGATCCACCCCCAGTCGTCCAGCGCCTCCTGCGTGAAGTCACGGCACCGGCTGACCACCCCCTTGGTTCCGAACAGCGCGAGCCGGCGGGTCTGACCGCCCGGGCCGCGAGGACTGGTGCTCATCGGGCCGCCCCCCGTCAGGCCGGCCGCTCGTCCGCCAGCGCTTCGTCGACGCCGGCGTACACCCGGAAGACGGCGTGGGCACCCGTGATCTCGAACATGCGCACCACCGGGGCGCGCAGGCCGGCGAGGTCGATGCGTCCGTCGGCGTCCTGCGCGGCCAGCCGTGCGTGCAGGAGGACGTTGAGGCCGGTCGAATCGCAGAAGCTCAGGGGACCGCAGTCGACGATGATGCGCGCGTGGCCCTCCCCCACATGGCGGTCGAGCGCCTCGCGCAGGGGGCCGGCGGTGTCGTGGTCGAGCTCGCCGCTGAGGGTGAGGACGACGGCGTCGGCTTCCCGCCGCGAGGTGACGGCGAAGCGCTCGCCCCCAGCCGACTGCCCCCCGGAACCGCTGGTGGCTTCCGAGCCCATGGACTCCCGCCTCCTCGACGTATCTGCCGCACCCGGCGCGCATATCGGCACTTCGACATTGCCCGGCCTGGTTGCCGTGGCCACCGGTACGGCCCGGGGGCCGCCGGTACGGCGCGGGTACCCGCCGGGCGTCGCGCCACACCCCGCCACGAGCACTCGGCGCATGCGCACGCCCAGTCAGCCCGGCGCTCGGCACGGCCGGGGCGATGCGTCCCGGTGTGGCACGTTTCCGCCCTGAAGTCCCGGGCAGGTGCGTGGTGTGCCTCCCTGGGAGGCACACCCCGTGGGAGCCGGGGTTCCGGGCGCGGGCCGCCCGGCCGGGTCCTCTTCCACGGGCACGTCGATCCTCATCCTCAAGGCACCACACCCTGCAGGAAGTCCGACATCATGCGAACGTCTGCACACAGCAAGCACCCGCACTCGGACGCCCCTGACACGGCGGAGGCGTTCCGGAGGCTGGCAGGGCTGGACGAAGGGCACGAGCGGCAGGAGTTGCGGCAGGAGATCGTGGCGGCGTGGCTGCCCATGGCGCAGCGGATAGCGGGCCGGTACCGCAACAGGGGCGAATCGCTGGAGGACCTGCAACAGGTCGCCGCCCTCGGGTTGGTGAAGGCCGTCGACCGCTACGACCCCTCGCGCGGGGCGTTCGAGAGCTTCGCGGTGCCCACCGTCGTCGGCGAGGTCAAACGGCACTTCCGCGACCACATGTGGGCGCTGCACGTCCCGCGCCGCGTGCAGGACCTGCGCAACCGTGTCCGCTTCGCGCGCCAGGATCTCGGCCAGACCATCCCCGGCCGCTCCCCCACGGTCGCCGAGATCGCCGAGCGTGCGGGGGTGTGCGAGGAGGACGCGCTGCTGGGCCTGGAGGCCCTGGAGAGTTTCACCGCGCTCTCGCTGGACGCTGAACTGCAGGGCGCCGACGACGGGTTCGCCCTCGGCGACACCCTCGGGTCCGCCGATCCGGCGATCGATGTGCTCGTGGACCGCGAGTCGGTCAAACCGGGGCTGCGGCGCCTGCCGGAGCGTGAACAGAGCATCCTGTACATGCGCTTCTTCCGCGACATGACGCAGAGCAGCATCGCGCAGACCCTCGGCATCTCCCAGATGCATGTCTCCCGGCTGATCAGCCGGTGCTGCGACCAGCTGCGCAACGAGGTCATGCGGGACGCGGCCTGAACACCGCGCCGCGACGTCGGCCGCACGCCCCGCCCGCCCCGGATCCCGTCCGGCGGTCGGTCAGCCGCGGGCATCCCGGCTCTCGCTCCGGCCGCTCACCCACTCGCGGAGTCTGGCGAGCCGGGGGAGCCGCTCCCGCTGTTCCCTGGCCTGGCGGTCGAGTTCCTCCATCAGGCGGCGGGACCGGTGGTCCAGGTCGAGTTCGTCGAGCATACGGTCGATCTCGGTGAGCAGGGCACCGTGCAGCTGCCAATGGCGGGGCAGCGTCGGCACACCCTGGAAGAGCAGATCTGCCACCTTGTCGCGGCTGACGCGGGCGGCGGCGAGTTCCCCCGTCAGCCGGGACTCGGCGGCGTCGGCGTTGTCGCTGGTACTGGTGGTGACGAGGACGGCGTAGTCGACGAGCGTGTCGGCGACATGCGCGAGCAGTTCCCGCAGGGCGAGCCCGACCTCGTGCGGAAACAGGTCCTCGTCCCGGCGCGCCTTGGCGAGGTCGGTCAGCGTGCGGGCCAGGACCCGCAGCACGACGGCACAGATCTCCAGCGTGTCCAGGCCGGTACGCAGCACGATCCGGTGCAGCAGCCCTTCCTTGACACGCGGGTTGAACCGCAGGCTGTCCTCCGCCTGACGCAGGGCCGCGTCCACGTCCGCGACGTCGTTGTCGAGCCTGCGTGCCTCGTGCAGCCGGGCCGCCGCCCGCTCGACCGGGGTGGGGCTGGTCAGTTCCTCGCCGATGCGCAGCAGGAGCTGCCGCATGCGGCGGGCGAGGTCCTCGATCGATTCCCCGGCGGTCTCGACCCAGACGGGCGGCACGAACAGCACGTTGAACAGCAGGCCCACGACGGCTCCGATCAGCGTCTCCAGCACCCGGTCCCAGGCGGTGTCGGCGACCTGCGTGACGCCGAGCACCAGCATGGCGCTGATCGCGACCTCGGGAACGAACTCGTCGACACGCGCGAATCGTCCGACGACGAGCGAGGCCAGGATGATCAGTCCGAGGCTCCACCAGGACAGCCCCACCAGGACGCTGAACGCGATCGCGATGACCACACCGACGACGACGGAGTTGACCCGGCGGATACCGGTGGTGAGCGTCGAGTAGAGGGTGACCTGGACGACTAGCAGGGCGGTCAGCGGGGCGGTCAGCGGGGCGGGTTCGCTGCTCAGCTGGAGTGCGACGACGTACGCGATGGTCGCGGCCGCGGCGGATCGCAGAGTCTGGGTGACGACGGGTTCCTTGCGCAGACTGATGATCTCGGCGACATGATCGGAGAACGCTCTGCGGACTTCAGCCACCTCGGTCCTTTCTGCGCGGGTCCGGCGGGCCGCCGTGGGGACCCCGCCCGGTCAGCAGCCGCCGGGGGCGGCGCGCTCGCCGACGGGCTGTGCGGCCTGCCGGATGTGGCGGTGCACGTAGCGTTCGGCCGCGAGCACCGCCTCGCGGGCGGTGCGCTCGCACATCAGCACGCACAGGGTGTAGGCCGTGTCCTCGAAGCGTCTGCGCGCGCGCTCGTCGTGCGGCGCGGTCAGTACGTGGTGCTCCTGGGCCCGGTAGCGGGCAATCAGCCTGGTGATCACGCTCGTGTCGGGCATCAGCATGGTGGGTCTCCCGGTTTCTGCGGCCCCCAACACACGGCGGAGCAACGTCCGTCCGGTGCCTCATTGTGATCCGGTGCCGTCTCTTCCGCCACGCAAGCCGTCACCCTCCGTATCTTCTTTGGGCTGCACATGGCACGACCGGCGGTGGGCCCGTGGCGTCAGACGGAAGCGCTCCGCGCGAGATCGGGGTCGTACAGCGCGTCCTCGGACGAGGTGAGCGTGAAGATCGCCCCGTCGGGATCGCGGAGGCTTGCTTCGAAGCCGTGCCGCGTCGCACGCTCCCCGAGCAGCGTCGCGCCGTGTCTGCGGGCCGTGTTCGCGGTCTCCTCGACGTCCTTGACCGCGAAGTGGACGTGCCAGCGCGGGTGCAGCAGCGGGCTCATGGCGGTGCCGTCGGCACCGCCGGTGAGCCGGGCGAGCACCCGACCGCCGCGGTGCAGGACGACCGCGTCCTCCCGGTAGCTGACCTCGCAGCAGCCGGCCCGGTCACCGGCCCAGTCGAGGACCTCGCCGTAGAAGATCGCCGCCTCGAACGCGTCCCTGGCGAGCAGTCGGATCCAGGCAGGCGCGCTGTCCCGCCAGGCGGGCCAGTCCCTGACCAGCTCGCCCTCCCAGACGCCGAACACGGCGCCGTCGCGGTCCGCGGCCAGCAGGCCGCGTCCTGTCGCCAGCGAGATGGGGCCCACCGCGACCGTGCCGCTGCGTTCGCGGATGCGTCCTGCGGTCTCGTCGGCGTCGTTGACGGCGAAGTACGGGGTCCAGGCGACGGCGACGGTGAGCCGGGGCGCGAGCGCGCCGATACCGGCGACAGGGACACCGTCGGCGAGGGCGACGCTGAAGTCCTCGCCGAGTCTGCCCTTGCGGAACTCCCACCCGAGAACCGTCCCGTAGAAGTCCTGCGCGGCGGTGAGGTCACGGGCCATGAGGCTCACCCAGCACGGAGCACCGAACACGGTTTCGCCGTCCGTGCCGGTCGCGGAACTGGCCGTTGTCGTCTTGTCGATCATCACCACGTCCGACTGTCGGGGGCTCGGCGGGGGCGCGTGGCTCCGGGGCCGCCAGCTGCGCCGGGGCGGGGACGCCGCATCCCCGGGTCCCATGGTGCTCCGCGGGGCGCCAATAAGCCAGCGCGACTGTCACGGTACGTGACGACACCGGCCGTCCGCGTCATCGGCCGGCCGAGTTTCCCCGGGCACATGGTCCGCCGTGAGGGCCGCCCGCCGCCCTTGCGGGGGCGGCGGGCGGCCGTCACGCGGTCAGCGGGCCTCGAGCGCCCCGATGACCCGCCGCGCCGTGTCGGCGCTGGACTGCGGGTTCTGGCCGGTGATCAGATTGCCGTCCTCCACCACCGTGCTCGACCACGCGGGGCCCGTGGTGACCACGGCGCCGCGCTCCCGCAGCCGCGACTCGACGAAGTACGGCGATGCGTCGCCGAGGCCGGCCTGCCGCTCCTCCTCGTCGCTGAACGAGGTCACCTCCCGCCCGGCGAACACGAACGAGCCGTCGTCCCGGGTCGCGCTCAGGAGCGCCGCCAGGCCGTGGCACAGGGCGGCGACGACCTTGCCCCGGGCGTCGGCCTCGCCGAGCAGCCTGCCGAGGTCGGCGTTGCCCGCGAGATCGGTCATCGGCGCGTGCCCGCCGGGGATGTACACGGCGTCGTAGTCGTCGCCGACGGCCTTGGCCAGGTCGAGCGGGGCTGCGAGCTCCCCGTCGATGGCCTCCAGGTAGGTGCGGAAGCGCCGGGCGTCCGCCTCCTCGACGCCACCGCGGGCGTCCAGGCTGATCGGGTCCGCGGTCGGCCGCACGCCGCCCGGCGTCGCGAGGGTCACATCATGACCGGCGGCGCGCAGCACCTCGTGCGATACGGCCACTTCCTCGGCCCAGAAGCCGGTGGGGTGGCTGGAGCCGTCGGACAGTTCCAGGCTGTCGGCGCCGGACACGACCATGAGGATCTTCGACATGAGCAAGGGGTCCTTCGCTGGGAGAAGTGGGTTTCGAGGCCTCGAGACGGACAACACCAGCTTTCACCCGACTCCATCCGCAGGCATCATGGAGGTCATAAGTTCTCTTATGGAACAGGTGTTGTGTGCCCGGCCTCGATCTGCTGTCGACGTTCCTCGAGATCTACCGATGCGGGTCGCTCTCCGGCGCCGCGGCCCGGCTGGGCCTGACACAGCCCGCGGTCAGCGGGCAGCTCGCCCGGCTGGAGCAGGAGCTGGGTGAGCCCCTGTTCGTACGGTCCCGCCAGGGCGCCACGCCCACGGCGCGCGCCGCCGACCTCGCCGCCCGTATCGGCACCCATCTCGACGAGCTCCGCGCGGCGCTGGACACCTCGGGCGAGGGCGCCGCCCACGTCGGCACCGTACGCATCGGGGGCGCGGCGGAACTGATGTCCATGCGTGTGCTGCCCACCCTCGCGCCGCTGACCACGCGCGGGCTGAGGATCCATATCGTGCTCGGCCTCGCCGCGGAACTGCTCGCCGCGCTGTCCGCCGGCGAGGTGGACCTGGTGGTGTCGTCCGTCCGGCCGACGCAGCAGGAGATCACGGCCACACCGCTCATCGACGAGGAGTTCGTGCTGGTCGGGCCACCGACACTGGCCCGCAGTGTCGATCCCGTGCGGCTCGCGGCCGATCCGGTGGGGGCGCTGTCCCATCTGCCGCTCGTCGCCTATGCGGACGACCTGCCCATCGTCCGGCGCTACTGGCTCAGCGAGTTCGGCCGCCGCCCCCCGAACGGCATCGCGGTGACCGTCCCCGATCTGCGGGCCGTGCTCGCCGCTGTGGTCGCCGGGTCCGGTGTGAGCGCACTCCCCCGTTACCTGGCCGAACCGGCGCTCGCCGCAGGCTCGGTCGAGCTGCTGCACGAGCCGGCCGCGCCGCCGCTCAACACGCTGTATCTCGCCGTCCGCACGGGCGCGCTGATTCATCCGCCGCTGGCCCTCGTGCACGATCACCTACGGACCCGGGCGCATGCGTGGGGTGCCCTCTGAGCCTGGCGGGGCATCGGCTCGGGCCGGGACATGATGTCCGATTCCCGCCGGAATCCGGGCGGTGGCGGCCGCACCCTGGAGGCGGACGACACCGATTCCCACCCGGAGAGAGCCATGACCACCACGAGCACGGCCGGACCGCTGCGGCAGCGGGTGAACGGCGCCGACTGGCCGGGCCTCGCGACGGAACTAGACGAGCACGGCTGCGCGCTCACGCCCCGGCTGCTCACACCGGCCCGGTGCCGGGAGATCGCCGGGCTGTACGAGCGCGACGAACTGTTCCGCAGCACGATCGACATGACGCGGCACAGGTTCGGGTCGGGCCGCTACCGCTACTTCACGCATGATCTGCCCGGTCCCGTGGCCGAGTTGCGTGCCGCGCTGTATCCGCGTCTGCTGCCGGTCGCCCGTGACTGGGCACGGCGCCTGGGCCGCCCCGCGCCATGGCCCGACACCCTCGACGAGTGGCTGGCCATGTGCCACGCGGCGGGCCAGGACCGGTCCGCCCAGATCCTGTTGCGCTACGAGGCGGGCGACTGGAACGCGCTGCACCGCGACGTGTTCGGCGAGATGGTCTTCCCGCTCCAGGCGTCATCGGCCTGGACGCGTACGGATCCGACTACACGGGCGGCGAGTTCCTGCTCGTCGAGCAGCGCCCACGGGCGCAGTCCCGTGGCACGGTCCGTGCGCTCGAACAGGGCCACGGCCTGATCTTCACGACCCGGGACAGGCCCGTCGCCTCACGCCGCGGCTGGTCGGCGGGCGCCGTGCGCCACGGCGTGAGCACTGTGCGGTCGGGTGTGCGCCGCTCGCTGGGCCTGGTCTTCCACGACGCGGCCTGAGACCCCGGGTATGCCCGCGGCCCGAAATCCCGGGTATGCCGGATCGGACGGGCCCCTACGGGTTCGGTCCGCCGGAAATGGGTGCCTGCCCGGATACCGCGGAGCGGCGGTGCGCGCGAGGCTGGATGTACAGCGGACGGAGGAGCCATGCAGCCTGGTGTCGACGAGCACAGCGCGCGACCGCGGGCGGGGACCCGTGCCGGACGCATACCGCGTACGCTCCGCGGGCGCGGACGTGCCTGGGTGGTGCTGGTGTGCGCGCTGGCCGCCGTCGCGGCGGGCATGGTGCTGCCGCACGGCCTGCTCCTGGCGGCGGGGTTGGTCCTGGCCGGCGTGGCGGCCGGCCTGTTCGAGCCGCCGTCCGCCCCACGCCGTGGCGGCCCTCCCGGTGCGCGCTGAGCGGGGTACGCCGCGGCCGTCGCCCGCGCGGCGTACCCCCGACGCGACGGGTCAGTCGCGGGCGTCCACCGTCGCCGTGGCCTCCGGCCGCGGCTCGGCGGACCGGTCCGGCCCCACCGCGGGGGGCCGGCGCCGACCCGTCAGCCACGTACCCACAGGCTCGGTGAAGCGGGCGGTCAACGGGCCGACGACCACCAGGATCAGCACGTACGCCGTCGCCAGCGGCCCCATCGACGGCTCGATCCCCGCCGAGACCGCGAGACCCGCGATCACGATGGAGAACTCGCCGCGGGCGACCAGCGTGCCGCCCGCCCGCCAGCGGCCCTTGGGACCCACACCGGCCCGCTTCGCCGCCCAGTAGCCGGTCGCGATCTTCGTCAGCGCCGTGACGACCGCCAGCGCCAGCGCGGGAAGCAGCACGGGCGGGATGCTGGACGGGTCGGTGTGCAGTCCGAAGAAGACGAAGAACACGGCGGCGAACAGGTCTCGCAGCGGGCTCAGCAGTGTGTGCGCCCCTTCGGCGACCTCCCCCGAGAGGGCGATGCCGACGAGGAACGCGCCGACCGCCGCGGAGACCTGCAGCTGCTGGGCGATGCCGGCGACCAGCAGGGTCAGGCCGAGGACGACGAGCAGCAGTTTCTCCGGGTCGTCGCTGCTGACGAAGCGTGAGATGACCCGCCCGTAGCGGACGGCGACGAAGAGGACCAGGCCGGCGACGCCGAGCGCGATGGCCAGCGTCACACTGCCCGCGGCCAGGCTCACTCCCGCCAGCAGGGCGGTGATGATCGGCAGGTAGACCGCCATCGCCAGGTCCTCGAGGACGAGGATGCTGAGAATGACCGGGGTTTCACGGTTGCCGAGCCGCCCGAGGTCACCGAGGACCTTGGCGATGACGCCGGACGAGGAGATCCAGGTGACGCCGGCCAGAACGACCGCGGCCACCGGCCCCCAGCCCATCAGCAGGGCGGCGATCGCGCCGGGCAGGGCGTTGAGGGTGAAGTCGACCAGCCCTGCCGGGTACTGGGTCTTGAGGTTGGAGACGAGATCGCTGGCGGTGTACTCGAGGCCGAGCATGAGCAGCAGCAGGATGACGCCGATCTCGGCGCCGATCGCCACGAACTCCTCGCTCGCGCCCAGGGGCAGCAGACCGCCCTCGCCGAAGGCGAGACCGGCCAGCAGGTACAGCGGGATGGGCGAGAACCGCAGACGCCCCGCGAATCTCCCCAGCAGCCCCAGGCCGAGGATGATCGCGCCGAACTCGATCAGAAAGAGAGCGGAGTGCACCGATCACTCCCGACCGAGTATCGCGGCGGCCGCCTCGACGCCCTCGCGGGTGCCGATGACGATGAGGGTGTCCCCTCCCGCGAGGCGGAAGTCCGGCCCCGGCGAGGGGATCGCGTCCGCCCGGCGAAGTACGGCCACGACCGACGCGCCGGTCTCGGTCCGCAGCCGCATCTCCCCCATGACACGTCCGTTCCACACGGCGTGCGCGGACAGTTCGATGCGCTCGGCGACCAGGCCGAGGTCGGTGGTGTGCAGGACGTTGGAGCTGTGGTGATCGGGCATCAGGGCGTCGATCAGCGAGGCCGTCTCCGCGCCCGTCAGGTGGAGGGACTGCGCGCACGCGTCGGGGTCGTCGGGCCGGTACACGTTCACCGTCCTCGTCCCGTCCCGATGGGCGATCACCGACAGATGACGGTGCTCACGGGTGGTGAGGTCGTACTGGACACCGATGCCTGGCAGGGGTGTCGTGCTCATCCGGGGAGCGGGCACGGCCCGTCCTCCTTGTTCGTTCGCTTCGTTCACGGCTACGGGATGTGCGGCCCACCTGCCGACCGGGCGGGCCGGACCGCACCGGTCCGACATCGTGTCATCCCTTCGGCGTCCCGCGACATGGGTGTCAGCACGGATGGACAAGGCCCCCCGTCGGCGTAAAGGCTGGTCGGGGACACATGTGAGCGGAAGCGGGAGGAGAGTCGGGCCATGTCGCTGTTCTGGCGGATCTTCCTGCTCAACGCCGCGGTGCTGGTCGTGGCGGTCCTGCTGCTGCTCGGGCCGGTGACGGTCTCCACGCCGGTGCTGCTCGGCGAGGCACTGGTGCTCGGCGTGGGGCTGGTGGTGATGCTCGTGGCCAACGCGGTGATGCTGCGGATCGGTCTCGCTCCGCTGAAGCGGCTGAGCCGTGCGATGACGGCGGCGGATCTGCTGCGGCCGGGGAGCAGGACCCCGGTCACGGGGCCCGGCGAGACGGCGGAGCTGATCGCGACCTTCAACACGATGCTGGAGCGGCTGGAGGCGGAGCGGGCGACGAGCAGCGCCCGGGTGCTGTCCGCACAGGAGGCGGAACGGCACCGGATCGCGCAGGAGTTGCACGACGAGGTCGGGCAGACGCTGACGGCCGTGCTGCTGCATCTGAAACGGGCGGCGGACCAGGTCCCCGAGCCGTTGCGGGAGGACCTTCACCAGGTGCAGGAGACGACGCGGGCGGGCCTGGACGAGATCAGGCGGATCGCCCGGCGGCTGCGGCCCGGGGTGCTGGAGGAGCTGGGACTGCACAGTGCGTTGCGGGCGCTGGCCGCGGAGTTCTCCACGTCCTCCCTGACCGTGCGGCACCACATCGGGGCCGGCCTTCCCCCGTTGGACGAGGAAGCCGAACTGGTGGTGTACCGCGTCGCGCAGGAGGGCCTGACCAACACCGTGCGGCACGCGGGCGCCGATGCGGTGGAGCTGCGTCTGAGCGGCGGGCCGGCGGGAGAGGTGGAGCTGCTGGTCCGCGACGACGGCAAGGGGCTCGGCGGCGCAGCGGCGGGCTCGGGAATCCAGGGCATGCGCGAGCGGGCCCTGCTCATCGACGCCGAACTGACGCTCGGCGCGGGACCGGCCGGCGGTACCGAGGTGCGCCTGCGCGTGCCGGCCAGGAAAGGGATCACCGTATGACGACACCCCGACCGGCCGTGGCGCGCATTCTGCTCGCCGACGATCACGCGCTGGTACGCCGCGGGGTCCGGCTCATCCTCGACAACGAACCGGATCTCACGATCGTCGGAGAGGCGGGTGACGGGGCGGAGGCCGTCGCCATCGCCCGCACCGAGCAGATCGACCTGGCGGTCCTGGATGTCGCCATGCCCCGGCTGACGGGCCTGCAGGCCGCCCGGGAACTCTCCCGCCTCCAGCCGGGTCTGCGCATCCTCATCCTGACGATGTACGACAACGAGCAGTACTTCTTCGAGGCGCTGAAGGCGGGCGCGAGCGGCTACGTCCTCAAGTCCGTGGCCGACCGCGATCTGGTCGAGGCGTGCCGGGCGGCGGTGCGCGACGAGCCGTTCATCTACCCGGGCGCGGTCACCACGCTGATCCGCCGGTATCTGGACCGGGCCCGTGAGGGGGATCCGCTGCCCGCGCGGGCGATCACCGAGCGGGAGGAGGAGATCCTGAAGCTGGTCGCTGAGGGGCACACGTCGAAGGAGATCGCCGACATCCTGGTGATCAGCGCGAAGACGGTGGAGCGCCACCGGGCGAATCTGCTGCAGAAGCTGGGGCTCAAGGACCGTCTGGAACTGACCCGTTATGCGATCCGGGTCGGTCTGATCGAACCCTAGGCTCCTGCGCGCCGAGGAAGTGGAAACCGGGGCGCGGGTGCATCAGGAAGTCGTGGTGCGAGATGTTCCAGGCGTAGGCGCCCGCGAGGGCGAACAGCACGCGGTCGCCGGCGCGCAGGCCCGGGGCCGGTACTCCTCGCGCCAGGACGTCCTTCGGGGTGCACAGCTGGCCCGCAAGGGTGACGCGGTCGTGCCGGGCGGACGGGCGGGGCCAGGGATGCGGCCAGTCGGGCACCGGGAGCACGGTGCAGGGCTGGTCGTGGCCCTTGGTCGCCGGCGTGCGCAGATGGTGGGTGCCGCCGCGGACGACCGCGAAGTCCTCGCCGTGGCTGTGCTTCACGTCCAGCACTTCGGTGGCGTACCAGCCGCAGTACGCGGTCAGCGCGCGGCCCGGCTCGATGCGCAGCCGCAGTCCCGGCAGGCTGTCGACCAGTCGGCCGAGGCCCTTGCCGTACGCGGTCCAGTCGAAGCGGTCGTCGGGGCGGGCGTAGTCGACGGCCATGCCGCCGCCCACGTTCACCTCGGGCAGGGCGATGCGGTGCCGGGCGGCGAGGCGCTGTGCCCAGGTGACGACGGACGTGGCGACGGCGAGCAGTGCGGGCGCGGCCGGGCCGCTGGCGAGGTGCGCGTGGATGCCGCGCCATTCGAGGTGCGGGTGGCTGCCGTCGGTGAGGAGGCGTACCGCCTCGTCTGCCTCGGCCGGGTCGATGCCGAACGGGGTGGGCCGGCCGCCCATGGTGAGCGAACTGCCTGCCGAGGCGCCGTCGTCGAGCGGCAGGTTGAAGCGGAGCAGCACCGGGGTGCGGCGCCCCGGTGCGGTGCGGGCGGCGAGTGCGCAGAGCATGCGCAGTTCGTGCAGGCTCTCGACGTGGATGCGGTCGACGCCCGCTTCGAGGGCTCGGACCGTCTCCGCCGAGGTCTTGCCGGGGCCGCCGAAGGCGAGCGGGTGTCCCGGAACAGCCTTTGCGACATGGGCGAGTTCGCCCCCGGAGGAGACCTCGTAGCCGTCGACGTGGGGGGCGAGGGCGGTGAGGATCTCGGGCTCGGGATTGGCCTTGGCCGCGTAGTACAGCTCCACCCGGTCGGGAAGGGCGGCGCGGATGCGGGCGGCGTGGTCGTGCAGGGCGCCGAGGTCGTACAGATAGGCGGGCAGTTGGTCCGCGGCGAGGGCGAGCGCCCGGTCGCGCACGGTCCGGGTGGGCGCGGTCATCGGGAGGGTCCGTTCACGAGGGGCGAGCCGAGCGGGACGTAGCCGGCATCGCGGTCGGCGCTGCGCTGCCAGCGGGTGAGCAGGTTGGCCTTGGCGGGCAGCGGCACACCGGCGAGCAGGGCACGCAGTTCCGGCGGGGCGCCGTGCCGGCCGGCGGACGACTCGACGGTGCGGCGGACCTGCTGCCACAGGGCGCTCTCCAGGTGCGGGTGCTGGTCGGCGATGGCGGCGAGCAGTTCGGCGACATGGTTGACCAGCAGGCAGTACACGACGCGGTCCCAGCCGCGGCGCGAGTCGTAGGTGAGGGGTGCCGCCACGTCGGCGGGCAGTGCGGCAAGAGCGTCGGCGTGCCGGCCGGGCAGGAGCTTGGTGCCTTCGAGGTCGCGGAAGAGGACCTGGGCGGGCATGCCGTCCGGGTCGACACCGACGAGGACGTTCTGCAGATGGGGTTCCAGTACGAGGCCGTGGTCGAAGTAGGCGGCGAACACCGGCGGGACGAGCAGTGCCAGGTACCGCCGCCACCAGGCGAGGGCGGCGGCGGGCCCTTCGCCGGCGAGCAGGCGGGAGACATGCCCGGGACCGGTGGGGTACTCGTCGGCCACGGCGGCGGCGAGGAGCGCGGTGGTGTCGGGGTGCAGTCGGCTTTCGAGGCCTTCGCGGACGATCACTCCGAGACCTTCGAGGAGTTCACGGTCGGGTGTGCCGTCCGGTCCCGGCAGGGCCAGGCTGCGGTAGGCGGGCTCACGCAGGACGGCACTCCCGGGGAAGCGGGCTGCCAGGTCGTCGAAGGCGGGTGCGAGGAGGCGGGTGAGCGCGACGGCGCCGGCGAGTTCGTAATGGGCGTTCTTGCGTACGCAGTTGGTGATGCGCACGTCGAGGCTGAACTTCAGGAAGGTGTCGCCGTCGTAGAGGGTGCGTACGGAGGCGGTGGCGGCGAACGGCGTGGCGCCGGGCCCCAGGTCGAGGACGTCGCCACGGTCCAGGGCGGCGCGCAGTGCCGGCCTGGAACGCAGCAGGTCGTACTGCCAGGGGTGGGCGGGCAGCAGCCGGTACCCGGCGGGCGCCTCGCCGAGCCGGTCGAGCGGTCCGGCGGCGCCCGGCGTGGCACATTCCTCGGCTGTCAGTTCCTCGCGTACGGCGAGCAGCCGCAGCGGGAAAGCGGCCCCGGACTCGGGCGCGTACGCGGACCAGGCGTCCGGGTCACCGCCGTGCGCCTTGGGTGTGGGGTGGAAACGGTGCCCGAGGAACAGGGACTGTTCGGAGGCGAGGTAGGTCGCGAGGCGCCCGGTGCGGCGGGGCGCGCGCCGGGGCGCGGCGAGCGCCGCGCGTACGGCGCGGTGGCTCGCTTCGACCTGGGTGAGGAACTCGTCGTTGTCCACGCCGCTGCGCAGGGTCAGTTCGGCGTGGGTGTGCTCGGCGAGCCGCCGCCAGCCGATCGCCCTCCAACCGGCGTCACCGTGCTCGGCGACCGGGCCGGTGAAGCGGTGGGCGCCGATCGCCGAGGTGCGGCGCAGGGCGATACGCAGCAGCACACCGCGGCGCGGCAGCCTCAGCTGGAGGTGGCCGTCGGCGACCGTGGTCTGCCGTTCGGGGCCGGAGACCTCCCTGAGCAGGCAGTTGAGGAGCGTGTGTGCCACGGCGTCGTCCGCGGTGGGCGGTGCGAGCGGTGCGCAGGCGGGGAGGCCGGCCGGCCGCGACAGGGTGCGGGGCGGTGCCGCGGGCGGCTGGGATGCGCGCATCGGGCGGGGGGTGGTGCTGGGCATGGTCGGTCACGCTTCCCGCGACAGGTAGTTGGGGCCGGTGGTGTAGTGCTTGTTGATGTCGCTCGCTCCGGATCTCCCCTTGGTGAGCAGGGTGCCCGCCGTGACCATGGCCTTGACCGGCAGGTGGGACGCTTCCCGTACATGGGTACGCAGGAGGTCGCCGCCGTGTTCGCGGCCGAGGCGTACGACGGCTTCGTCGAGCCGGTCGCGGACGAGGCCGAGCAGCCGGCCGAGCGTGGCGTGCCCGTGGGCGGCGAGGCCGAACGCGTAGACACCGGCGCACAGGTGGACGGTGATGGTGGTGAACAGATCGGTCACCGGTCCGTCGGAGGTGCCCAGGATGCGGGGGTCGTCGAAGTCCGGGTCCGATGCGCCGGTGCCCAGCCGGTCGCGCAGCCGGCTGATGTTGACGCGCGGTCCGTCGTTGTCCTTGAACAGCAGCCGTAGCCGTCTCGGGCCGGTGTCGTCGAGGACGAGGGAGATGTTCTGCTGGTGGGACTCGAGGGCGATGCCGTAGCCGAACAGGGTGGTCTGCCAGCCGAGGAGCAGGGTGAGGACGGCGTCGAGGAGGGCGAGAGGATTGCCGCCGTAGTAGCGGTCGGCGAGCCGGTCGATGACGAGGCGGCCGCAGGGTGCCGTGGCGAGGAGCGCGGCCATGGGCACGACGGCTGCGCTGTCGAGTCCGTCGGGCAGGGTGCGGCGGAGTACGGCGAGCAGTTCGTGGCCCGCGTGGGCGTACGCCGTCTCGTCGGCGAGCAGGACTGTGTCGCGGTAGCCGGGTTCGCGGGCGAGCACGGCCTCCAGCAGGCGCTGTCCGGCGGCGCCGTCGCGCAGGCTGCCGGGCTTGACGGTGCGACGGTTCAGCAGGCCGAGCGTGGACGTGGCGAGCGGCAGCTTGAGGTGGACGCCAGGGTGCCCGGCCGGCGCAACGGTCCGCATCGACAGCGTCGGGACCGCCTCGGCGAAAGGCTGCTCGCAGAGGTGGGCCCGGCCGTCGAGTCCGGTGCTGCGCAGGGCGTCCTTCAGCGGGCCGTCGGCGGTCAGCGGGTGCACGGGCAGGGCGAAATGGGTGTCGTCCAGCCTCGGGGGCAGCCCGAACCGCGACGGGGCCGGCCAGGAGCCCTCGGACGGGGACAGCCCCTGGCGTGTGACGGCGTCGAGGGGCAGGGCGAGTAGGCGCAGGGGGAAGCTCGGGTGGAACTCCGGCGCATAGCGGCGCAGTTGACCGCCTGTCAGGCCGACGCGGGCGCGGGACGTGGGGTACACGGGGTGGTCGGTGCGGGCCGCGAGGGTGTCGAAGGCGAGTGACGCGGCAGGTCCGGTCCAGTCCGCGACGTCGGGACCGTACCGGTCGGCCAGCGCATCGGCGGTCGCGGCGTGGGTGTCGGTGTGCAGGCAGGCGGTGTCGAGCGCGGCACGGCACTCGTCGGCGAAGGCGTCGTACCCGGCCCGGTCCGCGGGGTCGGCGAGGCGGGCGAGCTCCTCGATGATGTCGTCGGCCGTCGTCAGTTCCGATCCGTCGCTCTCGCGGCGCAGCAGCGGCAGCCGTGCGGCCCACCGGCTCTGGAACCCGTCCTCGTGGACGGGCAGGAGCAGTGCCTCGCCCGCTCCGGTGTCCAGCCTCAGCCAGGTGCCGTCGGGTGCCCGCAGCGGGGTGCCGCGGGTGCGCAGATGGGCGACGTCCTCGCGGAGCAGTGCACTGAGGACGCGCAGCAGCAGACGGGCGGCTTCGGGGCGGTCCGCCGGTGCGGCCGGGGGTGTCACGGCGTGATCTCCCAGCGGTGTGCGGCGAGGAAGGCGTCGACGGCGCGGCCCACGGCCTGCCGGCTGTCGCCGACGGCGCGGACGATGCCGAGGAAGTCGCGGTTGGTGTGGTGCAGTTCGTGCCGTTCGCCGAGCTCACGGGTGGGCCGGTAGGTCAGACGGACGCCGTCGGCGGTCAGATCGGCGGGGCCGGGCGCGGCGGTCAGGGTGCCGGCGCGATCGGCGCACGGGTAGTCGAGCCGTGCGGCACGGTCTGTCCGCAGGTCGAGGTCCGCGGGCAGCGGGCGGCCGAGATGGGTGTGGAGGATGTGCTCGAAGAGCGGGATGCCGAGCAGTTCGGCGAGGAGCAGATCGCACTGGTCGCCGATGGCGCGGTAGTTGACCTCGATGATGCGGGCGCGTCCGTCGTGGACGACGAATTCGGTGTGGCATGCCCCGAGGCCGACGCCGAGCGCGTCGAGCTGGGCGAGCACCTGGGCGGTCACGTGCTCCGGGTGCGCGGGCACGTAGGTGAGCTGTTCCTCGATGAAGTACGGGGGTGGCGAGAGCCGGGTGCGGAATCCGCCGAGGACATGGCGGCGCCGGCCGTCGCCGAGTGTCTCCAGGGTGCACAGGTCGCCGGGCAGGAACTCCTCGACGACGAGTGCGTCGCCGGGTCTGCGGTCCTGGATCTCCTTGCAGTGCCGTACGAGTGCGGCCTCGTCGTCGGCGCGCACGACGTCCTCGCTGGCGACGCCCTCGCGCGGTTTGACGACGCAGGGGAAGGGGACGGGTGTGCGGGCGAGGGCGGTGGACGGGTCCTGACCGGCGCGGATTTCGACGGAGCGCACGGCGTCGGCGCCGGTGGCGGCGAGCCGGCGGCGCATCTGCGCCTTGTCCTTGGTGCGCAGCGTGGCGCGCCAGTCCTTGGCGGGCAGGCCGAACCAGTCGGCGGCGAGCGCGGCCTGGGTCTGCAGATGGTCGCTGTTGGTGAAGACGGCGTCCGGGGTGCCGCGGGCGGAGATACGGCTGATGACGGCACGGAAGTCACGTACGTCGCACGGCAGCACCTCGATGTCGGGGTACCTGTCGCGGTGGTCGGCGGGCCGGTCGGTGAGCACGGTGACGGCGAGGCCGAGCCTGCGCGCGGCGGGCAGGAATCCCTCGGTGACCGAGTCGGTGGGGTTGAGGGCGAGCAGATACAGCTGCATGAGTCGTTCACTTCCGCGCGCACGGTTCGAGGAGGGCACGTCGCACGCGGCGCCGTTCCTGGTCATCACGGGTGAGCTTAGGTTAGGCATGCCTAAAGGTGCCAACTCGCCACTCCCGCCCCCCGGTTCACAGCGACCCCACCCGAGTGTGGGTAAGGTGAGGCTTCCCTCAGTTCGCGGCGCTCCGTCGCGGTTTGCACATCGCCCTGCCCGTTCGAGGAGAGATTCCGTGATCCTGGCCCCGGCGTCGGCACCAGGCCGACCCGCCGCGAGCTGTGCCGCCCTGCTCGCCTCGGCCTACCGACACCTTGCCGCCGTGTGCCCGGCGCTCGAACTCACGGTGGGCGAGCCCTCCCCCGTCGGCCAGGGGTGGGCGGACGGTGCCGAACTGGTCTGCCGCCCGGAACTCCTGGACGCCTTCCTCGACACGGAGGCCGCCCGCATCCGCGAGCGGTACGCACACACCGCCCGCCCCGACGTCGTCGCGTCCCGCGCCCTGCACGGTCATCTGTGGACGGTCTGTCTGCTGATCAGCGGCCCCTGGTACCTCGAACGCCGGGTCCCCCGCCTGCTGCCGCACGAGGTGCGCATCAGCCGCACCACGGACGCCTGCGAGGTCGTGCCCGGCAGCTTCGCCTGCCTCCCGGACGATCCGGCGGCCGGGCTGCCCGGCGCACGAGTGGTGCCCCACGAGGAGGCGTTGCGCGCGGAGTTGCGCACCACGGTCGCCGAGCACGTCCGTCCGCTGCTCGCGGCGCTCGGACCGCGGCTGCGGCGCGGACCGCGCGCCCTGTGGGGCATGGTCGGCGACGATCTGGTGTCCGGCATCTGGTATCTGGGGCGGATGCTCGGCGAGGAGGAGCGTGCTGTGCGGGCGGCGGGCGCGCTGCTGCCAGGACCCGTCGCCCCGTTCCCCGGCGGCGCCGACTTCCGCAGTCTGACCGGCCGTGACGGGGCGTCGTATCCGACGCGGACGCGGCTCGGCTGCTGCCTCTACTACACGATTCGCCCGGACGAGGCGTGCGCCACCTGCCCGCGCACGTGCGACGCGGAACTGCTGCGCCGGCTCGAAGGCGACACCCCGCCCGGTCGGCCCGGCAACTGACGGGCCGACGGGCCCTGCCGCCCGGCGCAGGCAGGTCGGCACGCGGCCGAACGGCGGCTCCCCGACCGGGACATGCGTCAACCGGTCACCCGGGCGATCAGCAGGGCGACATCGTCGGGTGTGTCGGGCTGGCGCAGTGCCTGCAGCAGCCGGTCGCAGGTCTCGCCCAGCGTCGCGTCGGACGTCTGGAGCAGGCCGAGCAGCGTGTCCAGCCGGACGTCGATGTCCTGGTCGCGTGTCTCGACCAGGCCGTCGGTGTAGAGCACGAGGACATCGCCCGGGTCGATGCCGACGGTGATGCTGCGCAGGGCGACCCCTCCGACGCCCAGCGGCGTCCCGGTGGGCAGGTCGAGCAGCCGCGGCGCGCACCCGCGGCGCACCAGCACCGGGGGCAGATGCCCGGCGTTGGCGATGCAGCACTGGGCGCGGTGGGGGTCGTAGACGGCGTACATGCAGGTGGCGATGTACGGGTCGAGACCGGCGGTGATCTCGTCGAGGTGGCGCAGCACCACCGCGGGGTCGAGGGAGAGCCGGGCGAGGGTCTGGGTCGCGGTGCGCAGCCGGCCCATGGCGGTGGCGGCGTTGACCCCGCTGCCCATCACATCCCCGACGACCAGCGCGGTGCGTTCGCGGTCCATGGGGATGATGTCGAACCAGTCGCCGCCGACCTCGCTGTTCGCCCGCGCGGGCTGGTAGCGGGAGGCGACCTCGAGGCCGACGAGGTGCTTCGGGGTCTCGGGAAGCAGGCTGCGCTGCAGGGTCAACGCGGTCTCGCGCTGCTGGCGGTACCAGCGGGCGTTGTCGATGCACACGGCGGCCCGTGAGGCGAACTCGGTCGCGAGCAGCACATCGTCGTCGGTGAAGGGCAGCGGATTACGGGCACGTTTGAGGTCGAGCGCACCGAGCACCTCACCGCGCGCGATCAGCGGCACCGCCATGTACGAGTGGACGCCGGCATCGGCGAGCAGCGCGGCGGCCCTGCTGTCCCGTGCGATGTCGCGCAGATCCTGCTCGCCGAGCACCGGGATCGTGACCGGCCGTGCGGTGTCGACGCACTGGGTGACGAGCCGGCCGGCGTCGTAGCGGGCGAGTTCCCCGGGCCGGTCCGCCGCCTCGACGGCGACGGTGGGGTACGCAGCGGCGACGGCCAGGGCACGGATCAGCAACGGTCCCTCGTCCGGCATGCGGTTCGGCCGCCCGTCGGGGCCTACGAGCACACTGTCGAGGACATCGACGGCCGCGACGTCGGCGAGCTCGGGCACGGCGACGTCGGCGAGTTCCCGCGCGGTCTGCTCCAGGTCGAGAGTGGTCCCGATCCGTACGGACGCGTCGGCGACGAGTGCCAGGCGCCTGCGGGCGCGCTCAGCCTCCGTGGCCGCGCGGTGCCGGTCGGTGACGTCGACGACCGAGACGGCGAGGCCGATCACGCGCCCGCCGGGGTCCTCCAGCCGGTACATGGACACCGACCAGGCACGTTCACCGGCCGGTTCGGAGGGAAGACGGCCGAGCACATGGCGGTCCAGCAGCGGCGCGCCGGTGTCGAGGACATCGCGCATGGCGGCCTCGAGGCTGTCGGCGTCGCCGAACGGCAGGGTTTCGCGGATGCTGCGGCCCACGAGCTGCTCCGCGGGCAGTCCGCCGATCCGCTCCAGCGCCGGGTTCGCCGCCACGCACCGCAGATCACCGCCGAGGACGGCGAGACCTATCGGCGACTGGTCGACGAGGCGCACCGAGAGCGCAAGATCCCGTTCGACCCGGCGCAGGGTCACCTGGTCGGTGGCCAGCCCCAGGGCGTAGTAGCCGCCGAGGTCGTCCTGCAACCGCATGTTGCGCCATTCCAGCAGGCGCGTGGAGCCGTCCTTGTGCCGTACCCGGAAGACGCCCTCCCAGCCCTCCCCGCTCACCATGACCTGCTGGAAGAGGTTGAGCACCAAGTCGAAGTGCTCGTCGGCGACGAGCAGCTGCGCGGCGTACCTGCCCAGCGCCTCCTGGGGGGTGTATCCGAGGAGCTGCTCGGCCTGGGGACTCCAGAGGACGATGCGTCCCTGCGAGTCGAGGACGACGGCGGCCACCCCGAGCACGTCCATGAGCCCGCCCGGCGGCGACAGCGCCGCATCCGCCCGACCGTCCGCCGAGAGGCCGGCACGGAACACGTCAGCGCTGCCCACAATCGCTCCTTCCGCTGTCACGATGCTCGGGCACGCCGGATCTCTCACGTCCTCACACCGGGATGACGGGTACCTCCCATATTCCCTCCCCACCGGCGAAAACCGCAGCCCTTCGGCCCGATCTCCCGGTGCGGATTGTGTGCGGGACGTCTTCGGCACACCCCTGCCGCGCCGAGCGGGGCGCGGCGGGGGGGAACGCACAAGTGCCCGTGCGATCAACGGAGTTCACCCTATGCGGACTCGTGGCACGTGGAGGATCATTCGACGCGACCCGTGCGGTACGCGGCGAGCGCCCAGATCACGAACACGTCGAGCGCGATCATGATCACCGACCAGACCGGTGCATAGGGCAGGAAGAGGAACTGGGTGATCAGGCTGAGCGACGCCAGCAGGATGCCGGTGAGACGGGCCCACTCGGCGCCCTTGAGCACGCCGGCGCCGGTGATCGCGACCAGGATGCCGAGCACCAGGTGGATCCAGCCCCAGCCGGTGAGATTGATCCGGTACACGTAGCCGCCGACCCGGGTGTACCAGTCGTCCTCGACGATGCCCGCGATGCCCTGGAACACGGCCAGAACGCCGCCGCACAGCATCAGGATTCCGGCGAAGGCGACCCCACCGGTCACCCAGGCACTGGAGGGATCCGGCGCGGGCGGCCTGGCACCGACCGGAGGTGATTGCTGACTCATGGGTCGCTCCTTCTCGTCCGAAAACCCGTGCGTGCTCGTCCGGGATCCTGGGTGCGTGCGGATTTCGAGCGTCCGCCCCGGGTGATCCCTGCGCCATTCGGATGAGGCCGGGCGGGTGACGGCCCGGCTCCGGCGGGCCGTCACCCGGTTCCCGCAGCCCACCGGGCGCGCCGGTGGCGTCCCGGCGTTGACTGGGGCGAACACCGGCTACGGGAGGCCCCATGGCGGAAGCGCCGAGCCTGCGCGGGATGCTGCGCAGCGGCGGCTACTCCCGCCTGCTGCTGCTCTCCGTGCTCGTCGGTGTGCCCATCGCTCTGTCCTGCTTCTTCTTCGTGAGCCTGCAGCACGAGTTCCAGCACTGGGTGTGGCACACGCTTCCTGCGTCGGCGGGGCACGAGCAGCCCCCGTGGTGGTGGCCGCTGCCCGCCCTGCTGCTGGCAGGGCTGCTGCTGGCGCCCGTCGTCACCAGAGTGCCGGGAGGCGGCGGCCACGTACCGGTGAACGGGATCGGCGGTCCGCAGCTGGGGCCGAGGGAGCTGCCCGGGGTGGCGTTCGCGGCGCTCGCGACGCTGCCGCTGGGTGTGGTCCTCGGTCCCGAGGCTCCCTTGATGGCGCTCGGCAGCGGCCTGGCGCTGCTGGCCCTGCGCTCCGCGAAACGGGCCGCGGATCCGAAGACCGCGCTTGTGCTGGGGACGGCCGGGCGACTCCGGCACTGGCGCTCGGGGTCGTGACGGCGGTGTCCGTGGTCACCCGGCTGCCGGTCACCAGTACCGTCCTCACCGTCCTGCTCCTCGGCCGCGACGCGCACGAACAGATGCCACTGATCGTGGTCTGCGCGGTGGTCGGCTTCGTCACGGCGGAGCTGCTGGAGCGGGCCCCGGGCGAAGTAGTCCCAGCGAGGCCCGCCTGACCGGGCCGGCCGCGGACGTGCCCTCGAACACCCCCGGGGCCCGACCGGATTCCGCCGCGCACACCGTGGGTCCGCACGGGATGTGCGCGGGTGTCAAGGACGGTCGTGCGCGTCCTGGTGGTGGGGGCAGTGGCGTGCGGCGGCCAGGAGCACGTCCACCTGGGAGCCGATGTCATCGGCGTGGCGCAGTGGGGTGGGGAACAGGATGCGCAGGTCGCGGTGGGTGCGGGCGTATTCGCAGCGCAGGGTGATGCCGTAGCGGTCCAACGCGTAGGGGCGGATCCGTTCGACGCCGACGAGGAGCTCCGGGCCGCCCAGCCGGCTCAGCGCCGTGACGACGTCGACGTGGTCGTCGGCCATGTGGGTCAGCAGACCCGCCTCCTCGGAGGCCAGCGGGTCGGCCTCGGCAAGGACCACTTCGTCCAGGCCGACGTCGGCGACGGCGCCGTCCTTCTCCAGGGTCGCGCGGGCGGTGTCGAGACGGAGCACGCACACGCCGGGCTCCCGGTCCTCACCGCACGCCGTGAGCCACCCGGACAGGGTCACCCGGGCGCGCACCCGGTCCCGGACGGCGGTGGGCGCGACATCGGTGAACTCCAGAAGGGCGGCGAGTACGCCTCGTGGGGCGCAGGCGGCCTCCGCTGCCAGGGGGCTGTCGTTGGGCGCGTGGAGCCTCAACTGCCCCTTCCCGTCGACCGCGTGCATACCGATCAGGTCGTAGCAGTTCCCGCCGGTGGTCAGGCTCAGCGATCCCGCTCCGGCGAGGACGGAGCGGATCCGCTCGGCATCGCTCGGTCCGCCGCCGCAGACGTCTGTGAGGCCCATCAAGATCTCCTTAGGTTAGGCTTGCCTAACCTAGCAGCTCCTCGCGGCCTCTCGTCAGCCCCTGCTTCCGGCCGAGGGTCCGGGCCGTCGTCCCGCTCGAAGATCCCGTATGCCCGCGGCGCGGATCCGGTCGTCGTGCCATTCGGTGCGGGGCGCAGGCGGTAGCCGGACATGACGAAGCGGACCGGAGCCGTTCCGCCGACAGCACGGCTCCGGCCCGCGGTCCCTGTACGGCCCCGGGCCCGGTGCGCGGTCCCGTCACCCCGGCAGGCCCCAGGGTTCGGAGAGGCCGACGGCCGGAACATCGCGCGGCCGCGGATCGACCCGCGCTCCCCTCGGGGCCACGAGAGCGGTCGCGCCGCGTTCCAGCGCGATCTCGATGCGGCCCGGTGCCGTTTCCCGGTGGCGCAGCGGACGTCCGCGGGAGTCGCGTACCTCGATGTCTCCCCCGATGCCGTGCTGCAGCACGAGCGGCGAGCCCGCCTCGCTGTGCACGCGGACCCAGCGTGTCGTTCCTCCCGACCGGTCGGCGTCGACCAGGAACGCGCCTTGCGTGCGCAACGACTCCACCGACGCGTCCGGCCAGCGGCGGGACACCGAGGGGAAGACCCGAACGACTCCACCATGGCTCTGCACCGCCATGTCGAGGACCGACTGGGCGGCGGTCAGCGGACTCTCGGTGGCCAGGTTCCCCCCTTCGACATACATGGTGTTGGGGGTCATCCGGGCGTTCTTGATCAGGTTGCCGTCGGTGAAGAAGGTGAGCAGGTCGAGCGCGTCCTCGGGCCGTTCGATCCGCGAGGCCATGGACGAGGCGGCGGCATAGCTGTAGCCCGCCCACAACTGCCTTTCCCCGACCCAGTGGTCGAAGGTCGTCCGGATGACGTCCCGGTCGCCGGGGCGGTCCCAGTCCAGTTCGTGGAGGGGGAAGAACCAGAGCATGTGCGAGAAGTGCCGGTGCGACTCGGTCAGCGGCCGTCCGGCGCCGATCATGATTCCGGTCGCGTCACGCGGATAGGGCGTGAGGCGGTCGAGGATCTCCTGCCAGCGTCCGGCCCGCGGATGGTGCGTACGGAGCAGGCGTTGGCACTCGAGCAGCGTCGCGCACGCCCAGCGGATGAGCGACAGGTCGTAGGTGCAGTCCTCGGCGTCCGCCCACTCGGGCGAGCGGGTGAGCGGCAGATGCAGCTTGCCGTCGGGGCCTTCGTGGAGGAAGTGGTCGTAGAAATTGACCGCCTTGGCGAGTATCGGGTGGAGCACGTCGCGAACGATGCGCAGGTCCATGGTGTGGCGGTAGCTGAGCCAGACGTTGTGCATGGCCCAGATGAGATTGCCGGTGTTGTCGGTCTTCCTCGACGTGCCGGGGACGCCGACCGTCCATGCGCCGGGGCGCAGCATCCAGTCGGAGGGGTGGGCGAGCGCATAGGTGTCGCCGTCGCGGTACTCCGGTGGCACGGACAGCGGCAGATGCTTCTCGAAGGCCCTGAACGACGAGGTGACGGAGTCGAGTTCCTGGTGGTTGGAGCCCTGGATGAGCCAGGTCGCGATCTGGACGTTGAGGTTCCACCACACCGCCGTCCAGCTCCCACCCGTCTCCGGATACCAGGGTCCCCACTCGGACATGGAGGGGCCGCCGGCCCTGGTCGCGCAGGCCGCCTTGTACAGCTGGATCCAGTAGAAGTCCTGGATCCGCTTGTCCGGCACGGACAGGAGGCTGCGGCGGTAGAAGCGGTGCCACCAGCGGCGGTGGTCAGCCACCAGGTCGTCCGGGTCGGCGGCGAGAGTCCGGGCCACGTCGGCGACGGCGAGTCCGGTGGTCCCGGCGAGGTCCCCGGGGAAACGGTAGACGAGATGGGCGGCGAGGAGGCTCCCGGTCCCCGCTCGGCGCTCGCGCCAGGCGGTGGTCCAGCCGCCTCCGGCGACGAGTGGCTGTTCGACGTAGTGGGTGGCACCCGAGGAGCCGGACCGTGGGTCCGGATTGCCGGTGTAGTCGGCGGGCTTGTCCTTGGTACGGGGGGACGTCGCGGGCATGGATGTGAACGCCCAGGCAGCAGTCTCCTCCCCGGCGGTGGGCCGCGTCGAGATCAGCAGTGCGCTGCGGGTGTTGTGCACCAGCATCGAGAACCGGACGCTGCCACGGGTGGTGGTGATGGTGCCGTGGAGTTCGGCGTCCCAGATGTCGAGGGTCCAGTCGATCCCCGTCACTTCGCCGGCGAGGATGAGATCGAAGTGGCCGACGGGCAGCCGCGAGTATCCATAGGTGGCGCGCCACTGACTCCGCTGATCCTGCACCTGGCTGTGACTGACCATGACTTTCACGGAGCTGGGGGTCGCCCCGCGGTAGACCTGGACGCCGAGGAGCCCATTGGCCAGGAAGGGGCCGTCCTTCCAGTCCGCGGGCATCCGCCTCCAGCGCAGCGCGGCCGCGCGGGCGATCCGCTCGTGGACATCCGCGGCCGCCACGCCCCCCGACGGCGGTCCCGGCCGGGCCCACGCGACACCGGGACCGGCCGTCCACACGGCCGCACCGGTCGCCGCCGCCGAAGCGATCGCCGTTCTGCGTGAGATTCCGTACCCTGCCTGGGCGTTCACGTATGCGCCTCCCCATTCGGATGGTGAACTCCCCACGCATGGTGCAGGGTTGGGAGGCAAACCGGAATACCTCCGATGAATCTGAATCCAAGAGCAGGGAGGGAAGGCCGGGTTCGCGATCAGGAGGCGGTAGCGCGGGCACCCGAGCAGGAAACCTCGGAGGACTACCGCTGGGGCCTCAGCCGCGCCTGCCTCAGGAGCGGGGCGGACCAGGGGTGTTGCGGGTGCGCCGGAGAACCTCGTCCGGGTCGATCGGCTCGTCGGGATTCAGCACTACGCCGCTTCGGCGCAGGAACCCGTCGAGGCAGTCCCACACCATCCGGGTCAGATGACCGACGGCCTCCTGACGACTGATCGCGGCGGACTCGAGCCACCACTCGGCGGTGACATGGACCATGCCCACGATCGCGTACGCCAACGGCTGCGCCCCACGGGTGTCGAGGCCGAACGCGTCGAGGTATCCGCCGAACACGTCGGCAAGGGTGGCTGCCGCCAGCTCCTTGCCGACCCGCACACCCTTCCCCTCGCTCGTCGGCCCGGTGGGGACGGTGCGGCTGACCAACCAGTAGAGGTTGGGGTGCTCGTCGAGCACCGAGAAGACGGCGTCGATGGCACCGGCGATCTGCTCGTTCGGTGTGGCGTCCGGGTCGAGCGCGGGAACCAGCCGCTCCATCAGCATCGCTGCCGCACGGTCGTGGAGCGCGGCCAGGAGGTCCGCCTTGTCGGTGAACTGGCGGTAGAGCACGGGCTTGCTCACGCCGGCCTCCGCCGCCACCTCCTCGACACGCAACTCCGGGCCGCTCGTGGCCAGTGTACGCAGCGCCGCGTCGACGAACTCCTCGCGCCGCGCGGCACGGTGCGATCTCCACCGCTCCTTACGCCCGTCCCCCGACTTCGCCTCTCCCCCGCTCTTGACTGCCACGACCACAGGTTACATGCTACCGCCGGTAACTGTTACTCAAGGTAGCAGGTTCCGACAGGTAGCAGCCCGTCCCCGAGGAGTGAGCCGCCATGACCCATCCGCCGAAGGTCGAGAGCAGCCTGCCCGAGCACGATGTCGCCCGGCGACTGCTCGACTCGGCCGCGCAGCTGGCGTACGACCCCGCCACCGAGGTGGACTGGGAGACGCCGCTGGACAAGGACTTCCACGGTGCGAGCCCGGAGTGGAGCACGCTCTACGGCACGGCGTACTGGAGCGAGCTGACCGATGCGCAGCGCAAGGAGCTGACACGGCAGGAGGCCGCTTCGGTGGCCAGCACCGGCATCTGGTTCGAGATGATCCTGCAGCAGATGGTGCTGCGTGACATCTACGCGAAGGACCCGACCGACGCCCGGTTCCAGTGGGCACTGACCGAGATCGCCGAGGAGTGCCGGCACTCGATCATGTTCGCGCGCGGCGCGAAGAAGCTCGGCGCCCCCGCCTACCGTCCGCACCGTTTCGCGATCGAACTCGGCAGGGCCTTCAAGGCGATCGCGTTCGGCGAGGCGGCGTACGCGGCGATCCTGGTGGCCGAGGAGGTCCTCGACGTCATGCAGCGCGACTGGATGCGGGACGAGCGTGTCGTGCCGTTCGTCCGCACCATCAACAACATCCATGTCGTCGAGGAGTCCCGGCACATGAAGTTCGCGCGGGACGAGACGCGCAAGCGTCTGGCGAAGGCCGGCCGACTGCGCCGCCAGGTGCATGCCGTCGTCATCGCGGTCGCGTCCTACGTCATCGTCACCAGCATGGTCAACAAGGACGTCTACTCGAACGCCGGCCTCGACAGGAAGCGCGCCGTCGGCGAGGCGAAGTCCAACGAGCACCACAAGTCCCTGATGCGCTCCAGCTGCTCGGGCCTGATGGACTTCCTGGCCTCGGCCCGCCTGCTCACCAAGCCGGCGCTGATCTTCTACAAGCGCGCGAACCTGATCTGACCCGACTCGAGCCGAGCGACGGACCCCATGACCTACGCGATCACCCAGACCTGCTGCAGCGATGCCACCTGCGTCGCCGTGTGTCCGGTCAACTGCATCCACCCGACGCCCCAGGAGCGGGCGTTCGGCAGCACGGAGATGCTGTACATCGACCCGCGGTCCTGTATCGACTGCGGCGCCTGCGCGGACGCCTGCCCGGTGGACGCGATCTTCCCCGTGGACAGCCTGTCCGGGGCGCAGCAGGAGTACGCCGGGATCAACGCCGCGTACTTCGAGGACCAGGAGCCCGAACCGGTCGCCGACAGCCCGAACTTCCACGCCTGGGGGGAGCCGGCGTTCGAGCGGAGCCTGCCGTCCGACTTCGCTCCGATCAGGGTCGCCGTCGTCGGCACCGGACCGGCCGGCATGTACGCCGCCGAGGACCTGCTGCTGCACACCAACGCCGAGGTGACACTTGTCGACCGGCTGCCGGTCGCCGGCGGCCTCGTACGGTACGGCGTGGCACCCGACCACCCCTCGACCAAGAAGGTCGGCGACACCTTCTCGCGGTTCCACGCGCACCCGCGGGTGCGCATGCACCTGGGCCTCGAGGTGGGCAGGGACATCACACCGGAGGAACTCGCCGCGCACCACGACGCGGTCATCTACGCCGTGGGCGCCTCCACCGACCGCCGGCTCGGGATCCCCGGCGAGGACAAGCCCGGCAGCATCTCCGCGACCGCGTTCGTCGCCTGGTACAACGCCCACCCGGAGGTCGCGCCGGACGCGATCGACCTGTCCGTCGAGCGGGTGGTGGTCGTCGGCAACGGCAACGTCGCTCTCGACGTCGCCCGGCTCCTGGTCTGCGACCCGAACGCGCTGGCCGGCACCGACATCGCCGACCACGCGCTGGCGGCCCTGCGCGCGAGCAAGGTGCGGGAGGTGGTGCTGCTCGGGCGGCGAGGCCCCGAGGACGCGGCGTACACCACGTCCGAACTGCTGGCACTCAAGCATCTCGCCGGCGTGGAGCTGGTCGTGGACGACCACGATCCGCGAATCGGCGCGACGGCCGACGCGGCCGGGCCGAAGGACAAGGCCTCGGCGCTGCAAGGTGTCGCTCGCCGTCAGGTGGACTGGTCGCTCGCGCCGGCGGCGGGCCGGCGCATCGTGTTCCGCTTCCACTCGGCGTCCGTCGAGGTGCTCGGCGACGGCAACGTCCGCGGCGTGCGCGTCACGGGAGGTGCGGGAGACCTGGAGATTTCGGGCGGCATGGTGCTGCGGGCCGTCGGGTACCGCGGCGTGCCGGTTGCCGGGCTGCCCTTCGACGAGTCCACCGGCACCGTCCCGCACGAGGCAGGGCGCGTGACCGGGCTGCCGGGGACGTACGTCGTCGGCTGGATCAAACGAGGCCCCTCGGGTGGCATCGGCGCCAACCGCACCTGCGCCGCCGAGACGGTCGGGACGCTTCTCGCCGACGCCATCGGCGGCTCACTGCCCGCGCCGGCGCACCCGCCGAAGGCGTTCCACCGACTCGCGAGACGCCGCAACCGCCATGTCGTCGACGCCCGCGGCATGGCCGCCATCGACCGTGCGGAGCTGGCCGGAGGACGGCGCGACGGCCGTACGCGGGTCAAACTGGCCACGGTCCCGGAGCTGGTGGCGGCGGCGAACGGCAAGCGCCGACGGCTCTTCAACGTGTCGGGGAAGGCACGGTAGGGCGGACGAGTCGAGCCCTGGTTCCGGATCCCTTCTGAACGTCCGGTAGGCCGGGTACTCAGGATCACCCACCTCCAAGAGGGCGAACAGATCGAGGTCATGCCTTGCGAACCGGTGGAGGTACTGGAGGAAGAGCTCCAGTTCCTCCCCCGGCAACGGCTCATCAAGTCTCTCGTTGCGCACTCGCGTAGGCCGTCTGTACAGATCGGCAGCCCCATCGGCCGAGTCCCGCCGGGCGGGGCGTCGCCACCGCCCACCCCGCCTCGGCGACCGGTCCGGTAGCAACGGCTCCATCCTCGCCCACTGGGCATCAGTCAACGACACTCATCAACAAACGATCAGATGATCCGCAGGAAACGTCCCAGGGGGCCTCGTTTGGATCATTGTGCCGCCGCCGCTACGGCCTCACGGCTGAGGGCAAGTTGTGCCACGCGTGTCCGCAGGTGCCTTTGCAGTACGTCTGCCTGCGGCGGGTGTCGGCGACGGAGAACACCGAGACGAGGACACGGAACGCTTTGACGTGTTCGTCAGCGGGGAGGGCTGCGAACCAGTAGCGGGGTGGGTCCATGCAAATCATCATCGAAGGGTTAGCCGTGGGCTTCACTCCGGAACGGGCAACTCCCGCGCTCCCGTCCGCCGTCGTGATGTGCGCTTGCATCGCGTAGCCGGCGACTTCTTGCAGTACCGCCTGCCGTTCTGCCGGGGCGAGGGCGGAGAACCAGGTTGTCCCGTCGTCCAACGTGCGGAGCCCTTGGGCGACCTCGTTGACGATCCGCTCGGCTTCACGCCAAATGGCCCGCCCATCCTCACTACTGGTCCCCAACACCTCCCGATCATTCCACATCGCCGCGAGTCTAGAGCGAGCCAGCGGCATGCAGCACGACTCCTCGCGTAACCAACGACAATGATCCACAGGAAACGGCCTGGCCGCAGCAAGCGCTCTTGCCACGCGGCCGGCGGAGTCGGGCCCGGAGCGGGCGGAGAGCCTCGGGCCCGACGACGAGCCGGGGCGCGCGCGGTGAGTGGAAGCGAGCCACCTTGAACCCCCAGAGGTTCTTACTCACCTGACCCCAGGGCTACTTCACGTGCACGGGAACAATTCCACTTGCTACGCGTCCCGTTGCGCTACGTCGATCTCGTAGGCGATCTCCCAGCGGATGTCCGCGACGACGATGTCCGCCGTCTCCACGGGACGACCCTCACTGTCGTGGTAATTCCGCTCGATCTGAGTGACCAGGTCACCGATCGAGATGCCGAGCAGGTTCGCCTGCTCCTGTGTGGCGCGGGCCGGACGTCCAGGACTCAACGTCGGCTGACTCACATCTCCTGCAAAGCACCCTTGGCAGTACTGACGAAGCGAGTCAGGGCTTGCCAGAAGGGGGCGTAGCAGTCGTCAAACCGCTGCGCAGCCCCGGTTTCACCGTCAATCAAAGCCCGAAATGCCGCAAAGGAGCTATCTGTTGTGGCCTTGAGAGCTTCCGCTGCAGCCGCCACGGCATCCGGTCCTTCCAAGGCGATTACGCGCACGCAGCGACGCAGGACCACGTACTCAGCCTGTAGGAGGCGCCGCAAGTCTTCCAGGGTGTCATCCCGTACCGCGGCGTCACTGACGGCGTGAGATTCGGAAATCTTCCAGTACAGCGCGCCCATCCGATGAGTGCATTCGATGAACTCGACATAGGCCGTACGTCGAGCTTCGCGGAGCCGATCCGTACGTTGGGAGTTCGCGGCAGTCTCCGCTTGTATGCGGGCGGCCCGGGATTGGCCCCGGCTCGTCACCCAGCCGGCGAGGACGGCAGTGCCGCCGGTGAGAGCAGCGATCCATATCGTGTTGTCGGACACCTCGTCAGCCTTGCCCAAAGGGGGACCACAAGAATCCCGGCCGATGGGACCGGTTGCGCCTTCCTCAAGCGCATGGCGCGCAACTTGCAACGGAAGGCCTGGGCCCTCCGGCCTTGGGTATGCACTTGGACGGCGCCCCGTCGCCAACTTTCTCAACAGACGAGGGCTCAGCCGTGTGAACGGCGCAATTCAGACACCTCAGGCGCTTAGCGCGTCAAGTCGGCTGTTGGCGTGATCGAACAGCGGGGAGCGTCGGCTGGTCGCGCTGAGCGGGGAGTCAGCCGGAGTTCCCGTTCGGGGTCATGTCGTACTCGTCGACGTCGAGCTCGGCACCGGTGGCGGTGAGGAAATCCAGGACGCTGCGGTGCAGGTGCCAGCCGAAGAGGTTGGGTGCGTCCGGGAACGGAGACTGGTCTGGATCGGTGTCGTGGAAGTAGCGAACGACTTGGAGCACCGCTCCGCCGCCATGGTCGGCCAGGTGGCTGACGACTTCGGCGATGCGGTTCGTGTGCGGTTGGAGTCTGCTGAGGATCTGGGCAATCTGTTCGTCGACGCACAGACCCGGGTCTCGGCAGACGATCTTCCAGACGTGGTTGACCGGCACTGGCGGATCGGTGCGACGGCTGCCACGAACGGACACTTCATCAGGGGTGACCTTCAGCTGCAACGCCAATTCGTCCGCGGAGAGGTGATCGCTGAACAGTGCGAAGTAGGTGTACTGGCGAAGAGTCATCGTGCGGAGGGTAGCCCTGTGTGAGGGCCGATGAGATCAGGCGGCTGCCTCTGGGGCTCCCCCTGTCTCGGGGATGCCACGGCATAGGTTCGGTTGTGCTCCGACGTGCTCACTCCGGCCGATCCTGGGCGCTGGGCACTGGGCGATCGGGGGAACCGGCATGGGACTGATTCTGTTTCCGGGGGATGGAGACACCGGCAGTCCTGACGTCGCCTGGTCCTGCACCGGCTTCACCTACACGATCCAGACGTCCGACGACGGGCGGAACTGGACGACCGTGCACATGGCGAAGGACGGCAATGGCGGCATCGACGACTTCGACGTGCCGGGCTCCGGCCGCTACGTCCGGCTGCACGCCACCGAACGCGGCACCGGATACGGCTACTCGCTCCACGAGTTCGGCATCTACAGCTGAGTTCGCAGCCTGCCGCCCGCCGACGGCACCCACGCACGACGACCGCGGTGGTCCACTCCGGGAGCGGACCACCGCGGTCCTGCGGCGGGTTGGCCGTCAGGCGGCGCGGCGGGCGCTGTCCCGATGGGTGCGGATGATGTCGGTGTAGCGGTGGCCGCTGCCCTTGATGGTGCGCTTCTGGGTCCTGTAGTCGACGTGGACGAGGCCGAAACGCTTGGCGTAGCCGTAGGCCCACTCGAAGTTGTCGAGGAGGGACCAGGCGAAGTAGCCGGCCAAGGGGGCGCCCTTGCGGGCCGCGCTCGCGCAGGCGGCGAGGTGCTGGACCAGATAGTCGGCGCGGTCGGGGTCGTCGACGGTTCCGTCGGGGCGGACGAGATCGGGGAAGGCCGAGCCGTTCTCGGTGACGTACAGCTTGCGGGCCCCGTACTCGTGGGTGAGACGCAGGAGCAGGGTCTCGATGCCGGAGGCGTCGATCTCCCAGTCCATACCGGTGCGCGGCACGCCGAGGCGGCGTATCTGGCGTGCGAAGGGGGCGGGCCCTGTGGGGTCGTCGGCGACAGCGGCCGGGAAGTAGTAGTTGAGGCCCAGCCAGTCCAGCGGCTGGGCGATGGTCTCCAGGTCTCCGGGGTGCTCGGGGAGCGGGACCTTGTAGACGTCGAGCATGTCGGCGGGGAATCCCCGGCCGTGGACGGGGTCGAGCCACCAGCGGTTGGTGTGGCCGTCCATGCGGCGGGCGGCCGCGATGTCCTCGGGGCGTTCTCCGGCCGGTGTCACGGTGTTGAGGTTGTTGACGATGCCGATCTGCGCCGCGGGGGCGGCCGCGCGGATCGCCTGGGTGGCGAGTCCGTGTCCGAGCAGCAGGTGGTAGGAGGCGCGGACCGCGGCGGTGAGGTCGGTGAGACCGGGTGCCATGCGGCCTTCGAGGTGGCCGATCCAGGCGGAACAGAGCGGTTCGTTGAGGGTGGCCCAGTGGGTGACGCGGTCGCCGAGGCGTTCGGCGACGACGGCCGCGTAGCCGGCCAGGTGCTCGGCGGTGTCGCGCTCGGGCCAGCCGCCACGGTCCTGGAGGACCTGCGGCAGGTCCCAGTGATAGAGGGTCACGGACGGCGTAATGCCCGCTTCCAGGAGCGCGTCGATCACCTGGTCGTAGAAGTCCAGGCCCTTGGCGTTGACCGCTCCGTCGCCGCCGGGCAGGATGCGCGGCCAGGCCAGGGACAGCCGGTAGGCGTTGGTGCCCAGCTCCTTCATCAGGGCGATGTCCTCACGCCAGCGGTGGTAGTGGTCGCAGGCGATGTCGCCGTGATCGTTGTTGTCCACCATGCCGGGCGTGTGCGAGAAGGTGTCCCAGATGGACGGCGAGCGGCCGTCCTCGGCGACGGCCCCTTCTATCTGGTACGCCGCTGTCGCCGTCCCCCACACGAAGTCCTGGGGAAGGGCGGCGAGGTCGATGGGCTCGGTCACGGAAGTCCTCTCGGAAGCGGTGGGGTGGGTCACTTGACGGCTCCGGCGGTGAGACCGGCGACCAGATAGCGCTGGAGCAGCAGGAAGCCCGCGACCACGGGGATGCTCACGACGAGCGAGGCGGCCATGACCTGGTTCCAGTACACGTCGTTCTGGGTGGCGTATCCCTGGAGGCCCACGGCGAGTGTGCGGGTGGTGTCGTTGGTCATGACGGAGGCGAAGAGCACCTCGCCCCAGGCGGTCATGAAGGCGTAGACGGCGACCGCGACGATCCCCGGTATGGCGGCCGGGACGACTACCCGGAACAGGGCGCCGAGCGGGCCGCAGCCGTCGACCTTCGCCGCCTCGTCCAGGTCGCGCGGCACCGAGTCGAAGTACCCGATCAGCATCCAGATCGAGAAGGGCAGCGAGAAGGTGAGATAGGTGAGGATGAGCCCGCCGCGCGAGCCGAACAGCGCGATCCCGGTGGCGTTTCCGATGTTGACGTAGATCAGGAACAGCGGCAGCAGGAAGAGGATGCCGGGGAACATCTGGGTGGACAGGACGGTGACGGTGAAGACCCGCTTGCCGCGGAAGCGGTAGCGGCTGACCGCGTACGCGGCGAAGACCGCGATCACGACCGAGCAGATGGTCGCCGCACCCGCCACGATCAGGGAGTTCACGAAGTATTTCGCCAGCGGGACCGTGTCCCAGATGTCGAAGTAGGGCCGGACGGTCAGTCCGCTGGGCAGCCAGCGGAATGCGCCCGACACGTCCTGCAGCGGCTTCAGGGAGCTGGAGACCATGACGTACACGGGCAGGACCACGAAGCCGGTCAGCAGGGTGAGGAAGACGCGGCGGGACCACAGGAAGGACCGCGGGGGCGCCATCGGAGACCTGGGTGCCGGTCGTGACGTCTGTGCCGGGCTAGACATCGCTGGTCTTCCTTCCTCGGTTGGTGGCGAACAGGTAGAGCCCCGTCACCAGCAGCAGGAACAGCAGCAGGAGGACGGACATGGCGGATCCGGTACCGAAGTCCCAGGTGACGAAGGACGACTGGTAGATGTGGATCGAGATCAGGTCGGCGGACTCGGGCGCCGACTTGCCGAAGAGGACGTACGGCGTGTTGAAGTCGTTGAAGGTCCACAGGAAGAGCACCAGGACGAGGACCTGGTTGATGGGTCGCAGCGACGGCAGCGTGATGCGGCGGATCTGCTGCCACATTCCGGCGCCGTCGATGGACGCGGCCTCGTACAGCTCCTTGGGGATGTTCTGCAGGCCGGCCATGACGATGAGGAAGGCGAACGGCCAGCCCTTCCACACCGACACGGTGAGCAGCGCGACGAAGCTGTTGTCGCCGATCAGCCAGAAGGTGGGGCTGTCGGTCAGGCCCAGCTGGTCGTGCAGCACGTGGTTGATCAGTCCGTTGTCCCGCTGGAACATGAACGCCCAGGTGATCACGGAGGCGTAGACGGGCAGGGCGTACGGGACGAGGAAGAGGGCACGCAGCAGGCCACGGCCCCGGAAGGTGTCCTGCAGATACACCGCGGCCGCGGTCCCCAGCAGCCAGCACAGGCCGACGGACAGCACGGTGAAGGCACAGGTGATGAGGAAGGAGTGCAGGAGTGCCTCGCCGACCGGTGCCTCGAAGTCGACGGAGACCGCGTAGTTCTCCAGGCCGAGCCAGGGCGCGGCACCCCAGTCACGGAGAGAGAACTGGGTGAGCTCCTTGAAGCTCATCACGATGCCGATGACGATCGGCAGGAGATGGACGAGGATTTCCAGGAGCAGGGCGGGGAGCAGCAGCAGATAGGGCAGCCCGATGCGGCGGATCCGCCCGGGGCGGCGCGGACCGCGCGCCGCCCCGGGGATGGTCCCGCGCACCGCCCGCTGCCCGACGTCCTGGGGAGCGGTGACGGTCATGGTGGGATCGCTCACTTCTTCGGCATCTGCTGCTGGGCCTTGGTGAGTTCGGCCTTGACCGCGTCGTCGGTCACCTGCCGCCCGGCGGCGGCTTCGGCGAACAGGTTCTTCACGGCGGTGCCGACCGCGGTCTCGAACTGCGACTCGTTGGCGACCTGCGGCAGCGGTGCCGCGCTCCGCGCGAGGGTGTCCCGCAGGACCTTGAGGTCGGGGCGGTCGAAGGCGGGGTCGGACTGGGCGGACTTGACCGGCGGGATGGAGCCGTAGGTCTTGTTGAGGATCTTCTGCTCCTCGTCGCTCGTCATGAACTTGACGAACTTGAGGGCGCCGTCGATGTTGTCGGTGTTTTTGAAGACGGCCATGTTGATACCGGCGACCATCGAGTTGGTGGCCTTGTCCGCGCCGGGGCTGCCGGACCGGACGGGTGCGGGGGCGACGCCCCACTCGTCGGGGTTCATGCCCTGGGCATCGAAGCTGGAGGCGGCGGCCTGCCAGAGCACCATCGCCGTTTTGTCCTTGGCGAAGTCGCTGAGCGACTGGTTCTGGGCGTATTCCGCGTTGCCCGGCGCGATGATCTTGTCCTTGGCCATCAGGTCGACGTACTGCTTCACGGCGGCGACGGCCTCGGGCGAGGTGAAGTCGGGCTTGCCCTGGTCGTCGAAGAAGTCGGCGCCGTGCTGCTTGCCGAGGACGAAGACCTGGTGGATGTTGTTGGACAGGTTCGCGCCCTCTGCCCCCAGGGCCCACTTGCCGTCCTTGGACAGCTTCTTGCCGGTGGTGACCAGCTCGCCCCAGGTCGCCGGGGGCTTCTCGATGCCTGCGTCGGCGAACATCTTCTTGTTGTAGTAGAGGGCGTACGCCATCGAGTACAGCGGCACTGCTGCCGGATCACTGCCGGCCGCGCCCGCCGAGCCGAGCGCGGACTCCACGAAGCGGTCCTTGCCGCCGATCTTCTCGAAGTTCGTCGCGTCCCAGGGCAGCAGGGCGCCGCCGGCCTGGAGCGATGCGGACCACGTGTTGCCGATGTTGAGGACGTCCGGGCCCTGGCCCGAAGTCGTCGCCGTCAGGATCCGGTTGAGGAGGTCGGACCAGGGCACGACCTCCAGCTTCACCTCGATCCCGGTCTCCTTCTCGAACTTCTTCAGCTCCGGTTCGAGGATCTTCTTGTCGGCCTCGAGGCTGGGCCCCTGGTTGCTGGCCCAGTAGGTCAGCATCTTCGGCGATTCGTTGGATCCGCCGTCGGTCGACGAGCCGCCACCGCAGGCGGTCGCGGTCAGGACGAGGGAGAGGGTGACGGCGCCGGCGGCTGCGGCGCGGATTCTGCGCATGGCTCCAGGTGTCCCTTCCGAAGGGAGTCACGGATGCCGGAGGGCGAGGGGTCGGCGAGACGCCGCCTCCACGTCCTGAAGTCCCTCACGGCTTAATTTAGGGTGTGAGTTAAGCTGTAGGAAAAGGGCGCGTCAAGGGGTCGCGCAGGGGTACGTTGCGGGTCGGGGCAGAGGGGAAGGAGCCACATGGCCGGTCGGGGCGGACGCACGGTGAGCGACCTGCGGCGGGGCAACCGGACCGCCGTATTGCAACAGTTGTATTTCGAGGGGCCGATGAGCCGCCATTCGCTGGGCCCGGCGACCGGGCTCAGCTCCGGCTCCGTCAGCAATGTCGTCGCCGAACTGGCCGCCGAGGGACTGGTGGAGGAGGCCGGCAGCGTCGATTCGGCCGGCGGGAGACCGCGCGTGCTGCTGCGGGTCGTCCCCGAGTGCGGATACCTGATCGGCGTGGACGTGGGCGAGACCCGGGTCCGGATCGAACTCTTCGACCTGGCGCTCACCGAACTGGCCCGCACCGAAAGGCTGCTGGAACACCGCGACTACGACGTCGAGCGGATCGTGGGGCACATCGGGGACGGCATCACCGAGGTCCTGGGCGCTGCGGGCACAGCTCCCGAGCGGCTGCTCGGTGTCGGCATCGGGGTCCCCGGAATCGTCGCCCGTACCGCCGAACACGGTGCTGTCGTGCACGGCCAGACCATCGGCTGGGACGAGGTGCCGCTGGAGCAACTGCTCCGTGCCACAGGCCGACTGCCCGATTCCGTCCCGTACTTCATCGACAACGGCGCCCGCACGCTCGGACAGGCGGAGATGTGGTTCGGCGCGGGCCGCGGCGCCCGCGCCGCGGCGGTGATCCTCTTCGGCTCCGGCGTGGGAGCCTGCCTGGTCACGGACGTCGTCGAACACGGCAGGGCCGTCGAGTGGGGCCACCTCACCGTGCGGGTCAGGGGCCGCAGATGCCGGTGCGGGGTGCAGGGCTGCCTCGAGGCGTACGCAGGAGCGGAAGCGCTCCTGGAACGCTGGCAGGAGGCGGGCGGGCGCCCACCCGAGGGCGTCGACGAGGAGACCGCGCTCTCGGCGATGCTCACCGCCGCCTACCCGGCGGAAGGCACCGACCCCGACGCGGTGGCCCAGGCGGTCCTCGAGGAGACCGCCGAGTACCTGGGCGCCGGGCTCGCCGACCTGATTAATCTCTTCCAGCCGGAACGCATCCTGATCGGCGGCTGGGCCGGACTCAGGCTCGGTGCACGTTTCCTTCCGGCGGTACGGAAGTACGCAGCCTCGTATGCACTCGACTACCCCGCGAAGCGCGTCACCATCGAGATGGGCAAGCTCGGCCCGGATGCGGTCACGGTCGGCGCGGCGACACTGCCCCTGGCCGACTTCTTCGCCCGCGGCGGACGGCGCGAGGACCGTGTGAAGGAAAGCCGGCTCCCCGCGTGGCGCACCTCGCTGGAGGAGCGGGCCCTGGGCTGACCCGCTCCCCCGGCGCGGGAACCTACGCCGACTCGAGGACCACCAGCACGGGTTCGAAAACCACGCATGGTGGACGACCTCCAGCCCGTGCGCCTGCGCAAGAGCGATGGTCTCCTGGGCGGAGAGGGGAAACATGCGGCGACCGGTGGGAACCGGGCCGTGCCGCAGCGAGAGAATCACGTGCCCTCCCTCGTTGAGCAGGCTGACCAGGGTGGCCATGGCCGACGACCGCTGCCGCTCGTCCAGGTGCATCCAGACGGCGGTCAAAAGGATCAGGTCGAACGACGCCGGCTGCCGGCCAGGCCCGCCAGATCGGGCAGCGCGTCATCGACCCACTCGAGCTCCTGGGCCGCGTGGATGCGCTCGCCCAGCAGGCGGAGTTCGGCGGTCGGCTCGGCGGCGACGACCCGGTGTCCCAGTGCAGCCAGAGCCGCTGCGTCGCGCCCGCTGCCTGCTCCGATGTCCAGGACCGTGCTGGGCACCGGGGGGAACAGGTGCAGCACCTCCCGATGCACTTCGCCGAAGGTCACGCTCTCGTACTGCTCGGCCAGCGCTTCTGCGGCCTCGCCGTATCCGGCTGTGCTGGCCATGGAGAGCAACTGCTCCCTGTGTATGTCACTGTTCACGACGGGGGACCCTATGCCCCTGCGAGGGCCACGACGAAGGTCACCGGTCTGCGCGTCGCCACCCGCGCCGAGCGCATGAGTCCTCTCTTCACCGACACAGGCGCGAGGGCCGATGCCGACCTGAGCGTCGACAGCCACGACACCCTCGCAGGGCTCCCCGGCGCGGCTCACGTGTGGGCGGCAGGTGATCTCTGTGCGCCACCTTCGACGCGTCGCTTCCGGATCACTCCCGTCTCTTCGATACTGGAAGCCCTTGCCATGGCAGCCATGGGGGCCGAAGCGTTCCTGACACCCAGTCGGGCAACTCGGCATCGACTCGGCGTCAGACCCGCCGGAGACCGCCGTCGACCGCCAAGGGGCACGGCCCCATACATACCCGTTGACCAGGTGGAACCCTGCTCGAAGACCTGGTCGGCACGCTTCCCAGGAGGAACCCGTTGAGGATGCTCATCAACGTGCCGGAGACCGTCGTTGCGGACGCCCTGCGGGGAATGGCCCTCGCGCATCCGGAGCTCGCCGTCGATGTGGACAACCGTGTGATCGTCCGGCGCGACGCGCCCGTCGCAGGCAAAGTGGCGCTGGTGTCCGGCGGCGGTTCGGGGCACGAGCCGCTGCACGGCGGGTTCGTCGGGCCCGGGATGCTGGCGGGCGCATGCCCGGGCGAGGTGTTCACGAGTCCCGTTCCGGACCAGATGGTGCGGGCCGCCGCCGCGGTGGACAGTGGCGAGGGCGTCCTGTTCGTCGTGAAGAACTACACCGGGGACGTACTCAACTTCCAGATGGCCGCCGAGCTCGCCGAGGACGAGGGCGTACAGCTGGCCACCGTGCTCGTGAACGACGACGTCGCGGTGACGGACAGCCTCTACACCGCCGGCCGTCGCGGCACCGGAGCGACCCTGTTCGTCGAGAAGCTCGCGGGTGCCGCTGCCGAGGAGGGGGCGCCGCTGGAGCGGGTCGAGGCGATCGGCCGGCAGGTCAACGAGTCCTCGCGCAGTTTCGGGGTCGCGCTGAGTGCCTCCAGCACTCCGGCCAAGGGCGGTCCGACCTTCGATCTGCCGCCGGGTGAGCTGGAGTTGGGGATCGGCATCCATGGTGAGCCGGGACGCGAGCGGCGGCCGATGATGACCTCCGGCGAGATCGCGGACTTCGCCGTCGGCGCCGTCCTCGACGATCTGCGGCCCACCCGACCGGTCATCGCGCTCGTCAACGGCATGGGCGCCACGCCCCTGCTCGAGCTGTACGGGTTCAACGCGGAGGTGCAGCGGGTGCTCGCGGAGCGCAAGATCCCCGTGGCCCGCACGCTCGTCGGCAACTACGTGACGTCGCTCGACATGGCGGGCTGCTCGGTGACGCTGTGCCAGGTCGACGAGGAGCTGCTGCGGCTGTGGGACGCGCCGGTGCAGACGCCCGCCCTGCGGTGGGGGCGCTGAGCGCCTGCGCGGTGCCCGTATCCCGAACCGACCACTCCCGAGGAGTTCCTGTGCTCGACGCCGCATTCTTCCGCCGCTGGCTCTCCGCCGCCGCGGCCGCCGTGGACCGTGAGGCCGACCGGCTGACCGACCTCGACTCGGCGATCGGTGACGCCGACCACGGCAGCAATCTGCGGCGCGGCTTCTCGGCCGTCGTCGTGGCCCTGGACAAGGAGCCGCCGGCCACGCCCGGGGCCGTACTCGTCCTGGCGGGGCGGCAGTTGATCTCGACGGTGGGCGGGGCGTCCGGGCCTTTGTACGGGACGCTGCTGCGGCGTACGGGAAAGGCGCTCGGAGACGAACCCGAGGTGAGCGCAGGGCAGCTGGCCGAGGCGCTGCGTGCCGGGGTCGCGGCCGTGGCACAACTCGGCGGGGCTGCGGCGGGCGACAAGACGATGCTGGACGCCCTCGAGCCGGCGGTCGCCGCCCTCGGCGACCGCACGACCTCGTTCGCAGATGCCCGTGCCGCCGCCGAGGAAGGCGCACTGGCGACGGTCCCGATGCTCGCCCGCAAGGGAAGGGCGAGCTACCTCGGCGAACGCAGCATCGGCCACCAGGATCCTGGGGCGACATCATCGGCGCTGCTGATCGCCGCGCTCGCCGATACGGCGGGGGCATCGGAGTGAACGGCGAGGCACAGGTCGGCATCGTGCTCGTCTCGCACAGCCGGGAGGTGGCGCATTCCGTTGCCGAGCTCGCGAAAGGGCTGGCGGGCGGTGGCCGGCTCGCTCCGGTCGCGGCGGCGGGCGGCACACCCGACGGCGGTCTCGGCACCAGCTCCGAACTGATCACCGCGGCGGCGGAGCAGGTCGACCGGGGCGCGGGCGTGGCCGTGCTCGTCGATCTGGGCAGCGCCGTGCTGACAGTGAAGGCGCTGCTCGCGGAGGGCGACGAACTGCCCGATGCCACCGAGCTGGTGGACGCCCCGTTCGTGGAGGGCGCGGTGGCGGCCGTGGTCACCGCGTCGGCCGGAGGGGATCTCGCGGCGGTGCGCGCCGCCGCCTCGGAGGCGTACGGCTACCGCAAACAGTGAGGCACGGGGGTGGGAGGTGGACGTCCAGGGGCGTGTGGCGCAGTGCCCGGAGGGCCCCGGCGAGGCACGGTTTCCTGCCCGCCTGTCGCGCAGAACAGGGTGCAGAGGGAGCGCCTACGTCCAGGCGGGTGCGTATCGCCACCACCCCCCGACCGGCCGCGCGGGGCACCACGTGTGCGGCGTCACGGTCTGTCTGACGTCCCCCTCACCGCCGTTCCCGCGGTGCGGCCCTTCGGCCCCCTTGAAGTGGCGGCGCCCCGGGGGCGCTCCTAGCGTCGTTGCCGTAGAGGTGCACCTTCGCCTGACGTGGAACTCGTCCGCGCCTGCTCCTCGGGAACCGGAGACCTGACCATGCGCGCGATACGGATCGCCTTCCTCTCCCTCGCCGCCGCGGCCGCCCTGGTGCCTGTCGCTCCTGCCGCTCTGGCTGCCGACGACGGCGAGGTCGCCCCCTTCGCCTTCAGCGTCTCGCCCGCCACGGTCGAACCCGGCGGAACGGTCACGCTCACGGCGTCCGAGTGCGAGGTTCCGGCCGTGGCCGTCTCCTCCGGAGCGTTCGACACCGTCACCCTTGCCGAGGGCAGCCCGGGCAAGGCGCAGATCGACGAGGGTGCCGAACCGGAAACCGAGTACGACGTCACCTTCGACTGCAACGGCGAGCAGGGCCACGCTCCCCTCACCGTCTCCACCGGCGGCCCGGGCGGCGGAGGCCACGACCCCGGTATCTCCAAGCCCGACCCCTCGGACCCGGCCGCGCACAAGCCCGGTACGTCCGAGCCGGGCGGCGGAGGCCACGACCCCAGTACCTCCGGGCCCGACCCCTCGGACCCGGCCGCGCACAAGCCCGGTACGTCCGAGCCGGGCGGCGGAGGCCATGACCCCAGTACCTCCGGGCCCGACCCCTCGGACCCGGCCGCGCACAAGCCCGGTACGTCCGAGCCGGGCGGCCGGGACCCGGGCGGGTCCAAGCCCGCGCCGCACAAGCCCGACGGCGGCGTGAAGGCCGGGGCCGGTGGCAGCTTCTCTGACCTCGGGCCGGCGCAGCTCGCCACCGGGTCCGTCCTGATCGCGGGCGCGGTCGGTGCGAGTGCGCTGCTGTTGCGGCGCCGCCGCCCCGGCGACAGCGTCTGACCCGGGGTCGGCACACCCTGTCGGGAGGAGGCACCCGCATGCCCCCGGAGTCGCGGCGCGGCGCCTGGTTCACCGTGCTGTGCGTGCTGCTGCTCGGCGTCTTCCTCGTCCGCAACGGAGTCGGGGAGCCGGCCGGCGGGCCGCCGCAGCCCGGCCGCGTCGCCGGTTCCGCGCGGTACGGGCCCGCCGCGAAACCGCCCACCGCATCGACTCCGCTGCCGCGTGCGGTGCCGCGGCGCATCGTCGTTGAGTCGGTGGGCATCGACGCCCCACTGGTCGCGGTCGGCCTGGACGCGAACGGCTGGGTGGCGGCCCCGTACGCACGCCACGCCAACCTTGCCGGCTGGTACTCCGGCGCGGTCGCACCCGGCGAACGCGGAACCGCGGTCGTCGTCGGGCATGTCGACACCGACGCCGGCCCGGCCGTGTTCTATCCGCTCGGCTCCCTCCCGCGCGGTGCACGGGTGGAGGTGGCGCGCGCGGACGGCCGTACGGCGGTGTTCTCGGTGTACGCGGTCGAGGTGTTCCCGCAGAAGGCGTTCCCGGCGGCGCGGGTCTACGCGGACGGCGCGAACGCCGAGCTGAGGCTCCTCACGTGCGGCGGGGAGTACTCCGAAAGCGGCGGGTACGAAGGCAATGTGGTCGTGTTCGCACGGCTGGTCGACGTGCGCTGACGGACGGGGATCCCGGGCCGGTGTTCAGCCCGCCGGGCCGAACGCCGGTCGGAGCGTGCCTGGCAGACTGGGGCGCATGTCAGCTCCCCGCCGGCTGTGCCCGGAGTGCCGCCGTGAGATCGCCGTCGTCGCGGGCCGATTCGCGCGCCACGACCCGGCCGCTTCCCGTACGGGCGCGGAGTTGGTGTCCTGCCCGGGCTCGCGGCGGCTCGCCCAGCGCGATCCGGCGCTGCAGCCGTCGCTGGACGGCAGCGTGGTGCCGGAGTTTCCGGGGCAGTTGCCGCTGTTCTGACCAAGTGCACGGGGTCCGTGGCTGGTGGACGGCTGTGCGCGGACGCGGTGCGATCCGGGCAAGGCGGATCATGTCGCCCGGTGCAAGGACCGTCGTCGCGCCGGGCTTCGTACCGGGGACATCTGCCGTCCCCGGGACCGGACTTGGGCGAGCCGGGGAACGGGCGGCGCGCTGCCCGGTACGGCAGCCGCGCCGCCCGGAGGTCTCAGCAGCGGGGGATGCCGGGCGCCGGGTCCTGGCCGACGTTGACGTTCCCGCCCCATACCCAGGCGTTCGCGTAGATGTGGCCGATGTCGTAGTCGATCACGGTGCCGCGGTACCAGACGTCGGTGGTGTATCCGCCGGCCGTGACGCGTTGGCCGCGTGTGTAGCACTCGACCCCCGCCTCGGTCTCCCGCGTCGTGGTGCCGAAGAGCCGGCTGCTGGTGGTCGGCGCCTCACGGATGTTGCTGTGCGGCTGCACGGTGGTGGGGGTGCCCGCGGTGCCGGTGGTCGCCGCCTGCGCGGTACCGGCGGTACCGAGCAGGGAGGCGGCCGCACCGAGTGCGAGGGCGGCGGTGGCGAGCCGGGTTCGGTGCATGCGCATGGTGAGCTCCTGGGCTACGGGTACGGGTACGGGCGTGGATCAGCAGTGGGGGACGCCGGATGCCGGGTCCTGCCCGACATTGACGTTGCCGCCCCACGCGTACACCCCGATCCAGCCGTGCGCAGGATCGTTCTGGAAGACGTTGATGTGGTACCAGACGTTGGTCCCGTACCGGCCGATCTTCACGTACTCGCCGTACGTGAAGCAGCGGACCTCCGTCTCGCTCTCGCTCTGCGTCGTGCCCACCAGTCTGCTGTCCGTGGTCGCCCCGGCACGGAGGTTGCTGTGCGCCTGGATGGTGGCGGTGCGCGCGTGGGCAGTGCCGGTCATTGCGACGAGGGAGAGGGCCGTGCCGAGCGCCAGCCCCGCGGTCGCCAGCTTCGCGGTTCTCGTGATCATGACTTTCCCCTTGGCTCCGATGGCTCCTGTACCCGTACGACGGAGGACGCGGCACGCCCGTATGAGTCACTTCCGGCGACACCGCACGGCGACACGCGCCCGAGCAGACAGAACCGGCCCCCACCGGGTAGATTGGTCTACACCACTGAGCGCTTTCAGAGACAGGGATCTTCGTGGAAGTTGTCATCGTTCCGGACTCCGCCGCGGGCGGCGAGCTCATCGCCGAAGCCATGGCCGAACTGCTGCGACGCAAGCCCGACGCCCTGCTCGGCGTCGCCACGGGATCGACCCCGTTGCCGATCTACGAAGCCCTCGCGGCCAAGGTCTCGGCGAAGGAGGTGGACGCCTCCCGGGCACGGATCTGCCAGCTCGACGAGTACGTGGGCCTGCCCGCCGGCCACCCCGAGTCCTACCGCTCGGTCGTGCTGCGCGAGGTCGTCGAACCCCTCGGTCTGAGCGAGGCCGCCTTCATGGGCCCGGACGGCGCGGCCGACGACGTCGCCGCGGCTTGTCTGGCCTACGACCGCGCACTGGCCGAGGCGGGCGGAGTGGACCTCCAGCTGCTCGGCATCGGCACGGACGGGCACATCGGCTTCAACGAGCCTTGCTCGTCCCTCGCCTCCCGGACCCGGATCAAGACCCTCACCGAGCAGACCCGCCGCGACAACGCCCGCTTCTTCGACGGTCTCGACGAGGTGCCCCACCACGTCATCACCCAGGGCATCGGCACCATCCTCGAGGCCCGCCACCTGGTGCTGCTCGCCACCGGCGAGGCGAAGGCGGACGCCGTGGCGCTCGCCGTCGAGGGACCGCTGTCCGCACTGGTACCCGCCTCCGCGCTGCAACTGCACCCGCACGCCACGGTCGTGGTGGACGAGGCGGCCGCCGCCAGCCTGAAGCTCGGCGACTACTTCCGCGCCACGTACGCGGCCAAGCCGGACTGGCAGGGGATCTGAGGCATCTTCCGGCCCGCCGTGCCGCGGCCGGGACGCGGCGCACACGCCTGCCGACTGCCCGGTGTCAGGGGCAGCAGGACCTCCGATCAGCGCCGCCTGCGGCAACGGAAAAGGATCACGGTCAGCACGGCCGTGGCCACGACGAGCGCGGCGGCCACGCGTTTGACGACGGGGAGGCCGGCCAGGTACATGAGATCGATGGGCTCGGCCTCCTCCATGTCGGGGCCGGGCCCCACGTCCGCGCCGGTGGCATGGACGGCGCCCCTGCGGTGGGCGCCCACCGCAGCAGCGGCTCCACCCTGCCCCACGGCGGACTCGGACCCGGCGGACGTCGTGGCGGTGTCCTGTGCGGCCGACGTCCCCGACAGCTTCTGGGCCACGCAGGAGGAGAACCGGCCGATCAGCTTGTCGCCCACCTCTGCCATCACTCCGCGGCCGAACTGCGCCGGACGACCGGTGATCTTCAGATCGGTCGTGACAGTCACCGTCGTATCCTCCCCCTCCTGCACCAGTCCGGCGGTCACGGTGGCGTTCGCCGTGCCCTGGCCGCGTACCTCCTTGCCCCGTGCGGCGAGAACGAGCCGATGCGCGGTCTCGTCCCTCTCCTCGAAGATCACGGTCCCGCGATAGGTGACGGTGATCGGCCCGAGCTTCACCTTCACGGTGCCGGTCACCGTCTCCCCGTCGTACGCCTCGACCGTCGCACCCGGCATGCACGGGGCGATGCGCTCGATGTCCAGCAGCAGCCGCCACGCCTCGTCGACCGGGACGGGCACGGTGAACGTGTGTTCCAGCTCCATGGCTCCTCCTTCCGGCCGGCGCGTCAGACCGGCCTGAGTCCCGGTGGATGGATCATCCCCGCCGTGTCGCCGAGCGGTGCCCCGCTGCCGCCCCAGCGCAGTGCGACGATCTCCGCCGCGATCGAGACGGCCACCTCCTCGGGTGTGCGGGCGCCGAGGTCGAGACCGATGGGCGACCGCAGGCGCGCCAACTCCGCCTCGTCCAGGCCCTTTTCCCGCAGCCTGGCAAGACGGTCGTCGTGCGTGCGGCGACTGCCCATGGCTCCGATGTACGCGGCAGGGGTACGCAGCGCGACCTCCAGCAGCGGGACGTCGAACTTCGGGTCGTGGGTCAGGACGCACACCACGGTCCGCTCATCGACATCCGTGTCCCGCAGATAGCGGTGCGGCCAGTCGACCACCACCTCCACCCCCTCCGGAAAGCGCCGGGGGTCGGCGAAGACGGGCCGGGCGTCGCACACGGTCACCCGGTAGCCGAGGAACGCGCCGATCCGGGCGACGGCAGCCGCGAAGTCGATCGCCCCGAAGACGAGCAGCCGTGGCGGCGGGGCGAACGACTGCAGAAAGACCGTCACCTCGTCCTCGCGGCGTTCGCCGTGCGGCCCGTAGTGGCGCCGCCCGGTCGCCCCTTGTGCCAGTTCACCGCGCGCGTCGTCGGTGACCGCCGCGTCCAGGCCCTCCGTGCCCAGCGTTCCGACGACGACGTCCTGCCGAACGGCGAGCGCGGCGCCGGGGGCGGCCGGACCTTCGACGACGAGTGCGAGGGCGATGGGGCGGTGTGCGGCCACGGCTTGCGCGATGTGCCCGAAGGACGGGTCGACAGCCGCGGACACGGGGCGTACGAGCACGGTGATCTCCCCGCCGCAGGTGAGCCCGACGGCGAAGGCGTCCTCGTCGCTGTAGCCGAACGTCTGCAGCACTGCCTCGCCGCTCGCCATGACGTCCTTGGCGAGCTCGAAGACCGCCCCCTCCACACAGCCGCCGGACACGCTGCCGACGACCTGGTCACCGGGGCCGACGGCCATGGCCGCGCCGGGGCCGCGGGGTGCGCTGCGGCTGACCGCCACGACGGTGGCAAGGCCGAACGTGGCACCGGAGTCGTACCACTCGCGCAGTGCCGGAAGGATGTCACGCACGGGCCGCACCCCTCACCACTGCCGCCAGCCGCTCCAGCGCGGCCAGGCTGTGTCCCTCGACGAAGTCGTCCACGCTGGGCAGGGCCGCCACGATCCCCGCGGCGAGCGGCTCGTAACCGGGGCGTGCCTTACGGGGGTTGGCCCACACGACACGGTGCGCCAGCCGGTGCAGCCGCCTCATCTGGGCGGCGAGCAGTGCCGGGTCGTCGCGTTCCCATCCGTCGGAGAGCACCACGACGACGGCTCCGCGGGCGGTGCCGCGCTGCCCCCAGCGGTCGAGGAACCCCCGCAGGGTCTCGCCGAGCCGGGTGCCGCCACCCGCATCGTGGACGGCCGATGACACGGCGGCCAGCGCTTCGTCCGGGTCGCGGTGCGCCATCTCCCGGGTCACCCGGGTCAGCCGGGTGCCGAGGGTGAACACCTCGGTGGTGGCACGGCTCCCCGCCCCGCGCGTGGCGGCGTGCACGAAGCGCAGCAGGGCGTCCGTGTACGGGTCCATGGAGCCGCTGATGTCCAGCAGCAGGACGACCCGCCGGGGTTTGGCGGCGCGGGCGTGCGACGGCACGCTCGCCGGCTCGCCGCCGTGGCGCAGGAGTTCGCGCACGGTGCGCCGCGGGTCGACGGCGCCGCGCCGGGCCGGGCGCCTTCGTGGGGTGCGGCGGGGTTCGCCGGTGAGGGCGAAGGCCGTGAGCAGCCTGCGCAGTTGCTCGCGCTGCGCGGCGTCGAGCCCGGCGAAGTCCCGGTGGCGCAGTCTCTCGGTGGTGCTCGCCGCGGCGAGCGCCGTGCGTGACGCCTCGTCGGGGTGGTGCGTGTCGTCCGGCCGGCCGGGTGACGAGGCGGGCACGGCGGCCGGGCGCAGGACGAGTCCGGGCGGGAGCCGGGTCCCGCCCGGGCCGGGCGGCGGAGGGCGCGGCGCGAAGTAGGCGGCGAAGACGCGGTCGTAACGCTCCAGGTCGTCGCGTTCCGCGCAGAGCGTGAGCCGCCCGGCCCAGTACACGTCGGAGCGGCGGCCGGGGCCGAGGGCGTCGAGAGCACGGACGAAGGTCCCCAGCCGGTTCTGGTCGGCGCCGACCCCCGCGGCACGCAGGGCCCGCACGAATCCGACGGCAACGGCGACGGGATCGCTCACCGGGTCCGGGGCATGCGTTGGTGCCATGGTGGTCACGCCCCCCTCGTCGCGAGCGCCGCCGACAGGTCGAGGGAGCGGGCCCGTTCGGAGTCCTCGTGGTACTTCAGAACGGATCCGAGGGTGGCGACGGCGAGTTCCGCGTCGAGTGCGGTGGCCCCGAGGGCGTGCAGGGCCTCCGCCCAGTCGATGGTCTCCGCCACGCCGGGAGGTTTGACCAGGTCCTGGGTGCGCAGCAGTTGAACGACTGCGGTGACCTGGGCGGCGAGCCGTTCGGTCACCTGTGGCTGCCTGCTGCGGACGATGGCGAGTTCGCGTGCGAAGCCGGGGTGGTCGAACCAGTGGTAGAGGCAGCGCCTCTTCAGGGCGTCGTGGACGTCGCGGGTGCGGTTGGACGTCAGAACGACGACGGGCGGTTCGTCGGCACGCAGGGTGCCGAGTTCGGGCACGGTGACGGTGTACTCGGACAGCAGTTCCAGCAGGAACGCCTCGAACTCGTCGTCCGCCCGGTCGATCTCGTCGACCAGCAGCACCGCCGGCCGGGTCTCCAGTGCGCGCAGCAGCGGGCGGGCGATGAGGAAGCGCCTGCTGTACAGCTCGTCCTCGAGCTTGTCGGGGTCACTGGTCCCGGCCGCCTCGGCGGCCTTCAGATGCAGCAGCTGTCGTGGGAAGTCCCAGTCGTACAGGGCCTGGGAGGCGTCGATGCCCTCGTAGCACTGGAGGCGGATCAGTGCGGCGCCGGTGACGTCGGCGAGGGCCGCGGCGAGGGCCGTCTTGCCGGTGCCCGCGTCGCCTTCGCAGAAGATCGGGCGGCGCAGCTTCAGCGCCAGGAAGCAGGCGGTGGCGAGACCGTCGTCGACGAGATAGCCGGTCTTCTCCAAGCGGGCCCGCAGGTCGTTCGGCCCTTCGCTCACCCTGTCACCCGTCCCGTCTCCCCGCTGTCCGATGGCGGCTACTCCATGCCGGCGGCCGCCATGACGGCGCGCCGGGTCAGGACCCGGGCGAGATGTTCGCGGTAGGCCCGCGAACCGGAGAGGTCGGACGCCGGATGTGTTCCCTCGGCCGCCGCGTCCGCCGCCCGCGCCACGGTGTCCGCGGTCGCCTCGGCCCCGGCGAGGGCCTCCTCGGTGGCGCTCGCCCGCAGCGGTGTGGCTCCCATGTTCGTCAGGGCGATGCGCGATGCGGCGAGGCGGCCGTCGTCGCGCCGCACCATGGCGGCGACGCCGACGACGGCCCACGCCTGGGCGGCACGGCTGAACTTCTCGTAGTGGAAGCCCCAGTCGTCGCACTTCGGCACCCTGATCTCGACCAGCAGCTCGTCGGGGTGCAGCGCGGTCTCCAGGTAGTCGGTGAAGAAGTCGCGGGCCGCGATCGTGCGTCTGCCTCCCGGTCCGACGACGGTCAGCTCCCCCTCCAGGGCGAGGAGTACGGCGGGCAGGTCACCGGCCGGGTCGGCGTGGGACAGCGAGCCACCGAGGGTGCCCCGGTGGCGTACGGCGGGGTCGGCGACGGTCGCCGTGGCCGAGGCGAGGAGTCCGGCGTGGCGGCGCACCAGCGGGTCGCGCAGGATGTCGTGGTGGGTGGTCATGGCACCGATGACGAGCGCGTCGGCGTCCTCCCTGACACCGCGCAGCCCGTCTATCCGGCCGACGTCGACGAGGAGTTCGGGGAAGGCGAGCCGCAGCCGCAGTACGGGAATCAGGCTCTGGCCGCCGGCCAGCACCTTCGCGTCGTCGCCACCGTCCGCGAGTGCGCGAACCGCCTCTTCGACGGAGTCGGGCCGTGCGTAGTCGAACGCGGCGGGAATCATGCCGCCACCTCCTTCTCGGCCGCCGCGGCTGCCTCCTGGAGCGCCGTCCAGATCCTCTGCGGCGTGCACGGCATGGCGACGTCGGTGACGCCGAGGGGGCGCAGCGCGTCGACGATCGCGTTGACGACGGCTGGGGTCGAGGCGATGGTGCCTGCCTCGCCGACGCCCTTGACGCCGAGCGCGTTGGACGTGGCGGGCGTCTCGGTGCGGTCGGTGACGAAGTCGGGGAGATCGGTCGCGGAGGGTACGAGATAGTCCGCCATGGTGCCGGTGAGCAGATTGCCGTCGGCGTCGTAGACGGCCTCCTCGTAGAGCGCCTGGGCGATGCCCTGGGCGAGGCCGCCGTGGATCTGGCCCTGCACGATCATCGGGTTGACGGCCTTGCCGACGTCGTCGACACAGACGTAGCTGCGGATGCGGGCGCGACCGGTCTCGGTGTCGACCTCGATGGCGCACAGATGGGTCCCGTGCGGGTAGGAGAAGTGACCGGGGTCGATGACGTGTTCGGCGTTGATGGTCGGTTCGAGCCCTGCGGGTAGGTCGTGGAACGAGAAGGTCTCCCAGGCGACCTCCTGGATGGTCTTCGTCGCCTCGGGAGACCCTCTGACGGTGAACTTCCCCTCGGCGAAGTCGAGATCCGACTCGTTGGCCTCCAGCAGATGCGCGGCGACCTTGCGGGCCTTCTCCACGACCTTCAGCGCCGCGTGGTGGACGGCGACGCCGCCGACCACGAGGGAGCGCGAGCCGTAGGTGTCCATGCCCTGCGGAGCGACCTTGGTGTCGCCGTGCACGACCTCGATGTCCTCGAACGGGACACCGAGCACGTCGGCGGCGATCTGGCTCCAGCAGGTGGCGTGGCCCTGGCCGTGCGGGCTGGTCCCGGTGACCACCTCGACCTTGCCGTCGGGCAGCATGCGGATGCTCGCGGCCTCCCAGCCGCCCGCCGCGTACCGCAGGTCCCGCAGGATCCGGCTGGGTGCGAGGCCGCACATCTCGGTGTAGGTGGAGATGCCGATGCCCAGCCTGACCGGGTCGCCCCTGGCGTGGCGGGCGCTCTGCTCGGCGCGCAGGGCGTCGTAGTCGAACAGCGCCATGGCCCGGTCGGTGGCGGCCTCGTAGTTGCCGCTGTCGTAGGTCCGTCCGGCGATGTTGGTGTAGGGGAACTCCTCGTGGCCGATCCAGTTGCGACGGCGCAGCTCCATGGGGTCCGTGCCGAGCTCGGCGGCGAGTTCGTCCATGGTCCGTTCGATGGCGAACGTGGCCTCGGGGCGGCCCGCGCCCCGGTAGGCGTCGGTGGGCGTCCTGGTGGTGAAGACGCCGGTGCAGTTGAACGTGTACGCCTTCATCTTGTAGATGCCGGGGTACATGAACGCGCCGAGGATCGGGATGCCGGGTGAGAGCAGCATCAGATAGGCGCCCATGTCGGCGAGCAGGTCGACCCGCATGCCGAGCAGGGTGCCGTCGGCGGTGGCGGCGATCTCGACGTCCTGGATCTGGCCGCGGCCGTGGTGGGTGGCCTGGTAGCCCTCGGAACGGGACTCGGTCCATTTGACCGGCCGGCCGAGCTTCCGGGCGAGACCGAGGGCGAGTGCCTCCTCGGCGTACACCTGGAGCTTGGAACCGAAGCCGCCTCCGACGTCGGGGGCGATCACTCTCAGCCGGTGTTCGGGGATGCCGGTGGCCATGGCGAGAACGACGCGCGCCACGTGCGGGACCTGGGTGGAGGAGTACAGCGTGTACTCGTGCGAGGCGGTGGGCGGGACGGCGACGACGGCGCGCGGTTCCATCGCGTTGGGGATGAGGCGCTGCTGGGTGTAGCGGCGGGTGACCACGATGTCGGCGCGGGCTTTCTCGGCCTCGTAGTCGCCGCCGGTCAGCGGCCAGAGGTAGCAGCGGTTGGTGCCCTTGTCGGAGTGGACGAGCGGCGCGCCCGGGGCGAGTGCCGCCTCCAGGTCGAGCACGGGTGGCAAGGGGGTGTAGTCGACGTCGATGCCTTCGAGTGCGTCGGCCGCCCGGTAGCGGTCGCGTGCGACGACGACGGCGACCGGGTCTCCGGCGTAGCGGACCTCGCTCGCGGCGACCGCCGGGTGGTCGGGCATCACGATGTCCTCGGTCGCCGGCCATACGCAGGGCATGGGGTTCAGCTCGTCCGCGAGCTCGCGGCCGGTGAACACGGCGACCACCCCGGGCATCTCCTGTGCGCGGGAGACGTCGATGCGGTCGATCGTGGCGTGCGCCATGGGACTGCGGAGCAGCGCCATGTGCAGTTGTCCGGTGGTGGTGATGTTGTCGGTCCAGGTGGTGCGGCCGGTGACCAGGCGCGCGTCCTCCTTGCGGACGCGTGAGCGGCCGACCTCCGGTGCCTTGGGCTGCTGGTTCATACCGGCGCCTCCCGTCCGGCGCCGGCCGGGGCCTGCGAGGTGGCCGGGGCGGTGTCGGCGGCGGGCGCGGGGGCCGCGCGGCGGCGTTCCTCGGCTGCGGCGGCGAGCACGGCGCGGACGATGTTCTGGTAGCCGGTGCACCGGCAGAGGTTGCCCTCGAGCCCTTCACGGATCTCTTCCGGGGTGGGGTCGGGGTTGTCCTTGATCAGGTCCCGTGCGGCCATGATCATGCCGGGGGTGCAGTAGCCGCACTGAAGGGCGTGCTGCTGGTGGAACGCGGTCTGGAGCGGATGCCATTCGCCGTCGCGGGCGAGGCCCTGGATGGTGGTCACCTCGCTCCCGTCCGCCTGGACCGCGAGGACGGTGCAGCTCTTGGCGGTAGCGCCGTCGAGGTCGACCGTGCAGGCCCCGCAGTTGGTGGTGTCGCAGCCTATGGGGGTGCCGGTGAGGCCCAGGCGGTCACGGAGGTAGTGCACGAGGAGGAGTCTGGGCTCCACCTCGTCCTCGTAGAGCGTGCCGTCCACCGTCACCGAGATGCGGGTCATGTGACCTCCCGAGGCAGGGGCAGGCGGATTCTGCCGTTCTGCTCCGATACAGGCAACTTTAGGCGGCCCGATCGGGAGGCGCGAGCCTGGGAGGACGGGCCCGACGGGCGGACGCGACGGAGGGCTTCGCGTCGGATTCCGGACACCGGAGTGCGACGCCCCGGACACGCGACCCCGGCAGGCATGCACCGGCTCCCCCGGTTCGGTTGGGTGTGATGCGGACACACCTGGTCCGGGGCTCGCGCGGCGGCGTCGGGCGTGTGCGGGCGGGGCTTGCGGGGGCACCGCGCCGTCGACCGCCGCGGATATCTCTCGCATTTCGCAGTAATGGGGACACAAGGCGGCGCGCCGGGCGCATTTTCGAACGGCCGGATTCCACCCCTCGCCGCCCGGAACATGTGAAGCGATCGTGAATACCTCTTCATATCCGATCACCGGGACGGCGCTGACCATGACGATTAACCGACTGCTTCTTTCGCGCACGCTTTTCGGCGGATGACCGAAAGGGTCCCTTGACCACCACTTGAGAGACGAACGAGACTCGCAGAGGCACTCATGCATCAGGAGCCACAAGCGCATGCGCATGCAAGTGGCCCTGCGAGACCGATATCGCACGGGGTGTGTGGCGGGGGAAAAAGTGGAGAGCTCTCTTGCGCGTCCGACGCGTGCGGGCATTTCCTTCACCTCCTCTCCTCATCTCTTGGTGCGCGAAGGGAATGGAGGGGGAATGCCGACGCACATGGGCTATCCCGGCGTATACATCGAAGAACTTCCCAGCAGCGTCCGTACCATCGCCTCGGTCACCACGTCCGTGACCGCATTCGTGGGCCACACCCGCCGGGGTCCGCTCAACCAACCGGTGCGCATCACCAGTTTCGCGGAGTTCGAGCGCCGCTTCGGCGGCCTCACCGCCCGGAGCGCTGTCGGCTACGCGGTGCACCAGTTCTTCGGCAACGGCGGCGCTGTGGCCGTCGTCGTACGTGTGGCCAAGGCCGGCACCGGCCAGGAGGCATGCGTCACGCTCGACTCCACGGAGGGGCGCAGTGAGTGCCCCGTGCTCGAGGTGCACGCGAAGGAGCCCGGGGTCTGGGGTTCGGGCCTGCGGGTGGCCGTCGACCACGACACCCCCACCCCGGACAAGACGTTCAACCTGCACGTCCTGGACGCGCGCGGTGACGCACGCGAGACGTTCACCGGCCTGTCGATGCACTCGGGCCACGGCCGCTTCGTCGAGACGGTCGTGAACGCGGGCTCGTCGCTGGTCCGGGTGAAGGCGCTCGACGAGGACCGGCCCGATCCGTCGGGCACGGTGTCCAAGCCGTTCGCCGCCGACCTGCCGAACCTGAACGTCGAACTGAAGGTCAAGATCGGTGACGTGGAGCGGGAGTTCACGCTCTACGAGCCCGACCGCGACGGCCAACCGCCCGTGGATGTCACCGAACTGGCCCTGCTGCTGGAGCGCAAACTGCGCGCCCTGCCCGACGCCCCCGGCAAGCACGCCTACGCCGGGGCCGAGGTCACCCCCTTCGGCCGCCGTCTCCAGGTCGTCGCAGGTTCCGTGGACCCCGACGACGTCGTGCGCTTCGTCGGCGAGTGCGCCAACGATCTGGGCCTGGAAGCCTCGGTGAACCCGCCGGTCTTCGCCCTGGAGGGCGGCAAGGACGGCGACGCGCCCGGACCGCGCGACCTCATCGGCAGCGCGGCGGACAAGACGGGCGTGCAGGCGCTGCGCGACGTCGACGACGTCAACCTGCTGGCACTGCCCGAGCTCGCGGCGTACGAGTCCACCGAGGACATGGTCACCGTGATCTCCGCGGCGGAGCAGCTGTGCCGCGAGCGGCGGATCTTCCTGCTGGTCGACTCGCCCTCCACCTGGGGCAGCGTGGACTCGGCGCGGGCGGGGATCGGTTCGTTCGACTCCGTGCGCAGCGACCACGCGGGCCTGTACTTCCCGCATCTGCAGCTCACGGACCCGCTCACCGGCCGGCTGCGGGCCTTCCCGCCGTCGGGTGCCGTCGCGGGTGTCATCGCCCGCACGGACGGCGAGCGCGGTGTGTGGAAGGCGCCCGCGGGCACCGAGGCACGGCTGGCCGGCGTCCGTTCGCTCACCGTCCGCCTGACCGACCGCGACAACGGTCTGCTGAACCCGCTGGGCGTCAACTGCCTGCGCACCTTCCCCGTCGTGGGCCCGCTGGTGTGGGGCGCCCGGACGCTCCAGGGCGCGGACGCCCTGGAGAGCGAGTGGAAGTACGTGCCGGTGCGCCGTCTCGCGCTCCACGTCGAGGAGAGCCTTTACCGCGGTCTGCAGTGGGTCGTCTTCGAGCCGAACGACGAACAGCTGTGGCAGCAGATCCGGCTGAAGGCGTCGGCCTATCTCAACGATCTGTTCCGTCAGGGCGCGTTCAAGGGCGGCACGCCCCGCGAGGCGTACTTCGTGAAATGCGACAAGGACACCACCACGGATGCCGACATCGACCGCGGTGTGGTGAATGTCGTGATCGGAATCGCACCGGTCAAGCCCGCGGAGTTCGTCATCGTCAAGATTCAGCAGATGGCCGGACAGTTCGACCTCTCATAGTCTCCAGGCCCGAGGAAAAGGAACACGAAGGAAACCGATGGCTGAGTTCCAGGTAAACGCCCATCGTTTTGACCCCTACAAGAATTTCAAGTTCCTGGTCCTGTGGGACGGTCGAACGGTCGCGGGCATCAGCAAGATCAGTCCGCTCAAGCGCACCACCGAGGTGGTCAAGCACCGGCACGGCGGCGACCCCAGTTCGCCGCGGAAGTCCCCGGGCCGCTCCGAGTTCGAGGGAGTCACCCTGGAACGCGGTGTCACCCACGACCGCGAGTTCGACCGCTGGGCCAACAAGGTCTGGCAGGTCGGTGCGGGGCTCGGCGCGGAGGTGTCGCTGCGTGACTTCCGCAAGGACATCATCATCCAGGTCCTCAACGAGGCCGGGCAGGTCGCCGTTTCGCACAAGCTCTACCGGGCCTGGGTGAGTGAGTACCAGGTCCTCGGCGAACTCGACGCGAACGCGAACGCCGTCGCCATCCAGAGCGTCAAGCTCGAATGCGAGGGCTGGGAGCGGGACTACGAGGTGCCGGAGCCGGTCGAACCGTCGTTCACGCACCCGGCCTGACCGCCGTCCACGCACGGAGGGACGACGGATGAACGGCCCCAGGGGGGCGTCGGCCGCGGGACCGGCCGAGCTGCTGGCCGTCTGGGAGACCGGCCTGGCGCAGCACGCGGCGGACCGCTCACTGCTGCTGCACCGGGCCGCCAGGCCCGGGGCCGGTACCGACGAACTGCTGTCGGTACCGGTCGGGCGGCGGGAGGCGGATCTGCTCGCGCTGCGCCGGGCGCTGTTCGGCGAGCGCATGCAGGTGCGCGTCGAGTGCGGCGCGTGCGGCGAGGCGATGGAGTTCGACCTCGACACCAGTGTGCTGGGGGCCGGGGCGGCAGTTCCGGAGGAGCCGCTGAGGGTGGCGGATGACGAGTGGGTGGTCGAATTCAGGCTGCCCACCGTCGCCGACCTCGCGGTGGCCGCCTCGTCCGCCGACCCGGCAGAGGCACGCCGACGGCTGGTGGCGGCCTGCACCGTGCGGGCGCTGCGGCACGGCGAACCGGTCGATGCCGACGACCTGTTGCAGCTGCTGCCCGAACGGTTGGAGCGCCGCATCTCCGAGGCGGCGGCCGAGGCCGACCCCACGGCGGACGTCACCCTCACCATCGCCTGCCCCGAATGCGGTGAAGCCACCACGGCCGAACTGGACATCACCTCCTATCTGTGGACCGAACTCGACACCTGGGCGCGGGACCTGATGCTCGACGTCCATCTGCTCGCCACCGCCTACGGGTGGAGCGAGCCGGAGATCCTGGCGCTCAGCCCGCTGCGGCGTCGCTACTACCTGGAGCTGTGCGCAGATGCCTGACCACTTCGACCGGCTGCTCGCCCGGTACACGCCGCTGGGTGCGGCGGACCGCGCGCCGGCCCGGGTGCGGCCGCGGCTGCCCGGCCCGTTCGAGCGGGTCGAGGCGCTGCGGTACGGCCCGCCGGAGCCGGACGAGCCGGCGGCACTGATCCCATCGGCACCGGCGGCACCGCCCGCGCCCGCCGCGACGGTGCGCCACGAGCGCGAGGTGCGCACCGACCGTCACACGGTGGTGCGCACGGAACAGGTCCGGCCGGAGGACGCCGCGCAGCCGGACCGTACGGAGCCGGCGGCGCTGCTTCGGCCGGCGGCTCCGCTAGCTCCCCTCGTACGGCCCGTGCCGGAGCAGGCACAGCGCGCGGGACGCCGGAGCGGGACCGCCGACGCCGGGGACACCCCGCAGCGCGCCACGGCGTCCACCGACCGGCAGCCGTCTGCCACCCCGCACGTCGCCGCCGCCACCGCGCCCGTGCCGCGCGGATCCGACACCGCCGCCGTACGCAGCACGTCCCGGGGTTCGGTGGGCCGCCGCGCACCGAAACCGGCCGAGCGGGTCGTGCATGTGCAGATCGGGCGGCTGGAGGTCAGCGCCGCGCCGCCGCCCGGCCAGGACCGCCGGCCCGGTCCCCGCTCCGGCAGGGCCGCGCCCGCACTGACGTTGGACGACTACCTGTCACGCGCCTCACGCGGCGAGAAGAGGGACTGACGACATGAGCAACGCACTCGCCGTCGCGACGGTCACCCAGGCGCTGAGCCTGCTCATCGCGAGCAATCTGAGCCCCGAGATGGACATCGCGGTCAATGTCGAGACACGCAAGCCGCCGAACGAGCCGCCCACCGAACCGACCATCACGGTGTTCCTCTACCAGGTGACGCCCAACGCCGCGATGCGCCATGTCGACCTGCCCACCCGCGGCCCGGACGGCACCCTGCGCAAGCGCCCGGCCGCCGCGCTGGACCTGCACTACCTGATCACCGCGTACGGCGACGAGGCCGAGCTCGTCGGACAGCGGCTCATCGGCTGTGTGATCCGCACGCTGCACGAAATCCCCGTGCTGCCGAAGGACGTGATCGAGCTGGCGGCGGAGAAGCCGTATCTCGCGGGCTCCGATCTCGCCGAGTCGCCACAGAAGGTGCGCTTCACGCCGACGGTGATGGACATCGACGAGACGTCGAAGCTGTGGGGCATGCTGCACCAGACGCCCTACGCCCTGTCGGTGGCGTACCAGGCGTCACTGGTGCTGGTGGAAGGCCGCGAGCGGCCGGTTCCGGCGAAACCGGTGAAGGAACGGACGGTACGGGTGCTGCCGTTCGGCGCACCGGGGGCCCCGGTGCCGCCCGGAGCGGGCGACCCCGCGGGCGGGCCGGAACCGGTGGACACCCCCGTGCCGGCCGAGCGGGAGAACGCGTCCGCGACCGGCACCAAGTCGGCGGCCAAGCGAACCGTCCCGGCCGCGCGCACACGCAAGGAACTCCCGCGCGGCGACGACGAAGCGGCGAAGCCCCCTGCCAAGCGGGCGGCTTCACCGGCACGCGGCCGGGCCCGCAAGCCGAGTGGCGAGGACGGCCCGAAGCAGGGCGAGCCGCAGAAGACGGACGGGAACAACTGAGCACGTGGGGAAGACGGGGGCGGGTGAGGACATGGGCACGTACGAGGGGGCCGGCGGCCCGGCGGAGGCCGCGGCCCAGGGCTGGGCGCTGACGTCGGCGATCCAGGCCGTCCTTGCGCGCATCGACGCCCATGCCGCCCGGGCGACACGTCGCGGGGCAGGCGCCGGACCAGGGTCCGCGTCCGGCAATCCCGACGGTGTGCGCGGCGCCGACAGCGCCCCCGGGGCGGGCCCGACGCCCGCACCCGGACAGTCCGCGGGAGCAAACGGCGGTCCGGACACGGCACTTGACGACGCGTCGCCCGGCGAAAACCGGAGCACGTCTTCCGGCGTGGGCCTCGCGGAGGCGACCGCCCCACCGGCCGCGCTGGCCGCCCTCGTCGCCTGCTTCGGGCTCAGCACCTTCGAACGCGACATCGTCCTGCTCGCCGCCGCGGCCGAGTTGGACCCCACCACCGCGGCACGGTGCGCGGCGGCCTGCGGGGATCCGGAGCGGGGCCATCCCACGTTCTCCCTCGCCCTCGCCGCGCTCGACGCACCGCACTGGAGCGCGCTGACGCCTGTCGCGCCACTGCGCCGGTGGCGGCTGATCGAACTCGACGACGAGACCCGGCTCACCACCTCCCGGCTCCGGCTCGACGAGCGCATCCTGCACTTCCTCGCGGGCTCCCCGTACCTGGACTCCCGGCTGCACGGTCTGCTGCGCCGCACCGGTGTGCCCGACTCCCTGCCCGCCTCGTACGACCTGGCGGCGAGCCGGGTGGCGGCCGGATGGGCGGGGGCGGCCCCGGGTGCACCGCTGCGGGTGGAACTGGTCGGCGGGGATCTGCGCAGCCGCGCGGACATCGCCGCGGCGGCCGCCCGCCGTTCGGGGCTCGGCATGTACGAGATGTCGGCCGCCGACATCCCGACCGTGCCGGCCGAACGGGACCGGCTGGCCCGGCTGTGGCAGCGCGAGGCGATTCTGCTGCCGGCGGCCCTGCTGGTGGAGTTCGGCGACCTGGACCGCGAACAGGCCGCCGCCGCCGAGGTGTTCATCGAGAGCGCGGCCGTCCCGCTCGTCGTCTCCAGCCTCGATCCACGGCCGACCGACCGCCCGCGGGGCGAGCGGGTCGCCGTACCGCCGCTGGACACCGACGAGCAGCTCGGGGTGTGGACCGACGCGTTCGCCGCCGTGCCCGAGGTACCGGAGGCCGCTCTGCGGGACCTTGTCGCGCAGTTCTCGCTGCCGCCGCATCTCGTGCGCTCGGCCGGCGCGGCCGTCGCACGCGACCTGCCCGGTGAGGACGAGCTGGATGCGACGGGGCTCGCCTGGCGCGCCGGACTCACCGAGGCCCGCATGGGCATGGACGAGCTGGGGCGCCGGATCGAACCGCGGGCCGGCTGGGGCGATCTGGTGCTTTCCGAACGGCAGTTGAGGATTCTGCGCGAGATCGTGGCGCATGTCCGCAGGCGTCCCACCGTCTACGAGGAGTGGGGATTCGCCCAGACGCTGCGCCGCGGCCTCGGCGTCACCGCCCTGTTCGCCGGCGGTTCCGGTACGGGCAAGACCCTGGCCGCCGAGGTGATGGCGCGGGAGCTGGGCCTGGACCTGTTCATCATCGATCTGTCCCAGGTGGTCAGCAAGTACATCGGTGAGACAGAGAAGAACCTGCGGAGGGTCTTCGACGCGGCCGAACGCGGCGGCGCGCTGCTGCTGTTCGACGAGGCCGACGCGCTGTTCGGCAAGCGCAGCGAGGTCAAGGACAGCCATGACCGGTACGCCAACCTCGAGGTGAGCTATCTGCTGATGCGGATGGAGGCGTACCGGGGTCTCGCGATCCTCACCACCAACATGAAGCAGGCGCTGGACACGGCGTTCATGCGCCGTATCCGCTTCGTGGTCGACTTCCCGTTCCCCGGAGAGAGCGAACGGGCCGAGATCTGGCGCCGGGTGCTGCCCGCGCAGGCGCCGATGAAGGACATCGACCCCGAGCTGCTCGCCCGGCTCACCGTGGCCGGCGGCTCCATCCGCAACATCGCGCTGTCCGGCGCGTTTCTCGCGGCGGAGGAGGGTGACCGCCTTCAGATGCGCCACATGCTGGAGGCCGCCCGTACCGAATATCTCAAGCTGGACCGCTCCTTGACACCTTCGGAGGTCCACGGATGGGTCTGAACGAGGCTCCGCGCGGCGATGCGCGCAATGATCCCCGCACGGTGCGGGTCGACATCGGAGAACTGGTGCTCGACGGATTCGGCCGCGGGGTGGACCCGGAGCGGGTATCGGCCGCGTTCCAGGCGGAGTTGGGCAGGCTCGTACGAGAGCGGGGCGTGCCGCTGGCCGCGGACGGCGGCCGGGCACTGGACGGCCTCGCGGGTCTGCCGCCGCTGCCGGCGACGGCATCCGCACGTCGCCTGGGCCAGGAGCTGGCGCGCGCGGTGCACGCGGGCCTGTCCGGCAGGGGCGAGGTGACGCCATGAGCACGTCCCACTCCCAGGAGACGCGGTCGGACGGGCCCGGCAAGCGGCGCAAGCGCAAGGACCGCGCCAGGTCCGGAGCTCCCGAGCCGAAGAACATCGTCAGCGGGGCCGGCCAGCCGCTCGACATGAGCGTGCGCAGGGAGCTGGAGGAGCAGCTCGGCCACGATTTCGGCCGGGTGCGGCTGCACACCGACCGGGACGCCGGCGCGCTCACCGAGATGCTCGGCGCGGACGCGGTGGCGGTCGGCCAGGACATCTTCTTCCGCGAGGGCGCGTACCAGCCGGGGACGGTGGAGGGGCAGCGCCTCCTCGCCCACGAGCTGCTGCACACCGTGCAGAACCCGCACGGTCTCGGCATGCTGCGCGCGGGCCGCGACCTGGGCGCGGTGAGCCTGCCGCAGCAGGCGATGGAGCGCGAGGCGGAGTCGGCGGCGCAGGATCTCGTACGGGAGTCAGCAGAGCCATCGGGCGAGATTGCCGTACGACCTGGGGAAGCCGAGGTGCGGACCGGCCATGCGACGCCCGGCTGGCTGCGCTATGCGACCGTGGACGCCGATCGCCGCCGGATGGAGGAGCTGGACCCCGCGACCCTGATCGACCGCGTCGCGAACGGCGTCCTGCGATCCCTGCGCGGCGACCCGGAGGACCGATCGGGCCGGGTACGGCTCCAACTGGCGCGGCTGGCGCCCCAGGTGCAGGACCTCGTCCTCGACCGACTGGAGATACGGCTGCCGGCACCCGCCCTCGACCGGGTGCTGGACCTCGTCGAGGAGACCGAGGCGGCTGGGCCGCTGCCGCTGGATGCTGCGGTGGCGCCGGTGGCATTGCCTGGGGCGGGAGAGCAGATTGCGGAGGAGCGTCGGCGCGACGAGTCCGCCGACGAGCGGCCGGACGCCCGCGAACGGCGGAAGGGCGCCGGAGGCGGTCCTGAGGGCGAGCAGGATCAGCCCGGCGAGGGCGGCGGCAGGCTGCCCGGGACCGAGGGCCATGAGGGAGCGGCTGACGGCGACGGGAAGGGCAGCACGTCCCCTGAAGAGGCCGCATCGCAGGACAAGGAGGAGGCCGGGGCGCGACAGCAGGACCGGTCGCAGTCCCAGCAGGTGGACAGGGACGCCTCCGTCCGCGAGGACAAGATCGCCTCCGCGCAGGACCAGCAGCAGAAGGCCCAGGGCGACGGCGCGCAGAAGGACGAGGCGAAGCAGGACGACCAGGCCGCCGAGGAGGAGCGGGAGGAGGCCGGAGGCCAGGAGGAGGCGCCGCAGGAGCCGGAGCGGCAGGCGGGAGAGCACCGGGCAGGTGAGGACGAGGGGCTGGCGGGCGCCGGGAACATCGCGGCCGCCCCGTCGCCCGTCGACAAGAGCGGCGCCGAGCCCGGCGAGAGGTCCCGTACCGGTGACACCCGGCCGGCCCCTACCACGGGCGATCCGGCGAACGAACAGGACGTCGACGACGAGCCGTTGGGGCTGGAGCCCGAATCCGAGCAGGACGCCGCGGAGGAGCCGGACACCGAGGCGGCGGAAAGCTCTGGTGTGGCGGACGCCGGCGCCGATCTGAAGGGCCCGGACACCACCGACGACCCGCGGCTGTTCCAGCGGCGAAAGAGGGGCGCACCCCGGGTACCTGGAATCTCTTCCACCGAGGGCGAATCGGAGCCGGACACCGTCGAGGAAACGACGGAGCCCAAGGGGGCACGGGGCGCACCCGAACGCACGGACGAAGCGGACTCCGAGAGCCGGACCACCCAGGAGCTGTCGGTCGACATGTCCGCCGAGCAGGACCTCGGGTCCCAGGGAACCGGCGGGCCGAGCGATACGGGGCTGCTGTCCGGGCTCACCTCGGCGGAAGCCGTGGGTGGGGACGCCGAGAAGCGACAGTCGGAGCAACGCGCGGAGGACGCCGAGGCTCGCCGGCGGGACGAGGAGGCCCGCACCGCCGACGGTGCAGAAGCCGGCGCGCCCCTGACGGCCGGCGGACCGGCCGGTCCCGAGCACCTGGCCAAGGCGGACGAGGACGCCCGTACCCAGGACGCTGGTTCGTCCCACGCGTCCGGTAAGAAGGCGGACAGTGGCGGACAGGCCGAAGGCACCGCAAAGCAGGGATCACGGGCCGCCGGCGCCCCGGCGAAGAGCGAGCCGGAGCCGAGCGCCGGATCGGACAAGGGGGCCGCCCAGCCGGCCGACAAGGGCGAGGACACCACGGGCGCCGGCGGCAGCGGAACCGGCACTGGCACTGGCCAGGGCGCTCCCGACACCAAGCCAACCCCCCGCCCCGACCACCAGGACGTCACCGAGGGCAACGGCAGCAACAGCAACGCCACATCGCCGGGGCCGGAGACCGGCACGGACAAGGTCTCCACGCCAGGGTCCGGCTCTGCTCCGCAACTGGCGTCGGGCAACGGCCCCTCACCCATGTCGGCCACGGAAGCGAGGACCAACACGCCCAAAGCCGGGGGCGGTTCGGGCTCCGGCACAGCGGGCGCAGCGGCCCGGTCCAAGCCGTCGGGCAGCAAGCGGCAGGCCGCACGGCAAGTCGCCCGGAACGCGCGCCGCGGCGGAGGTGGTGGGGGCGGTGGCGGTGGCGGTCGCTCGTCCTCCGCTCCCCCGCCCGCACGGGGCCGTGGCGCCAAAGCAGGCGCATCCGCCCCGGCGAAGCCCAAGAAGGAAGCCGCCGCACCGGATGTCTCGAACGCCACGCCCGAGGCCGGACTCGCGACGGCAGCGGGCCTGAAGCCACATCAGATGCTGGACACGCTCAAGGGAGTGAACGGCGCGGTCGGCCGATCGGTCGACAAGGAGCGCACAGTCCTGCGCAAGGCCCCGCCGAAGGAGCAGCGCCCGTCCGGCTCCCCGCGGACGGTGCCCGGTGGCCCGACGGCGTCGGCGCCAGGGACGTATACCAACGCCAAGGTGGCCCGTACCGAGGCAGCTCCGGGCACGACACCCGAGATCGCCGGCGAACAGAAGCCGGAAGGCGAAGTTCCGGGCGCGAACGTGCCTGAGCCGAGCTGGTGGGACATCGCCGTCACGATCGGCGCGCAACTCTTCGGCAAGCTCCTGAAGGAGATCCTGCCGCTCGACGACCTGATCGACTCGATCCTCGGGCTCCCGACGAGGGACGAGGGCCTGCAGAACGCCAAGGTGGGCGACGCCCCCAGGCTCCCGCTGGAGAACGACTCGGACCCCCAACGCACCGACGAACAGGGCCAGAAGCTCGACGAGCGGAAGACGGAATTGCACCGCTCCGGCCGGGCGGACGCGGCTCGCCCGATGGGCGAGGACCAGATCTATCCGGACGTTCCCCAGGAGACCCTGACCGGCAAGGTGCCCGGCCGCAACGGCAAGAACGCCAAGGGTGCCGGTCGCACGATGCCCGGCGGCGGGGTGCCGATCGAGTCGGCGTCGGCCGTGGCCGAGCACGACCGCGGTCCGCAGATCCAGGCCGGCTTCGGCCAGGGTCGGCAAAGGATGTCGCAGGAGCGCAAGACCAAGGACGACAAGGCGCAGGACGACCGGCAGAAGCACGACCGGGACCTGAAGCACGAGGTCGACGCCAGCAGCAAGAAGCAAGCCGACGCCCGAGACAAGGGTCGCGCCGACATCTCCGACTCCCGCGACAAGTGGCGTAAGGAGCAGGACGACAAGACCTCGGAGATCGACGGCAAGAAGGGCAAGAAGTACGACGAGGTCCGCAAGGACATCAAGGGCAAGGAAGAGGAGACCGACAAGGACGTCGACAAGCGCACCGAGGACGACAACAAGAAGATCACGGATGAGCAGGCCCAAGCCGAGAAGGACGCGGAGAAGAAGCAGGAGGAGGGCAAGGACGACGCCGACAACTGGCTCGAAGACGCCATCGAGAAGCTGAAGCAGTTCTTCGAGGATCTCAAGAACGCCATCAAGAGCGTCTTCGAGAAGGCGCGGCAGGTCGTCACCGACCTCATCGACAAGTTCAAGCAGCAGGTCTTCAAACTCATTGACGACGCGCGCAATTGGGTGATCGACAAGATCAACAAATTCGCCGACGCGTTGATCGCTCTCGGTGACGAACTTCTCGCCGACTACCCGGCGATGCGCGACAAGTGGCGCAACACCATCGATGGTGCGCGGGACTGGGCCGTCGAGAAGGTCAACCAGTTCGCGGACGGGCTCAAGGAAGTCGCGGGGAAACTGCTCGACGGCCTGTGCGGGGCGCTGCTCGCCGGGCTCGACGTCCTGGAGACCGGCATGCTGGCGGCCGTCGAGGTCGCCGAGACCGCCGCCGTCGGGGCGCTGGAGTTCGGTGCCGCCGTAGTGGAGGGCCTCGGCGAGTGGGCGGCCATCTTCAACGACATCGTCTCCGACCCCGGCGACTGGATCAGCAAGGCGGGGGCCGCCGCGGACGCCGGTGCCAGGGACCACCTGTTCAACGAGGTCACGAGCGCGGTCAAGGCCTGGTTCAACCAGAAGGTCCAGGAGATCATCGGGATCCCGATGGACCAGTTCCAGGAGCTGATCTCCGGCGGGGTGACCGTCGAGCAGATGGCTCAGATGGCGTGGGACGAGGCGCTGCCGCAACTCCCGGTCATCATCGGTGTGCTGGTGGTGGAGAAGGTCGTCGCGAAGCTGATCCCCGGTGCCGGTTGGGTCATGGCGATCATCGACGCTCTGAAGACGGCGTGGGGCGCACTCAGCGAAATCCTCGCCGCTTTCGGCCTTTTCATGGACTTCCTGAAGTCGGTCAAGAGCGGCAATGGCGCCCAGCCTTTCGCGAAGGCGGTGGCCGCGGGTGTGGTCGCGCTGCTGGAGTTGATCTACGAGTTCCTGATCGAGGGCGTCGGGAAGTTCATGGGCAAGGTGGCCGAGAAGCTCGGCGACATGCTGAAGAACCTCCGCAAGAAGAAGGACAAGCCCGACGGTTCTGACACCCCGCCGCCGGACGCACCAAGCAAGCCGAAGGACGACGAGTCCAAGAGTGACGACCGCACCACGCCCGCCAAGTCCTCCGACAAGCCGGGCGACAAGGGGACGGACACCCCGACGACGCGCAAGCCGCCGCCGGACAAGACGTCCCGCCCGCCGGCCCGGCCGCGCCCCGGCAAGCGTTCCTCACCGGAGAAGAAGCCCTCGCACACGACCCGGCCGAAGAAGCGCCGGGACGACGAGGAGCGGCGTGAGGAGGGGCGCGAGGTCAACGCGGCTCGGAAGCGGATACGGGACGGGGAGCGGCGCTCCACCCGCGACGACAAGGACGACAGCCCTTCGCGCCGCGGCCCGGCCCGCGACACCCTCCGCCCCGACCGCCGCAAGGACGACGACCGCCCCCGTGACCCGGACGAGGACCGTGACAGGGACCGCGACCGTGACCGTGACCGCGACAAGGACCGCGACAAGGACCGCGACAGGGACAGGAAGCGGGACAAGGACCGCCGCCGCACCCGGCGCGCCCGCCAGACCGTCAAGTCGGCCCGCAACAGAGCGCGTCGCGCGGCGGACAAGCTCCGCGGCAAGGCCCGCCGCAAGCTCGGCAACCGCCTGAACGACCGGCTGCGCCGCCTCAAGGACCTGTGGCGACGCCGGCGGGACCGGAGGCGGGACGACGACCGCCCGCGCGACCCGGGCAGGAACCGCCGGGACAGGCGGGACGACGGGACCGAGTCGGTCGACCTGCCGGATGTGCCGTTCGCTGACGCCGACGACGGGGAGCGGCACGTGCTGAGGTTCCACGGCCGCGGCACGGACGCAGGTCTTTACGTTCACAGCATTCCGGAAGAGGTCACTAAGTTCATTGCCGAATGGCGAGAGGACATCGCGAAGCAGGAGCCGTCGACCGAGCGGGACAACCAAGAGCTGTATCTCAAGGCCGCCGTGAGTAAGTACAACCGCGCCACGAGAATTCAGAAGGGAATTCCGGCGAAGGTGAAGAAGGCGGACCGGGACAAGTACAAGCCCCGCCGTCGGGCCCTGCGGAAGCAGATGGTGAAGTTGGCCAACGCGGCGAGGCTGCGGGAGTACAACGACATCCCCGATCCCAAGTGGCCGGACTTCGATGACGTTAAGCCTGGTCGCGGGAGTGCGGGACACTTCTCCGAGTACCTCGGGACCTCCGCGAAGACGGTGTTCGGTGGACCGGGCCAGGATGCCTCCAAGGCGAAGAAGGGGCAGCCGTCGGGTTGGGACTACATCACGAAGAACGGTCTGAGTGAGAACTCCGCCTGGGTGAGGATGCACCTCCTGCCGGAGCGACTCGGCGGCAGGGCCACCGGCGACAACCTCGTGCCCGCACGCGGTCCGCAGACCAATATCCCATTCCGGGAGAACATCGAGGATCAGGCCTACGGTGCCATCCCCAAGCAGCAGAAGATCATCTGGTACAAGACGGGGGTCCGGTTCGGGTACTCGCGTACCAAGGACTTCGCCGACTTCCCCAGCTATATCCATGCCGCGTACGGCGGATACGAGAAAGTTCGCGGTACCGGGAAAAAGCGGAGCGATTGGATTCGGAAAGGCGCGGAGAAACAGTATGCTCGGCACGTTGAGCCGCCCCACAAGGACGAAGGAGGAACCCTCTTCATCAACACGGCCGGTGCGACGACCATCGCCGGCATGCTCGAATGCTCCGAGAGGCTCGCCGGGCACGTCATTGATGCACGTGAAGACGCAGGGAAGTTCAAGACGCTGCTTGGAATCGGGCCGGTTCTTCGGGCCTGGAAGGGAAGGCGGGGGCCTGACTTCATGCCCGGCTTGCCGGACATGCTCGACAAGCTTGATGACCTGATCGCACAGGATAAGGTCAAACTGACGGTGTGAGGAATTATGAATCCCGACGGCAAGAATCAATCTTTTCCGTTCGAAGGGCTCTGCGCAAACGTTTTCGAGGAGATTCACAGTTCCTCCGGACTGACGGTATGGGAGGCCAAATTCGGTGAGGTGCCGGAGTATTTGGACGACCCTGAATACGTCTTCGGAAGTCTTGCCGAGGACTATGATCTGCCGTTCGGTCCAGAGGTTCGGCGAAATTTCTTCCGATTCGAAAAAATTGCAGCGTATTGGCAATCGGCAGACCAGGGCTCTGAGCTGGTCGGCGAATTCCAGCTAAATCATGTGTACAGCAGAAGGCTCATGTCGCACACCTGGGAAGGAACCGACGACTGGGAGCGCGCGCTATACAAAGAGCTGCGGATCTTCGACAACACGCCTCAGACGGGAAGCGGACGCATGGCCGGGCTGCGTGCCACGCCTGGTACCACGGATCCCGAGATCTGGTTCTTCGACATGCGACAGGGCGCCATGGAGATGGAACTCGACTACGGAACGTACCTGGACACGCTGATGGTGACCAAGGGAACCATCGGCTGGCAGTACCTGTTCTGTGACGCAGGTTTCGGTGATGAAGGCTTCACGCCCATCGCCGAGGGACTCAACGAAATGCTGGAGGTATTTCCGCGGTTCTTTCCCGATCACGACTACGCGGACCTCAAGGCCCGCCTCCGGGAGCGCACATGACCCGCTACGCCGACATACCCAAGCCCATCCGCTCCGGCATCGTCGTCGTCGACCCCGAACGCGGCACCCCCCAGCGCATCATCGTCCTCCAGTTCAACCCCGACACCCTCGAACGCTCCCTCTCCCCCCAGGCCGCCGGAGGGTCCGGTGATGCCGGCGGGGGCGGGAGTGGGTCCGGGGACAGAAACGAGGCTCTCCGCCTCAAGGGGCCCGCGCAGGAGACATGGAAGTTCACCGCCGAGATCGACGCCACCGATCAGTTCGAGGTCGCCGCTCCCGACGGGATCCATCCCGAGCTCGCGACCCTCGAAATGCTCGTGCATCCGACCACCGCGCAGTTGCGGGAGGCCTCGCGGCTGACGAAGAAGGGGACGATCGAGATCAGCCCGATCGAGATGCCGCTCACCCTCTTCACCTGGGGGGCCAAGCGCGTCATGCCCGTGCGGCTCACCGAACTCGCCATCAACGAGTCCGCGTTCGACGTGAACCTGAATCCGATCCGGGCGAGCCTCAGCATCGGCATGAAGGTGCTCAGCGTCAGCGATCTGCCGGCCGGGCACCGCGGGGCCGACCTCTACATGGCGCACCTCGCGCAGAAGGAGCAGCTCGCCCGGGCCGCCCGCAGCGGCGGGCTCGCCGTGCTGGGGCTGGCCGGGCGCAACGGCATCATGGGGAGGGCCTGAAGGACATGGCAGACATCGAGCCGTACGAGAGCGCCATGGACGCGATACCCGGCGCCCACCCCTACCCCCGTTCGAGCCGCTACCACGACGCGGAGATCGGGGTGCACCGCAGCGCCGACGGTACTGAAGTGCGCTACACCAAACGGCGGTTACTGCCCCCGCTCGACGCGGCGGGCACCGACGACGAGTACGCGACGCACACCGTCAGCACCGGGGAACGCCCCGATCTGCTGGCGCAGCGGTACTTCGGTGACCCGGGTCAGTGGTGGCAGATCGCGGACGCCAATCCGGTGCTCGATCCGCAGGAGTTGACGGACGAGGCGGGCCGGGACATCCGCATCCCGCACGCAGGTGGTTTCCCCGCCCCGGGAGACCGGTATGTCTGAGCAGCCCGTCGGGCGCGGGCCCGTGCACATCACGCTGCAGACGGGTCCGCGGCTGACCCGGCCCGTGCCGCCGGAGGTCGTCGAGGCGCTGCTGTCCGCGCAGATCACGGCGACCGCCGGCGAACGCAGTGGGTTCCAGCTCGCGTTCGACCTCACCAAGACGGGTGCGCTGTCCCGGCGGTTACTGCCCGAGGGGTTCTTCGACCCCAAGACCCGGGTGATCCTTTCGGTGAGTGTGAAGGGGACCCCCGAGGTGCTCCTCGACGGACTGATCGTGCGTCAGGAGGTGGGCGCCAGCAACCAGCCGGGACATTCGACGCTCACGGTGACGGGCGAGGACCTGTCGATCCTGATGGACCTCGAGGAGCACACCGACCGGTACCCGAACCTGCGGCCGTCCCAGCGGGTGGGCCGGATCCTGGCCAAGTACGCCGACTACGGGATCGAGCCGCGCGTCTTCCAGGAGAAGATCGAGCAGCCGCCGCGCGAGCAGCTGCGGGTCGAGTATCAGACGGGCACCGACCTGGGGTACATCACCGAACTGGCCCGGGCCAACGGCTACATCTTCTACCTGGAGCCGGGTCCGCGCCCGGGTGTCTCCACGGCGGTGTGGGGGCCGGAGCGCCGGATCGGGGACCGTCAGCACGCCCTGAACGTGAACATGGACGTCAACTCGACGGTGGACCAGCTGACGTTCGCCTACGACGGCACGGCGCGCGAGGAGCCGCAGGCACGCGTGCAGAACCCGGCGACCCGCGACGCCGTGCTGCTGCCGCAGCCCGACATCGGGCCGCTGCGTCCGCCGTTGGGCCGCCGGGCCACGCCCGCGCTCAAGCGCCGCACGCTGTCCGGCACGGCCAAGAAGGAGTCCGAGCAGGCGCAGGCCGAGCTGCTGGCGCGGGCGGCGCTGTCCGCGGACGCCATCTCCGGTTCCGGGTCGCTCGATGTCAACCGGCACGGGTACATCCTGCGGCCGCGCGAGCTGGTGGGTGTGCGCGGCGCCGGGGTGACGTACGACGGCGACTACTACGTGAAGTCCGTGACGCACAACATCCGGCCCGGCTCGTACCAGCAGAACTTCACGCTCTCGCGCGAGGGGCTCATCGCCCGCAGCGGCACCGTACGGCCGTAGAACCAGGGGACCAGGAGTAACTACGCATGGCTGCAGGACCGAACAACCGGTTTCTCGGCAAGTTCCGGGGGCGGGTGGTGAGCAACGACGATCCGCTGAAGATCGGCCGGATCACGGTGCAGGTGCCGGACGTTCTCGGCAACGAGACGTCCACCTGGGCGCTGCCGTGCCTGCCGTTCACCGGACCGGGCTCGGGGCAGTACGTCGTGCCCGCCAACGGGGCGGGCGTATGGGTGGAGTTCGAGCAGGGGGATCCCAGCTACCCGATCTGGACGGGTTGTTGGTACGGGGACAGTGCGGAGCTGCCGCCCGATGCGCTCACGGGCGGTCCGGCGCACCAGAACGTGGTGATCCAGACCTCCGACAAGCACAAGTTCGTGATGGGCGACGTCCCGGGCGGCAACGGCATCCGGCTCCAGGCGGCGACCGGCGCGTACATCCAGGTCGACGAGAAGGGCGTGACGATCGCCAACGGCCTGGGCGCGTCGATCGTGCTGAGCGGCGCCGAGGTCAATGTCAACGACGGCCGGCTGATCGTGCCGGGCAAGCAGTAACGACACAACGGGGAGAGAAGTCTTGTCCGGACACTCCGGGAACTCCGGGACCTGCATCAGCGCGGTCTCCGCGCTGCACTGTCCGCACGGCGGCCGGGCGTTCGCCGCGGCCGCGCCGAGTGCCGTGCTCGTCGACGGGCAGCCCGTCCGCACGGCCTTGGACGTGTTCGCCGTGACCGGCTGCGCGCACACCGTCGACGGTGTCCCACGGCCGTGCACCAGCGTCCGCTTCAGTCCGGCCGCACGCGGCGTGCAGGTCGACGGGGTGGCGGTGCTGCTGGACACCATGGCGGCGCAGTGCTTCGACGCCGCGCTCGTGCCGCAGGGTCCGGCGGTCGTATCCGCAGCGCGACGAGGGGTGACGTGCCGATGACGGTCCGACGACGCAGTGACATCGCGTTCCCGTTCCGCAGCGACCGGCGCGGACGCAGCGCGCATGCCGCGTACGACGAGCATGTGCGGGATCTGATCGAGCAGTTGCTGTTCACCAGCCCGGGCGAGCGGGTGATGCGGCCCGACTTCGGCTGCGGGCTGCTCGATCTGGTCTTCACCCCGAACAGTCCCGAGCTGGCCTCCGCGCTGGAGCTCTCGGTGCAGGCGTCGCTTCAGCGCTGGCTGGGCGAGCTCATCGAGGTGGAAGCCCTGGACGTGGTCAGCGAGGAGAACGTGGTCCGGGTCCATCTGTCCTACACGGTGCGCTCCACCGGGAGCCGGCGTGACGACGTGTTCGAGGGGAGCGGGCCCGCATGAGCGGCGTGCGCGAGGAGTTGGTCTGCCGCAGCGACGGCAGGCGGGGCAAGGTGCGCGCCGCACAGCTGGGCGGCGTGGACGCGGTGGAGGTGGGCGACGACGGGCTGACGCTCACCGTGACGTTCCTCGGGAAGGCCCCGCACGGGCTGTGCCCGGAGAACATCCGGATCGACGGCGGGCGGCGCGTCACCGGGATCGAGGCGGTCGACGTCACGGTCGAGCGCGAGGAGGACCCCGAGCTGGACGACCGGCTGCTGGTGACGCTCGACCGGAGCGGGGACACGAGTCGCTACCGGCTGTCGGTGGTGGACACGGACCCGTACGGGCGGCCCGGCACCGAGCCGTTCCCCGGTTTCGACCAGCGGTACTTCTCGGCCGGGTTCTCCTTCCGGCTCGACTGCCCCACCCCGTTCGACTGCAAGGACGACCCCGGCGACTGCCCGCCCGATTTCCCGGCCGCGCCCGTCGTGAACTACACCGCCCGCGACTACGAATCGATCCGGCAGCTGATCCTGGACCGTCTGGCGCTGACCACCCCCGACTGGGTGGAGCGCAATCCGGCGGATCTGGGGATGACGCTGGTGGAGCTGCTGGCGCACACCGGCGACCGGATCAGCTATCAGCAGGACGCGGTGGCGACGGAGGCGTATCTGGACACCGCCCGGCGGCGGGTGTCGGTGCGCCGTCATGTGCGGCTGATCGACTATCCGATGCACGACGGCTGCAATGCGCGCGCGTTCGTGACGGTGGAGGTGGCGCGGGAGCTGACACTGCTGCCGGGCACGTTCCGGTTCGCGGCCGTCGATGTGCGCAGGCTCGGCCCGCGGGACCGGCCGGAGATCGGCACGGTGATCGACGACCGTGAGCTGACGGTCCTCGGCGAGCGAGGCTCCGTCGAGGTGTTCGAGCCGGTCGTGGCCGTGGAGCCGCTGGTGCTGCGTCCCGCGCACAACAGGGTCCGCTTCTGGACCTGGGGCGACGAGGTGTGCTCGCTGCCGAAGGGGGCCACGTCCGCGACACTGCGCGACGAGTGGGCCGACGAGGAGTGCTCCCGGCGCCAGTTGCGGCTGGCACCTGGCGATCTGCTGCTGATCGAGGAGGTGCGCGGCCCGCGTTCGGGAACACCCGGCGACGCCGACCCGGCGCACCGGCAGGCAGTGCGGCTGACCTCCGTCACCCCCGTCGTGGACACCCTGTGCGACCAGCCGGTGCTGGAGGTCACGTGGGCCGCCGAGGACGCGCTCGCGTTTCCCGTCTGCCTGTCCACGCGCGGCGGCAGGGACTGCGAGCCGGTCGCCGACGTGAGTGTCGCGCGCGGCAATGTGGCGCTGGTCGACCACGGCCGCTCGCTCACGTTCTGCGGCGGCACGCCGGAGACGGTGACGGTGCCGCCCGAACCTGCGGTGCTCGGTTCCTGCGATCCGGCCGGCTTCGGCTGCTGGGACGAGGACGCCGGCAATGCGGTCGCGGATCTGATCGGTGCACGGCTGGACCAGACACGGCACGGACGACAGCTGACCGCCGCTCAGATACGTGAGCTGTTCACGGTGGCGGGCGAGGACGAGACGGGCCGGGCCGGACTCGGTCTGGAGCTTGCGGGCCGCCGTCGGGAGAAGGTCGTGCCCGGCACCGCGTACGAGCAGGCGGAGGCGCTCGAGACGCTGCTGGCGCAGGTGGTGTACCCGGGCATCCGGCGCCGGTTCCGTCCGGTGCTGCAGCGCTCCCCCGTTGTCCAGGCGGTGCCCTTCCCGCTGTCCGCGCATGTGTCGGCCGGTCAGTCGGCCCGGCTGGCGGCCGTCCCGGGGCGGGTGCGGCAGCGGCTGGTGGAGCTGTGGCGCAGTGCCCGCGACTGCGACGGTCTGACGGAGGCGGAGATCGCCGAACTGACCGTGCTGTTCGGGCTGAAGGTGCTGGAGCGCTTCGAGCTGCGGCGTCATCCAGTGGGTGCACTGCGGGAGTTGCTGCACCGCAGCGAGCGGCTGCTGGCCGCGAAGCTGCGGCGGCTGGAGGTGCTGACTGCCCGGTCACGCGCGGGCGCGGTGCTCGATGCCGGCATCGCGTGGGAGATCGCGCACACGTGGGGCCCGGCGTACGCGGCAGGGCTGCACCCGGACGAGCCGGAGCTGCGCGGCCCGGCCGCCGCGCTGCGGCAGGATCCGCGCGAGGCGCTGCCCGCCGTCCGGGTCGTCGACGGTGACGATGTCTGGTCCCCGCGGCGGGATCTGCTGCACAGCGGGCCGCGCGAGCGGCATGTCGTCGGCGAGCTGGAGGACGACGGCCGGATCGCGCTGCGGTTCGGCGACGGCAGGCACGGGGCGCGGCCTCGTCCGGGCGCCCGGCTGGAGCTGCACTACCGGCTCGGCGGCGGCGCTGCCGGCAACGTGGGCGCAGAGGCCATCAATCATCTGGTGCTGTGCCGCGATCCCGATGCCTCGGACGCCGGAGACGCGATGCCGGTCGCCGGAGTGCGCAATCCGCTTCCTGCGGTGGGCGGCACGGAGCCGGAGCCGGTCGAGCAGGTGCGGCAGCTGGCGCCGCTCGATCTCAAGCGTTCGCGGATGCGGGCGGTGACCGCCGAGGACTACGCGGCGCTGACCGCGGCGCTGCCGGGTGTGCAGCGGGCGGCGGCGGAGATCCGCTGGACCGGCAGTGTGCAGGAGGCCCATGTGGCCGTGGATGCGCTGGGTGCCGGGGAACCGGGTCCGGAACTGCTGGACTCGGTGGCGTACGCCCTGGAGGGCTACCGGCGCATCGGGCACGACCTGGTGGTCGGCCCGGCGCGCAGCGTGCCGCTGGACATCGCGATCGAGGTCTGTGCGACGCCGGGGCACCAGCACGGGCAGATCCTCGCGGAGCTGTACCGGCTGCTGGGCACCAGGCGTCTGTCCGGCGGGCGGCTCGGCTTCTTCCACCCGGACGCGCTGACGTTCGGCGAACCGGTGCGGCTGAGCCGCCTGGTGGCCGCGGCGGCCGCCGTGCAGGGCGTGGAGAGCGTGCGGGTGACAAGGCTGCAAAGGCTCTTCGAAGGACCCACGTCCTTCACCGAGCACATCGACGACACGGCACTGGAGGCAGGCGTGCTGCGGCTCGGCCCGCTGGAGATCGCACGTTGCGACAACGACCCCGACCGGCCCGAGAACGGGCGGCTGTCCATCGAGCTCGGCGGAGGTGCGCGATGAGCGGCACGTGCGGCTGCGGCTGCGGCGGCCACGACGAGCGCCACGCGCCGAAGGCTGTGTACAACCCGCCGGGGCGCACCGCGTTGGACTACCGGGTGGGCGAGTACGGCTCGTTCCTCGCGGCTCTGCTCGACCGGTTGGCCTCGCCCGCGTATCCGGCGCTGCGCGGCCTGACGGTCCGCACGCCGGACGATCCGGCCGTGGGCCTGCTCGACTCGTGGGCGGTGGTCGGTGACCTGCTCACGTTCCATTCGGAGCGGATCGCGGACGAGGCGTATCTGCGCACCGCGAACGAGCACCGTTCACTGGCTCTGCTGGGCCGCCTGGTGGGGCACCGGCCGCGGCCGGGTATCGCCGCCGACACCCACCTCGCGTATTCCCTGGACCGGGATCCGCGTGCCCCCGAGGTGTCCGTGGTCATTCCGCGGGGTGCACGGAGCAACAGCGTCCCGACGACGTCGGACGAGGACTCGCAGGTCTTCGAGACGAGGGAGGACCTGACGGCTCGGGCGTCGTGGAACGAGCTGGCGGTGCGCAGGCGCCGGCCCTCCCTGCTGACACCCGACGATCTGGCCCGGCGCTCGGAGATCTTCGTGTCGGGCACGTCCACCGCGCTGACGGCGGGCGACCGGCTGCTGTTCGTGTTCGGGGGTGAGGAAGGCGGGCCGGAGGGGCAGCGGATGCTGCTGCCGGTCACCCGGCTGCGTACCGACCGCGAGGACGATGTGACGGCGATCGGGCTGCCGCAGTCGGCGCCGCCGACGCTGGGTGAGCTGGTCGGCGAACTGCGCGAGTGGATCACGGAGGACGAGCGGGAGGTCGAGGACGGGGAGCCGACACCGGCCAACCCCAATCCGCGCCCGGTCAGCCGGTACATCGAGGAGTTCGACACCCAGGTGCTGGCGCCGCTGCGCGCCGATCTGGACGCGATCGGCACTCCTGCCGCGTTCGCCGCGCGGCTCGCCGAACCCCACGACCGGCTGGCCGAGGCGCAGGCGGTGGCCGCCGCGCACGAGGATGTGGCGGCCTGGTTCGAGCAGTTGGAGGCGGTGGTCGGCGAGCTGCGGGAGCGGGCGGCCGACCTGGAGCCGTCCCGTCCGGCGCCGCCGGACGAGACGCGGCTGTCCGAGGGCGCGTCGGCGCTGCGGGCGCTCGGCGCGGTGCTTCCGGCCCTGCGTACCCGCGATGTGCGGCCCGGCGCGAGTGGGCGGCGGGCGGGGCGGCTGCCCGCCGCCGGTTCGGAGATGGGCGCGCAACTGCTGGGTGCCCTCGACCCGCGCGTTGCGGACGGAATGTACGCGGCATGGCGGCGGGCCGCCCCGGCCGCGCCCGCGCTGCTGCGCGAGCTGCAGGCGATGCGCGTGACGTCGGCACCGTTCGGTGCGACGGCTCCGCTCCGGCCTGTGCAGGACGAGCGCGGCCGGGTGATCCGGCAGGCGGACTGGCCACTGACGGGTGCGGCGCTGACCACGATGCGGGTGGTCTACGACCCGGCGGGCCGGGTGCCGGTGCGCACCGAGTTCCAGCACACGGAGACCGGTTCGTCGGTGCAGGTGTCGGAGAACCTTCCCGCGGACAAGACGTTCGAGCTGGGTCCTGGCCGGATCACGCTGCGTACGCGTGCCGGTCAGGACCACGATCTGAGCTGGCTGAGCAGGCGCCCGGCGGATTCTCAGGAGCCCGGCGTCACCGCGCAGCTGCACGACGGTCTGCCGGAGCGGACGCTGTTCGTGTCCCGCCCGGGTGAGGACGGCCGGGTCCATGTGGCCGTGCACAACGGTGACACGCAGACCTGGCAGCTGGCTCCGGGTGAGCATCACCAGATCCGGCACGAGGACTACGAGCTGACGGTGGCCTACACGGTCGGCAGCGAGCCCGCGAACGTCGTGATCGGTATCGCAACAGTGCCGGAGGCGGCGAACCGTCATGTCCTGCCACTGGATTCGGTCCAGGACTCGGTCACGGTCGGCAGCTGGGTCGCGATCGAGCGTCCCCGCAAGGGCGCGGGCGGTGCCGACGGTATCCCCGGCGACGAGAAGCTGAAGTTCGTGACGACACGGGTCACCGGAGTGCGCACGGCGGTGTACACCAACTACGGCATCACGGGCCGCGGTACGGAGCTGACACTCGCCGATCCGTGGCTCGACGACCACGACGTGCTGCTGTCCAACATCCGCGACACCGTCGTGCACGCGGGCGGGCAGAGCCTGCGCCTCGCCGACGAACCTCTCGGCGAGGACGTGCACGGCGACGAACTCGAACTGGCCGAGCTGTACGACGGACTGCGGCCGGGACGGCAACTGATCGTCTCCGGCGAGCGGACGGACGTACTGCCGCGGTCCCCCGGCGCCTCGGGGGTGACGGGCACGGAGCTGGTGGTGGTCGCCGGAGTGGAGCAGGTGCTCGATCCGCGGCTGCCGGGCGACCATGTGCACACCAGGCTGCAGCTCACCTCGAAGCTGGTGTACCGGTATCGCCGTGACACGGTGCGCGTACTGGGCAATGTGGTGGCGGCGACGCACGGTGAGAGCCGGGACGAGCCGATCGGCAGCGGTGACGCGGGGCGGCCGAACCAGACGTTCGCGCTCTGGCAGTCGCCCCTGACCTGGCTCCCGGCGGACAATCCCCTCGGTGCGGAACCCGAGTTGGAGGTACGTGTCGACGGGCTGCTGTGGCACGAGGTGGACAGCCTGGCCGGGCGTGGACCGCGCGACAGGGTGTACGTGACCGGCACGACCGCCGACGGCCGGACGACGGTGACGTTCGGCGACGGGGTGCACGGCGCCCGGCTGCCGACCGGCAGTGAGAACGTCCGTGCCCGCTACCGGTTCGGCACGGGCCGTGCGGCCAATGTGCGGGCGGGCCGCATCACGCAGGCCGTCACCCGCCCGCTCGGTGTCACCGGCGTCACCAACCCGCAGCCCGCTGCGGGCGGCGCGGACGCCGACGGGCCCGGCCTGACCCGGCGCACGGTGCCGCTCGCGGTGTCGGCGCTCGACCGGCTCGTCTCGGTCGCGGACTACGAGGACTTCGCGCGGTCGCGGGCCGGGATCGGACGGGCCGTGGCACGGGAGATCTTCGACGGCAGGCGGCGGGTGCTCCATGTGACGGTCGCCGGGGTCGACGACATCCCCGTTGCCGAGGACTCGGACGTCCTGCGATCGCTGCGCTCCTCGCTCGCGCGGTACGGCGATTCACGGCTCCCGGTCCGGGTGGACGTACGCGAGCTGGTGCTGCTGCTGATCGCCGCGAAGGTCAAGATCGCCCCGGACCACAGCTGGCAGGTGGTGGAGCCGCGGCTGCGAGCGGCGCTGCTGCGGGAGTTCGGAGCCGGCGCGCGCGAACTGGGGAGGCCCGCGCAGCTGTCCGACGTGCTGGCGACGGCTCACCGTGTGCCCGGCGTGGACCACGTCGACGTGGACGTGTTCGACGGCGTCCCCGCCTCGCTCACGCCCCAGGAGCTCACCGGGCTGACGGACAGGTTCGCCGAGCCGCGGGCCACGGTCCCGGCGCGGCTCGCCGCGTACGACGAGGACGTGCACCGGGTCACCGCGGAGGAGGGCGAGACGCTCACCCAGGTCGCGGGGCGCTACGGCATATCGCTCGCCGAACTGCTGCGCCTCAACCCGGACATCACCGACACCCGGCGGCTGGCGAAGGGACGCGCGGTGTTCGTCTTCCGCGGCATCCGCCCCGCCCAGCTCGCCCTGCTGTCACCGCAGGTCGCGGACACGCTGATTCTCACGGAGGTCACCGCATGAACACGCACGAAGGGAGCACCGCATGAGCAGGGAACCGGACGGGCTCGCGGAGCTGCTCCCCCAGTGGCACCGGCTCCGGGACGCCGAGGCCGGGGAACCGCTGCGCGCGCTGCTCGCGGTGATCGCCGAACAGGTCGACCTGGTGCGCGACGGGGTCGAGCAGGGCTACGAGGACCTGTTCGTGGAGACGGCCGCACCCTGGGTGCTGCCGTATCTCGGTGATCTGGTGGGCTACAAGCCGCTGCCGGGCTACGAGAGGGTGCGGACGGACGGACTCGGGGACGAGGGCGCCGACGCCTCGCGTGCCCGGCTCGCCGAGGCGCTCGCGCCGCGCCGTGATGTGGCGCAGACGGTCGCCAACCGCAGGCGCAAGGGCACCCTGCACCTCCTGGAGGAGCTGGCGCAGGAGATCGGCGGGTGGCCGGCACGGGCGGTGGAGTTCTCCCGGCTCGTCTCGCACCAGCAGCCGGTGAAGCTGTACCGGTCGGGGACGGCGGACGTCGATGTGCGCCGGGCCGGCCGCGGCCGGCTGGCCGACGTCCGCGAGGGCGGCGAACTCGATCTGTCGGGTGGCCCGTTCGGGTCGGTCGCCCGGTCGGTGGACGTACGCAGGGCGGCCTCGGCGCGCCGCACGGGCGGGTATTCGCCGGCCGGGGTGGGGCTGTTCGTGTGGCGGCTGAAGCCCTACCACGTCACGCGAGCTCCGGCGTACTGCATCGACCGTGCGCGCAGCCTCTACACGTTCTCGATTCTCGGCAACGACAGCCCGCTGGTGACGAAGCCGGTTCCGGAGCCGTCCGCCACACACATCGCGACGATCGACAACGTGCCCGCGTACATCCGGCGCCGGCAGCTCGCCGACCGGCTCGCGGACTACTACGGTCCCGGCAAGAGTTTCACCATCTGGCGCGACGGCCAGGACGAGCCGGTGCCGATGTCGGACATCGTCGTCGCGGACCTCTCGCAGTGGCGCTACCGGCCCCGGCGGGGCCAGGTGGCGGTCGACCCCGTACTGGGGCGGATCGCGTTCGGGTCCCGTTCGGCGCCGCGGCAGGGCGTGTGGGTGACCTACCACTACGCGTTCGGCGACGACATCGGCGGCGGCGAGTACCCGCGCGAACGGGACACTTCGCCGGCGGCGAAGGTCTACCGGGTGGGGCCGGGCGGGGCCCACCAGAAGATCATGGACGCGTACGAGGAGTGGCGCGGCGACCGGCGTGCGGGCCGCTGCGGCCCCGAGGGCATCATCGAGATCACGCACAGCGGCGCCTATCAGGAGCAGTTGGACTTCGATCTGGAGCGCGGCGACCGGCTCGTACTGCGGGCGGCGGAGGGCTGTCGGCCGGTGATCCGGCTGCTCGACTGGTACAGCAACCGCCCCGACGCACTCAACATCCGTGCGCAGGAGGAGGACTGCGCTCCGGGCCGGGACGCGCCGCGCATCGTGCTCGACGGGCTGCTGATCACGGGGCGCGGGCTGAACGTGTGCGGCCCGGTCGGCGCGGTGGTGCTGCGGCACTGCACCCTGGTGCCCGGCTGGTCGCTGGAGCCGGAGTGCGATCCGCACTCCCCCGAGGAGCCGAGTCTCGTACTGGACAGGACGACGGCGTGTGTGCAGATCGAGCACAGCGTCCTCGGCACGATCGAGGTCATCGGCGACGAGGTGAACCACGATCCGCTGCCGATCCACATCCGGGACAGCGTCCTCGACGCCACCGGTCACGACCGTGAGGCGCTGTCGGCGCCGGACTGCCGGCTGGCGCACGCCGTGCTGCACGCGTACCGCACCACCGTGATCGGCGAGGTGCACACGCATGCGGTGGAGATCGGCGAGAACAGCATCTTCACCGGGCAGATGTGGGTGGCGCGGCGCGGTGTCGGCTGCCTGCGGTACTCGTACGTGCCGCCGGGCTCCCGTACGCCGCGCAGGCACCGCTGCCAACCGGATCTCGCGGGCGATGCGACGATGCGGCCGCTGTTCACGAGCGAGCGTTACGGCACGCCCGCGTACGGCCGGCTCTCCGACGTGTGCCCGCCCGGCATCCGGCGGGGCGCGGACGACGGCGCCGAGATGGGCGTCTTCCACGATCTGTACGAACCGCAGCGCGAGGACAGCCTGCGGGCCCGGCTCGCCGAGTACACCCCGGCCGGTACGGACGCCGGGATCATCCCCGTCACCTGACACGACTTCTTCCGAACTTCCCGAGGGGGACCCCAACCCATGCACGCAGACATCTCCCGTGTCACCTTCCGGCCGGAGCGGCACTACTCGGCGGTGATCGCCCAGCAGGGCCGTGTCCAGCTCGACGCCGATGCCAACGAGCAGACGGCGATCCAGCTGCACCAGGCCCGCACCACCGCCCGCGATCTGATCGGGCAGCACGGCGGCCCGCGCGGTGCGGCAGGTTTCCGGATCGACTTCCTCGGCGGCAGCCGGGAGCTGGACGATCTGTCGATCGGCGGCGGCCGCTACTACGTGGACGGCATCCTGGTGGACGCGACGCGTCCGGCGCCGGGCGTCCCCGTCACCGTCACCGACGGCGACGGCGAGGCTGCCGAGGAATCGGAGGCTCCGGGCGCTTTGGCGACGTGGACGTACTGGGACCAGCCCGACGGGTACCGCGACCCGGAGCGTCCCGGCGACCGGCTGCCCACGCAGTTCCCGTATCTGGCGGTCCTTCAGGTGTGGGAGCGGGCGGTGACCGCTGCCGAGGACCCGCTGCTGCGCGAGGTGGCGCTCGGCGCGGCGATGCCGGACACGGCGGCCCGCCTCAAGACGGTGTGGCAGGTGGTTCCGCTGCCCGGTTCCGCGCTGGAACTGGAGGAGGGCGCGACGAAGGACCAGGTGCGTGTCGCGTTCGACAAGTGGTCGGCGGCGCAGGCACCGACGGCACGGATGGCGGCGCGCAGCGTGCGGCCGGACCGGGCGGACGAGGATCCGTGCCCGATCCCGCCGGACGCCCGCTACCGCGGTCCGGAGAACCAGCTGTACCGGGTGGAGATCCACGAGGGCGGCGCGGCGAAGGACGCGACGTTCAAGTGGTCCCGGGAGAACGGTTCGGTGACCTTCCCGGTCGACGAACTGGACGGCACGTGGGTGGAGTTGGCCTCCCTCGGCAGTGACGACAAGCTGGATCTGAACGTCGGCGACTGGGTGGAGTTCACCGACACCGCCTACAGCAGCCGCCGTGAGCCGCTGCCGCTGCTGCGGGTCGAGGAGCTCGATCTGCCCGGGCGGCGGGTGCGGCTGTCGGAAGAGCCGGACCCCTCGGTCGGCCGCCGGCCCGAGCGCAACCCGTATCTGCGCCGCTGGGATCACCGTCCGGCGACCGGACGCGGCAAGGGCGCGGCCAGGACCCGCGGCGCGCTGCGGATCGAGGAAGGCGCCTGGCTGCCGCTGGAGGACGGCGTGTTCGTGTACTTCGAGCCCGGCCGTGCATACCGCTCCGGGGACTTCTGGACCGTCGCGGCGCGCACGGCGACGGGTGACGTGGAATGGCCGACGGATGCCGCCCGCCGCCCGCTGCTGCGGTCGCCGCACGGTGTCGAGGTCCATCGAGCGCCGCTGGCCTGGGTGCTCGGCGAGGGGTCCGTGGCCGATCTCCGGCTCGCCTTCGGGCAGTTGGCCGCGCCGATCCCGGCGGCCGACGAGGAGGCGCTGGCCGCGGAGGCCACTGCCGAGGAAGAGGCACGTGCGGCGGAGCGGGCCGCGGCAATCGGTTCGGCCGACCCGCAGACCGGGCAAAACGATCAGGGACGGCCCGCGAACTGACTTCCGGGAAGGAGCACCAACGATGGCGAAGCCTCTGTCCGCCGACAGCCTGCTCAAGGCCCTTCGCAACGAGGGACTGCGCGTTGTCGAGCATCGGAGCTGGCGCACGCACAACCGCAACCACAAGGGGCCGTGGGGGCCGGTGAACGGTGTGATGATCCATCACACCGTCACCAAGGGCACCCAGAGCTCCGTCGAGCTCTGCTACAACGGTCACTCCAGTCTGCCCGGCCCGCTGTGCCACGGCGTGATCGCGAAGGACGGCACGGTCTACCTCGTCGGCAACGGCCGGGCGAACCACGCCGGGCTCGGCGACGACGACGTACTGCGCGCCGTCATCAACGAGTCGGCGCTGCCGGCGGACAACGAAGCCAACACCGACGGCAACCGCTACTTCTACGGCTTCGAGTGCATCAACCTCGGTGACGGCGAGGACCCCTGGCCCGCCGTGCAGCTGGAGGCCATCGAGAAGGCGGCCGCGGCGATCTGCCGGGCGCACGGCTGGACGCACCGCTCGGTGATCGGTCACAAGGAGTGGCAGCCGGGCAAGGTCGATCCGCGCGGATTCACGATGGACTCGATGCGGAACAGGATCAAGGAGCGGCTGGGCGGCAACCCGGACGGTCCGCCGAAGCCGCCCGCCCCGCCGAGATACGAACCGTTCCCCGGCGCGGCGTTCTTCCAGGCAGGCCGCCGCAGCGCGATCATCACCGCGATGGGCAAGCGCCTGGTGGCCGAGGGCTGCGGCCGCTACGAGGTGGGGCCGGGCCCGGACTGGTCCGAGGCCGACCGCAAGTCGTACGCGGCATGGCAGCGCAAGCTCGGCTACTCCGGCAGCGACGCGGACGGTGTCCCGGGCAAGACGAGCTGGGACAAGCTGAAGGTGCCCAACGTCTGACGGGTACGACATGCGGTGGCCGGGCAGCCCAAAGGGGGCTGCCCGGCCACCGTGTTCGTGTGTCAGGTGCGGCTCGCGGTGCAGTCCGCCGGTGTCGGCCGGCCCGTGGGCCAGGCGAGTCCGACGAAGCGGATCCGGCCGGGGGCGTCGGGTGCGAGCTCCACCACGGAGACCGCCTTGTTGTAGGGGTTGCCGTAGTTGTCGAGGCAGATCCAGCCGCTCGCGCCGTCGACCTTCCCCATGCCGTGCAGCCGAAGCCAGGAGTCGCTGATGCGGCCGAGCGCGGGGATGACGGGGTCGCCGTCGTCGCGCATGCGGATGGCAGTGATCGCCGTGAGTCCGGCGTCGTAGAAGGTGATGGTGCGTGAGTCGGTGAGTTCCACCGGGCCGATGTTGCCGACCTCGGAGCCGGTGGCGAGGTCGGCGAGGGTGCGGTACGCGGCGGCGGAGCCGCCGGTGGCGGGGGCCTTGGGGCCGGCCCAGGCGTCGGGGTGGGCGACGGCCGCGTACTGCAGGGTGACGCCCTTGCCGAACGCCTTCCAGTCGAGGAGCTTGTCGGACGAGAGGGTGGAGGCGCCGGAGCCGGTGATGACGGTGTACTTCTTCTCGGTGCAGCCCCGGTTGCCGAGTTCGTTGACGAACTGGCGCAACTGCACGGGGCGTCCGGCGAAGTAGATGACCTCGGCGGCCGAGGTGCAGATGGTGTCGACCATCTGGTCGAAGGCGTTGGCCGTGGTGCCTTCGTCGTGGAACTCGTCGGGTGCGCGGTACTGCTCGGGTGCGCGTGGTGCCCCCTCGGTCCGTTCGGCGAACGCCTGCTTGAGGGCGTCGACGTAGCTGTCGCCGGTGCGGACGTCCTCGACGACCAGGGTGTGTTCGGGGTCGATGTTCTTGTTGAAGTGGGACAGCGCCCTGGCCTGGTCGGTGGTGGTGGGCACGACGCGGGCGAGGCCCGGGTAGGCGTCGGGACGCGCGGCGCTGTTGCCGGAGTCGTCCGCGGTGATCGGGCCGCCCACGACGGGGATGCCACGTTCCCTGGTGAGATGACCGATGGCGGCCTGGGTGGTGGCGGTGGAGACGTCGAAGCCGATGACGGCACGCAGATTGTCGTCCGTGGACTCGGACATGGCGCCGAGCTGATCGGCCACGGGCTTCCAGTGGTCGTGGTTGCGGCCGGGGTTGGCGAGCAGCAGCCGTATCGCGGGCTTCTTGCCGTTGGAGTCGTGATTGGCGCGGAACTGGGCGAGGTGGGCGCCCTGCACCTCGTGCAGGGTCTTCTCCTGCTCGAAGGCCTGGGTGGGTGCCATCGGCAGCATGACGGCGATGGAGACGTGCGGTTCGTCGGCGATGCGGTCGTTCTCGGCCTTGATGCGGGCGCTGATCTCCTTCAGATTGTCGGCGAACACATAGCTGCCGTCGGTCACGCCGGTGCACTCCTCGCGGCCCTCGGGTCCGCGTTCCTCGATGCCCTTCCCGCAGGCCGGGTCGGGACCCAGGAAGACGATGCCGGTCCACACGGCGGCGGCGAGGACGACGAGAGTGGCGAACAGGACGGCCGCCTTGGTGAGCGGTCCGCCGGGGAGCCTTCCGATGAACGAGGTCATGACGCGGCCCCTTCCGGGACGGGCAGATCGGGGGCCTGTAGGCCGGCCCTGAGCGCGGCCGGCCAGGTCGCGGACGCGTCGCGGTAGGCGGCGTGCACGGCCTTGTTGCCGTACAGCGTCTCCAGCGCGATGCGCACGGTGGTCAGTTCGTCCTCGCGGGGCGCGAGGGTGAGCGGGTCGGACAGCTGCCACAGCAGCGGCACGAGGCTGGCGACCGCCTCGTGGTGCGGGCCGGGGGTGTCGCTGCCGCATGCCGTGCAGGACAGGGTGGCCGTGCCGCTCGGGGGCTCGTAGTCCTCGCGGGGGTGCGGGGCGGCGCAGATGCGGTTGAGCGAGGTCAGCCACGCGGTGGGGGACGCGACGGTGAACCGGTGGTGCAGCACGCACACCACTTCCTCGGTGCGGCCGAGTGCGAGGGTGTGGTGCAGATAGGTGTCGCTGCGCGGGTCGCACAGGGAACGCAGCCGGAGTTGGGTGTCGCGCCAGCGCTCGTGGGTGACGGTGGCGGCGAGCCGGTGGCGGAGCAGCAGGTCGAGGGCGCGGTCGCCGTCGAGCCGGGCGCGTGCGCGGTAGTCGTCCGCCTCGTGGACGCGGGCGGCGACCAGTTCGTCTGAGTGGTCCTCGGGGTGGGCGAAGGTCCACAGCCCGCGCCGCGTGGTGCCGTCTTCGGCGGCCGACAGCAGCACGAGCCTCTCCTGCAGGACGGGGTCGGGCAGCAGTTTGGCGAGCAGGTCGGGCACCGCGGCGTCGACGAGTTCCCGGCTGCGTATCGTGCCCGCGTCCTGGACGCGGCGGATCGCCGCGTCGGCGAGGGTGCGCGCGCTGGCGGCGCGGCCGCCGCTGTAGCGGGCGACGAGGCGTGGCAGGTGTTCGGGGTAGTCGACGGAGCTGAGCATCTCGCCGATGTGGGCGGGGTCGATGTCGGGTATGCCGAGCACGACGGGAGGGGCGGGGGATGCCGTGTTCCGGTCGAGGTCGGTCAGTGGCGGATGGTGTCCGCCGCTGCCGAGCACGGTCGCGAGGACGACGGGCCGTACGGGGTCCTTGTCCGAGGGCTCGAACCCGGCTTCCAGCAGGCCGAGGAACGCCTGCCCGACGTCGGTGTGGGCGTTGTCGAGGAGCAGCAGCGGCCGGGGTTTGCGGTTGAGCCGCCGGAGTGTGCCGTAGTTGGCGTCGATGTCGGCGAGGAACGCGGCGACGAGATGCTCCTCGGCGGTGCGCCTGCGTTCGTCGAAACGGCGGAACAGACGGACGAACTGGAAAAGCCGCTGCACCGAGTCCCCCTGGTAGCCCTGGGAGCGGTGCAGCCTCGCGCCCCACCAGGCAGGTGCGCCCCTGTCGCTCTTGGTGAGGTGCGGGAGCAGTCCCTCGAAGAGGGAGCGGGCGACGAGGTCCAGGCCGGCGACGCCGAGGATCTGGGGCAGATAGTTCATGCTGAAGTCGAACCAGGTGCGCATGAGTTCCCTGCGGCGGGCCACGTCCGGATTCTCGTCGCGCAGCAGTTCCCGCAGTTCGCGCTCCGTGCGCACCATCTCGGGAGGCCGTACGTCCGGGGGCCGCACCCGCGGGCCCGCTCCGGTGGCCGGGCCGCCGGGGTCCTCGGTCCCGGGCGGCCGCCACGCGGTCACGACCAGCAGCCCGAGCGCGAGCCGGGGAAAGGCGAGCGGCTTGCCGAAGTGCGACACCTCGAGGTGGAGTTTGTAGGCGAGCAGGAAGAGCAGATTCGTGAGGTGCGAGGCGTTGGGGACCTCCGTGTCGCCGAGTCCGGCGACACCGGCCTCGCCGTACCCGGCATCGGCGAGGTCGAGCTGCGCAAGCGGCACCCGATCGCTGTATGCGGCCCGGACGCCGTCGAGCAGTGCCGTCCGCCCACTGCCGCGCCCGCCGACGATGCGGACCACCGGCGCGCCCCGGGGATACGCGAAGGGGATCTGGTACCCGTCCTTGTGGTGCAGGCCGACCAGCCGGGGCACAAAGCTCTCCTGCAGCGCCTGCTGACCGTACAGTGTCCCGCACATGGCGCTCCCCCGCCTCCCCGTGGTCCCGCTGCGCGTCCATGAGATCAACTGGCCGTGCACAGAGGGAATTTACCCGACAGATGCCCCTCGGTCAGAGGGTTGCGCAGGTCGGATCCGTCCACTTCCCGAAACAGCTACGGCTCCGGGCCGCCGACTTTATTGACAGCGGAAAATAACCCCTCTACGTTTCCCGCCATGCCGTCGACGTACCGCACCGAGACGTTCCCGGCGGCCACACCGGCCGCCTCGTCGGTCTTCACCACTCTGCTGTCCCACGGACCGCTCACCCGGCTGGAGTTGGGCCGTCGTACCGCCCTGTCACCGGCTGCCGTGACGAAGGCGGTCCGCCCGCTGATGGAGGCGGGTTACGTCGTGGAGGCGGCGAACGGCGGAGCACGTCCGGCAACGGGCCGCCCCGCCAACCCCGTCCGGGTCGACGCCGGCCGCGCCCTGTTCCTCGGCGTCAAGATCACCGGCGACGAGGCGATCGCGGTGCTCACGGACCTGTGCTGCCGCATCCGCGCCGCCCGGCACGAACCGCTCACGGCACGCGACCCTGCGACCGTACTCGGCGTCATCACCGCACTCGCGGAGGAGTTGGCCATCGAGGCCGAGGGCATCGGAATCCGTGTCCAGGGCCTCGGGATCGCCGTCTCGGGAGACGTGGACCGCGCCGCCGGAGCGGTCCGCTACTCGCCGTTCCTCGACTGGCACGAGGTGGCGCTGGCCGAACTGGCGTCGGCGGCAACCGGGTTGCCGGTCACCGTCGACAACGACGTACGGGCCCTGACCGTCGCCGAGCAGTGGTTCGGCGGTGGCGTGGGCTGCGCGAACTTCGCCCTGGTCACTGTGGGTGCGGGCATCGGCTGCGGGCTCGTCGTGAACGGACGCGTGATCTCCGGCGCACACGGGGTGGCCGGGGAGATCGGCCACCTCACCGTCGACCCGCAGGGACCTCCGTGCCACTGCGGCAACACGGGATGTGTCGAGGCGATCGCGTCGGACCCGGCGATCCTGCGCAGCGTCCGGGAGGCCACCGGACTGCCGGTGGCGGACTCAGCCGCGGCGCTCGCTCTGGCGCACGGCGACTCCCCCGCTGCCCGGGCGGCGTACGCCCGGGCCGGCGAGGCGATCGGCCGGGCGATCGGGGCCGTGGTCAACCTCCTCGGACCCGAGCGGGTGATCATCTCCGGCGAGGGGCTCGCAGCCTACGACCTGTTCGCCGCACAGATCCGGGACGCGTTCACCGAAGCCGCCTTCTCCACCGCCGCACAGTGCGAGCTGACGACCCGTCCGCTGCCGTTCGACCAATGGGCGCGCGGTGCCGCGGCGACCGCGATCGAGACGTTCATCCAGACCGACTGACACCTCCCCCACCCGTCCGCCTCTCGCCGCATTGCAGGAGGGCCCGCCTCATGCTGCCCACAACCAGTTCCGGCACCACCCCCAGAGACGATGTCTCGGCCCCGTGCCGCAGCCGAAGGGCGCGCACGGTCCCCGCGCTGCTCGCCCTCGCCATCGCCGCATCGCTGACCACCGCAGTGCCGCAGGCCGTCGCCGAACCGGCCGCGCCCACCTCCCCTGCCACGAGCGCCGCCACCGCTTCGCCCGCCCCTGCGCAGAAGCCGTACATGGGCTGGAGCAGCTGGAGCATGCAGTCCAGCAAGTACCCCGGCCTCAACCCCAGGGGCGACTACAGCTATCTCACCGAGGCGAACGTCCTGAAGCAGGCCGACGCGATGGCCGCCAAGCTCAAGAGGTACGGCTACGAGTACGTGAACATGGACGCCGGCTGGTGGCGCACCTGGGACTGGAAGCCGCTGTTCGACGCGTACGGCCGGCAGAAGGCCGACCCCGCGCGCTTCCCGCGCGGGATGAAGGCCGTCGCCGACGATCTGCACGCCAAGGGACTCAAGGCCGGCATCTACCTCCCCGTCGGCCTCGAGAAAGAGGCGTACGGCGAGGGCAGGGTGCCGGTCTGGAACGCCCCTGGCTGCACCACCGGTGACATCGTGTACGGCGATCTGCGCACCACCAACGGCTGGGACAGCGCCTACAAGATCGACTTCACGAAGCCGTGCGCGCAGAAGTACATCGACTCCCAGGCCCAGCTGTTCGCCGACTGGGGCTACGACTTCCTCAAGCTCGACGGCGTCGGCCCCGGATCCTTCAAGAGCGGCGACAACTACGACAACCGGGCCGACGTCGCCGCGTGGAAGCAGGCGATCGCCACCGCGGGCCGCCCCATCCACCTGGAGATCTCCTGGTCGCTGGACATCGACTACATCGCCGACTGGAAGAAGAGCTCCGACGGATGGCGCATCGACACCGATGTCGAGTGCTACTGCGACTCACTCGTCACCTGGGAGAACTCGGTCGAGGACCGCTGGCGCGACACCCCCGCCTGGACCCGGCACGCGGGTCCGGGCGGATTCAACGACCTGGACTCCCTCGACGTCGGCAACGGCGCGATGGACGGGCTGACGAAGGCCGAGCGGCAGAGCTACATGACCCTGTGGGCCATCTCGAAGTCCCCGCTCTACTCGGGTGACGATCTGACGAAGCTGGACGACTACGGGCTGAAGCTGCTCACCAACCGCGAGGTGCTCGCCGTCGACCAGCAGCCGGGCCCGGTCGCCCGCCCGGTCACCGCGGACGCGGAACGGCAGGTCTGGGGCATGAGGAATCCCGACGGCACCTACACGGTCGCCCTGTTCAACCTCGGTGACTCACCCGCATCCGTCACGGCGAACTGGTCCGCCTTCGGGTTCGGCGGCACCGCATCGGTGCGCGACCTGTGGAACCACGAAAACCTCGGCAGCCGTCGGGACGGCATCACGGCGGCCCTGCCCTCCCACGGCTCACGCCTGTTCACGGTCACCCCCCGCTCCGGCGACCAGCCGATGACCTCGTACGAGGCCGAGGCCGGCACCCTGGGCGGCACCGCCTCGGTCGCCTCCTGCGACGAGTGCTCGGGGCAGAAGAAGGTCGGCAACCTCTACCTCGGCGGCAGCGTCCGCATCGAGGACGTCGTGGTGCGCAGAGCAGGCACGTACATCGTCAACGTCCGTTACACCTCCGGCGATCCACGGCCGGTAACCGTCTCGGCCAACGGCAAGGGCGCCACGCGCCACGACTTCCCGTCCAGCGGCGGGTGGGGCGCGGCGGAGAGCGTGAGCATCCCCGTGACGCTCCGGGCGGGCAGCAACACGCTCACCTTCGACAGCGCATCTCACTACTCGCCGGACATCGACCGCATCGACGTCCCGCGTTCCTGAACGCCGCGGCCGGGGCTGCTCCGTACTCGCACGGAGCAGCCCCGGCTCCCCGCCCACCGATTCCGTGGAGTGACCGTGGACGATCAGCACACCCCCGCCCCCCAGCCGCCGACCCGCCGCCGCATCCTCGCCGCGGCCGCCGCGCTCGGAAGCGCCGGCGCCCTCGGCGGTCTGCCCGCCTTCACTGCGACCGCGGCGCCGGTCCGCCCCACCACGTCACCGATGCGGGCCACCGACCCGGCAAGCGAACTCTGGTACCGGGCGCCCGCCTCCGACCGGAAGATGATCGAGCAGGCGCTGCCCGTCGGGAACGGCAGACTCGGCGCGCTCGTGGGCAACGACCCCGGCCGGGAGCTCCTGTTCGTCACCGACGCCACGATGTGGACCGGCGGCCTCAACGACACGCTGGACCAGGACGGCCAGTTCCCCTACGCCCGGGAGAACTTCGGCAGCTTCACCCAGCTCACGCACATCGCCGTCGACATCCCCGACCACGACCTGTCCGCCGTCAACGACTACCGCCGCGCCCTTGATCTCGGACAGGCGATCGTCACCAGCTCGTACACGAGAGCGGGGGTGCGCTACGAACGGCAGATCTGGGCGAGCGCCCCCGACGACGTGATCGTCGTCCGGCTCACCCAGCGCGGAGGCGGCTCGTACACCGGCACCATCTCCCTCGACGGCACCCACGGCGAGACGACGTCCGCCGACGGTGCGCGGGCCGAGCTGTTCCTCGACGACTCCTTCGGCAACGGACTGCGCTACGGCGCCGCGATCACGGCACGGGGCAGCGGCGGTGCGGTGCGGGTCTGCGGCTCGCAGATCGCGTTCACCCGCTGCACCTCGCTGACGATCGTCATCAGCGGCGGTACGAACTACGCGCCGGATTTCGCCACCGGCTACCGCGACCCGGACCTGCACCCGACGGCCCTCGCCCGGACCAAGGTGCGCTCGGCGGCGCGGATCGCTCCCGAGAAGCTGCTGCACACCCATGTCGCCGACCACCGGGCGCTGTACGACCGGATGGACCTGTCGCTGGGTGAGTCGACGGACGTCCAGCGCCGGCTCGACACGCGGGAGCGGCTGCAGGCGCGCAGGGCGCAGGGCGATCCGGACCCCGAACTGGAGGCGGCGTATGTGCAGTTCGGCCGCTACTTGATGATCAGTGGATCGCGGGGCCGCCTGCCGCTGAATCTGCAGGGGCTGTGGCTGGACGGCAACGACCCGGACTGGATGGGCGACTACCACACCGACGTCAACCTCCAGATGAACTACTGGATGGCCGACCGCACCGGTCTCCAGCCGTGCTTCGACGCGCTCACGGAGTACTGCCTGGCGCAGCTGCCGTCGTGGACGAAGCTCACCGGCGATCTGTTCGGCGATCCGCGCAACCGGTTCCGCAACACCAGCGGCAAGGTCGCCGGCTGGACGGTGGCGTTCTCGTCCAACGTCCACGGCGGACTCGGCTGGTGGTGGCATCCGGCGGGCAACGCCTGGTTGTGCCAGTCGCTGTGGGAGCACTACGAGTTCACCCAGGACACCGCGTATCTGGCGCGGATCCTGCCACTGCTGCGGGGCGCCTGCGAGTTCTGGGAGGCGCGGCTGGTGACGGTCACGGTCACCGAGGCGGCCACCGGTGAGCGGCGTGAGGTCCTGGTCGACGACCACGACTGGTCGCCGGAGCACGGTCCGCAGGACGCCCGGGGCATCACCTACGCCCAGGAGTTGGTGCACCTGCTGTTCGGGAGCTACCGGCAGGCGTGCAGGCTCCTCGGCAGGGACACGGCGTACGCGGCCCGGATCGGGCGGCTCCAGGAACGGCTGTATCTGCCGGAGGTCAGCCCGACGTCCGGCCGGCTGCAGGAATGGATGTCCCCGGACGACCTGGGTGAGACGACACACCGCCATCTGTCCCCGCTGATGAACCTGTTCCCAGGTGACCGCATACGGCCGGGCGGTGCGCCACAGGAACTCGTGGACGGTGCGGCCGCCCTGCTCACCTCGCGCGGCACGGAGAGTTTCGGCTGGGCGAACGCCTGGCGAGCCCTGTGCTGGGCGCGGCTGAAGCGCGGTGGAGACGCCTATCAGCTGCTCGTGAACAACCTGCGGCCCTCGGTGAACGGCAGTAACGGCACGGCCATGAACCTCTTCGACATCTATGAGGTGGAAAAGGGCCGAGGGATCTTCCAGATCGACGCCAACTTCGGCACGGCGGCGGCCGTGACGGAGATGCTGGTGTACTCCCGCCCCGGTCGTGTCGAACTGCTTCCCGCGCTGCCCGACGCCTGGTCGGCATCCGGTGCGGTGAGGGGTGTGGGCGCACGCGGCGGTTTCGTGGTGGACGTGAGCTGGCGCGACGGCCGGGTGCGTCGGGCCACGGTGCGCAGCACCGGCGGCCGGTCGACGACGCTGGCGTGGCCGGGTGGTTCCCGCACGGTGACGATGCGGCCGGGGGCGTCGATCACGCTGCGGGACTTCGTGTGAGGGCGCGCCTGCGGCAGTGGCCCCTGCCCCGCAGGGGGCAATGGTGACCCGGGAGGGAGCGCATCGACGTCCCGCGCGTTCTGAGCACGGGCTCAGGTGGAGGCGGGGACGTCCGTGGCCGCGGAGCGGATGCCGTCGAGGTTCTGCTCGACCCACGCGCGCAGCTGCCCGAGGGGCTCCGAGACGCCGCGGCCGAGCGGGGTCAGTTCGTACTCGACGTGCAGCGGCACGGCAGGATAGACGGTGCGCTCGACGAAGCCGTGGTCCTCGAGACGGCGCAGGGTGCTCGTCAGCACCTTGGGGCTGACGCCCTGCAGCTGCCGCTGGATCGCGCCGAACCTCCGTGGTCCGTCCTCCAGCGCACCGATGGCCAGGGCCGACCATTTGTTGGCGAGCATGTCGAGCACGTCGCGGCAGGGGCACAGGGCGGCGTAGACATCGTGCTCGTCATGGCGCCCGGAGGCGCAGGCCACGGTCATGAGAACTCCTTCCGGGTGGCTTGCACCCGCGACTACCTCGATACTTCCCAGGAGATAGTAGCCTCCCTTGCAGGAAACCACTAGCTGGTGGGTAGCGTTCTGAGCATCATCGGTTCCGCACCACAGGAGTTTCTGGATGAGCACCACCACGACCATGCGCGCGATCACTCAGGACACGTTCGGCGGCCCCGAGGTCCTCAGGCTCTCCGAGCTGCCGCGCCCCGAGCCGCTGCCCACCGAGGTGCTGGTACGCGTCACCTCGGCAGGCGTGAACCCGGTGGACTGGAAGACCCGTGCGGGCGGCGGAATGGCAGGCGTTCTGGGCGAGCCCCCGTTCGTGCTCGGCTGGGACGTCTCCGGCGTCGTCGAGGAGGTCGGCTTCGGTGTGCACACCCTCCGGCCCGGTGACGAGGTGTATGGGATGCCCTGGTTCCCGCGCTCCGCCGGTGCGTACGCCGAGTACGTGACCGCGCCGTCACGTCACTTCGCGCGCAAGCCCGCCTCGCTGGGCCACGACGAGGCGGCCGCGGTGCCGCTCGCCGCGCTGACCGCCTGGCAGTCGCTCGTGGACGCCGCGGGCGTGCGCGCCGGGCAGCGCGTGCTGATCCACGCGGCGGCGGGAGGGGTCGGCCACTTCGCCGTGCAGTTCGCGAAGCGGCTGGGCGCCCATGTGATCGGCACCGCGTCGGCGGGCAAGCACGAGTGGCTGCGCTCGCTCGGCGCCGACGAACTCGTCGACTACACCGCGGTGCGGTTCGAGGACGAGGTGCGCGACGTGGATGTCGTCATCGACCTGATCGGCGACGGCCACGACACCACGAGCACCCGTTCGCTGCAGACCCTGCGACCCGGCGGCACGATCGTCGCGGTGCCGTCGGGGGTCTCTCCCGAGCTGCTGGCCACCGCCCAGGAGCGCGGGCTGCGGGCGCTCGCCTATCTGGTCGAGCCGGACGGCCCTGCGCTGGCCCACATCGCGGACCTCGTCGACAAGGAGGGCTTGCGGGTCGAGGTCGAGGACGTGCTGCCGCTGGCCGACGCGGCGCAGGCACACCGCCGGGGCGAGCGGGGACGGACCCGCGGCAAGCTCGTGCTGCGGGTCGAGGAGTGACCCGCAGGGCGGGAGGTGACGCGGGACCCTGTCATTCCCCTGCGTGCCACAACGTGGTGACATTGCAGAACTCGCGGATGCCGTGGCCGGACAGCTCCCGCCCGTAGCCGGACCGCTTGACGCCGCCGAAAGGCAGCGCGGGATGGGAGGCGGTCATCCCGTTGAAGAAGACGCCACCGGCTTCGAGGTCTCGGGAGAAGCGCTCCACCTCGGTCTCGTCGCGGGTCCAGGCGTTCGAACTGAGGCCGAAAGTGGTGTCGTTGGCCAGCTCGACGGCCTCGTCGATCCCCGCGACCCGGTAGAGGGTGGCGACCGGCCCGAACGCCTCCTCCCGGTGGATGCGCATCCCCTCGCCCACCCCGGTGAGCACCGTGGGTTCGTAGTACCAGCCGCGCTGCTGCCCCGGCGGCCGACGGCCGCCGCATTCGGCCGTGGCACCGCGGGCGAGTGCGTCGTCCACCAGCTCCTCGAGGTCGGCGCGGCCCTGTTCGGTGGCCAGGGGACCGACGTCGGTGGACTCGTCCATCGGGTCGCCGACGCTCAGGTCCTTCATGGCCGCGGCGAACCGCTCCCGGAAGGCGTCGTGGACGTCCGTGTGGACGATGAACCTCTTGGCCGCGATACAGGACTGGCCGTTGTTCTGCACGCGGGCGGTCACGGCCGTGCCGACCGCTCGGTCGAGGTCCGCGGACGGCATCACGATGTACGGGTCGCTGCCGCCGAGTTCGAGCACGGTCTTCTTGATCTCGTCGCCGGCGACGGCGGCCACCGAACGCCCGGCCGGTTCGCTGCCGGTCAGCGTCGCGGCGGCCACGCGCCGGTCGCGCAGGATGGCCTCGACCGCGCCGGAGCCGACCAGCAGGGTCTGGAAGGAGCCGTCGGGATATCCCGCGCGGCGGAACAGGTCCTCGAGGTACAGCGCGGTCTGCGGCACGTTCGACGCGTGCTTGAGCAGTCCGGCGTTGCCTGCCATCAGGGCGGGAGCGGCGAACCGGATCACCTGCCAGAGCGGGAAGTTCCACGGCATGACGGCGAGGACGACACCGAGCGGCCGGTAGCGCACGGTTGCGCGGGCGGCCCCGGAGTCGCGTACGTCGGCGTCGGCGGGGTGCTCGTCGGCGAGCAGTTCCTCGGCACGGGCCGCGTACCACCGCATGGCCTTGGCGCACTTGGCGGCCTCCGCGCGGGCGGCGGCGATGGGCTTGCCCATCTCGGTGGTCATCGTGCGGGCGATCTCCTGCTGGTCGCTCTCCAGCAGGTCGGCGGCGCGGCCCAGCAGTGCGGAGCGCTGTGCGAAGGGGACCGTGCGGTGCTCCGCGAAGGCGGCCGCGGCAGCCGCGAGCCGGCGCTCGATCTCCTCCTCGCCCAGCGCGTCGAAGGTCTTGAGCGTCTCGCCGGTGGCGGGGTTGACGGTGGCGATGGGCATGGCGGTTCTCCTTGGAACTGGTCTGCGGCAGGACGGTGGTGGGGGCGCGGCCGGCCGGGATTCGGGGCCGAGGGCCAAGGCCCTGTCCGGGCGGACAGGACCTGGTGCCGCGACCGGCAATATTTGCCTGTTCAGGAGCGTCGTCCGATGCGTGCGATCGCAAGGCGGCCGTAGTCCTTGCAGCGGAGCCACCAGGACTACTGGCCAACGCAGCGAGGGCGCGTGCTGAGCGGCGCGACAGGGCAGAGCTTGCGGACAGGGCCTAGTGGACGCCGCTGGCCAGCCGCAACTGCACGTCCTTCTCCTGGTCGCCGGCCGCCATGCCCTCCTCGTGCACGTCGAAGCTCGTCATGAGCGTCTCCGTCATCCGGTCGACGGCCCAGTAGCCGCCCTGGACCTCCGCCGTCACGGCTGACGCGAGCCGTACGGGCTCCGCCTTGCCGAGCGGGTGGGTCACGTCGAACGTCGTGGTCCACACGGTGGCGTGGCCCTCGGAGACGTACTGGGGTGTCTCGTGCGCGGCACGGTCCGAGGGGTACGAGCGGCCGAGCGCGCGGAAGACGGCGTCCGCGTCCTCCCTCGAGCAGCCGGTAAGTGTGACCACGACCGACTCCGTGGGCTCCTGTGCAGTGTTCACCGTGATTTCCGCCTTCCGTTCCGGACCGTGTCCTCCCGCGCAGGGCAGCGCGGGGCGTCCCGTCCCCCTCCAGCCTCACCCGGCGGGCGTGCGGTGGCGACCGGGCCGGGGCCGGGCGGTACCGGGTACCCGGCAGGGCCGCTCCGATGCACCGGAATAGCGGATCGGTCCGGCTCGGACGCAGGTGACGCGGGTCGGCGCGGGGACCGTCAGGCCCCGGTCCCCGCGCGCGGCCGCCCCGGCCGGCCGGGGCGGGGACGGTCCCCGGCCGGTGTCGCTCCGAGGGTCCAGGCCAGGACGGTGACGGAGGCGACCGCCGCGACCGCGCACCATGTGGACACGAACTCCGCCCGCCACAGGACGAAGCACCCGGCCGCCCCGGCGGCGACAAGGAGGCCCAGCCACCGCAGGGTGCGGTCGGCGGCGAGCAGCAACGAGCCGACGGTGGCGGCGAGGTACCCGCTCAGCAGCAGGACAGGGTGCGGCAGACCGATGGCGTAGCCGACGGTGTGCCCGCGGATCTCCGCACTCACGGTGCGGTCGGCCAGGGTCGCGGCGAGCGCGGCGGCGGTGGCCACACCAGCGGCAGCGGGGACGGCGAGCCGCGCACGGGCACGGGGAGGCGCCGCGAGGAGAACGCCGAGAGGGACCCAGACGGCGAGGAGCGGCAGGGCGATGACCGCCCATGCCGTGGTGGCGGGGCCGCTCCCGCCACCGGAGCGCCAGACGACGGACTCGACGATCTGGTGGGCGCCCAGCAGCAACGGCAGTGCGGCGACGGGCAGGTCACGCATCCGGCCCCGCCGCACGGTGGCGGCGACACACACGGCACCGACCGCGGCGACCGTGGTGCCACCGACGAGGTCGGCCGTGGCGCTCCAGCACATGCGGTCACCGTACGACGGTCCGGATCCGGACACGGGGGCGTGCGGGGCGAACGGGGAGCGATCCAGGCATAAGGGCCCCGCGCACGGGCCGGGGGCAGCGGTCGGCCAGGGCGGCGCGCGCGTTCGGCCGGGCAATCGCGCGGCACCGGGCCCGCATCCGGCTGCGCGGGGCGCGCGCGGCAGGTGTGTGCGAGCGCCACTGCAACGACGCGAGGAGGGGGCGTCCGCCGGCGACACCCCCTGCCGGGTACAGCCGGTCGCGCCACGTGAGGCGCATGGCGACGCTGAGCAGCCAAAACGGCGCGACCCATTCCGCTTGCACCCTTCGACGAACGGGCCGTTCGGCCGCGATCCCTCTTACTCCGCGGTCAGTTGATGGTTGACCAGCAAACGAATCGGAGCCTTTGCTCCGCGCCCGAGCCGCCCTCCGCCACCGTCCGCCACCGCACCCCTTCGGCCCCATTCGTATCGGAGCACTCCCGCCAACGAGAACGGCATGCCCGATGGACGCGCGTAGAGCGGCCGAAAGGCGATCTTGTCGCGGAATCCGCCCAGCTCCAGGATGCGTAGCGACGGTTGTCAGGCTCATGGCGGAGAACCTTTCCGTCGGCGGCCCGGCATCCGCGTCCCCACGGGCCCGTCCACCCAGCGGGCCCCGGATCCCCACCGGAGGATGCAGTGAACATCAAGCGCTTGTCCCCCCTCGGCGGCATGGCGAGAGGTGCACGGCTGATCGCCGTCGCATCGGCGCTCCTGGCCGTCTCCGCGCTTGCGGCCCCCTCGGCGGTCGCCGAGCCGTCCCCCGCGGCGAAGGCCACCACCGCCCAGCTCGCCGAGGCGAACGACGCCGTCCTCGGCGCCGATGTGCCCGGCACCGCCTGGTACACCGACAAAGCGACCGGCAAGGTCGTCGTCACGGCGGACTCCACGGTCTCGGCCGCCGAGATCGCCACGATCAGGAAGGCCGCGGGCGAGCGCGCCGGCGCCCTCGAGATCAAGCGCACCGAAGGCACGATCAACAAGCTCATCGCCGGCGGCCAGGCCATCTACGCGGGCGGCGGCCGCTGCTCACTCGGCTTCAACGTCCGCAGCGGCAGCACCTACTACGCCCTGACGGCCGGCCACTGCACCAACATCGGCAGCACCTGGTACACCAACTCGTCGAGCACCACCCTGCTCGGCACCCGGACCGGCACCAGCTTCCCGAACAACGACTACGGCATCATCCGCCACTCCAACGCGTCGGCAGCCGACGGCCGCGTGTACCTCTACAACGGCAGCTACCGCGACATCACTTCGGCGGGCAATGCCTACGTCGGCCAGTCCGTGCAGCGCAGCGGCAGCACCACCGGTCTGCACAGCGGCACCGTCACCGGTCTCAACGCCACGGTCAACTACGGCGGGGGCGACATCGTCTACGGCCTCATCCAGACGAACGTCTGCGCGGAGCCCGGCGACAGCGGCGGCTCCCTCTTCTCCGGCAGCACCGCGCTGGGCCTGACCTCCGGCGGCAGCGGCAACTGCAGCTCCGGCGGCACCACGTTCTTCCAGCCCGTGACGGAGGCGCTGAGCGCCTACGGCGTGAGCATCTTCTGATCGGCCGCTAAGGGCCGGTGATCCGCCTCCGGGCGGATCACCGGCCCTTAGCGCATGAGGGATCCCCTGGCGGACGGCCGTTGTCAGTGCCCCACGAGATGCTTGACGGTCCAACACCTTCACGAGGGGAACTGCGAGATGAACGATCCCGAGCTCGCCGCCGCCCAGGCGTACGTACGGCTGCTGCAGACCACCAGGGCCGTGCTCGCCGACCCCGCCCGCGCGCCCCTGGCCCTTCCTCTGCTGTCGGCACCGATGGCCGAGGCCGACGAGGCGCTCAGCGCGGTCGGACTGGCGGGCAACGAAGCGGGGTTCTTCCGCCTGCTGGCATCGCTGCACCCTGCCGAACGGCAGGACAGAAGTGCCGCCTGAGCCCCCGCCGACATACGGCCGGCCGGCCATGAGTCTGCCTGCTCATGACCGGCCCGGCCAGGAATTCGGGCTTGTCAGTACACGGCTGCCACATCGAGGGGCGGCGCGTCGGACCGGTCGGCTGGCACGGAAAGGGTGACCGGCAGCGGCCTGAACTCCACGGTGGGACGGCGCGGGACACGAAGCCCGCGCACGATGCGCTCGGCCTCCTGGACCCGCCTGCTGAACCAGATCACCTTGCCGTCGTCCGTGCCGCAGGTGCCCCAACTGTCGCTGAGCATCGCCACCTTGGCGAGTCCGCCTCTCGTCGGCGACGACGTGCGCACCGGCGGCAGCTGTCGGTCCCGGTCGGCGACCGAGGCGATGAGATGGCGGCCCGCCCACCGCAGCTCCACCACACAGGTCTTGTCGCCGTCGACATGGCGGACGACGTTGTCGACGAGTGCGTCGACCGCACCGCAGACCGGGGTGACGTGGGGCTCCAGGCTCCAGTACCGCAGATGCGCCGCGAGAATGCGGTGGATCTGCGGTATGCGCTCTGGCGACGCCGGCACTTCGATTCTGTAGTGGCAGGCAACCGGAACGTTCATGACCGTGGCTCCTCAATGCGACGGCTCTTCCTTCACAGAACGGAACCCCGAGTACGAAGAGTGAGCACGTACAGCTTCTGGGTCACTAACAGATTCACCGCTACCGGCCCGCCCCGCAACACGCGCGGCCCACGCCCGGTCGGCGCAATCCCTCCCGCCGAGCCCGCACGCACGTCGACCGGGGGCGGCCGTGGGATCAAAAAGTTAGAATTCGGACATGCCACAGCGGCCTGTCACGCCCACCGCGCCCGAACTCGTCGTGGAAACCGATACAGGCACCACGGTCATGAGTCCGAGCCGGGACTACCACGTCGGGCGCGATCCCCTGAGCGACATCGTCATCGACGACGCACGCGTGTCCTGGCATCACGCGGTGCTCCGCGTCGAGGCCGACCACTGGACCCTCGCGGACGAGGACAGCACCAACGGCACGTACACCGAAGGCCGGCGCATCCGCGAGTGGGACGTGGGACCGGGCAGCGTGATCCGGTTCGGCAGCGCCGCCGACGGCCCCCGCGCCACACTCGTGGGACGCGAAACACCGCACCCGTCCCCATCGTCGGCCGCCCGTCCCTCGTCCGTGTCGATGCCTGCCGCTACGGGCACCTTCCGCCGGCCTACCAGCGTCCGCCCCCTGCCGGTCCGCGCCGTCCGCATTGGGCGCGGCCCGGACAACGACCTGGTCGTCGACGACCTGATCGTCTCGCGCCGGCACGCGGAGCTGCGCTCCCTGCCGGACGGCACCTACGAGATCGTCGACCTCGGCAGCCACAACGGCACCTACCTCAACGGCCGCCCCGTGACCCGAGCCCGGATGCTGCCCGGCGACATCGTGGGAATCGGACACTCGGCGTTCGCTCTGGTGGGCGACGAACTGCAGGAGTTCGTGGACACCGGTGAGGTCTCGCTCGACGTGCAGGGCCTGGCCGTATCCGTGGACCGGGGACGCAAGACGCTCCTCGACCACGTCACCTTCCCCGTCGGCGAGAAGTGCCTGCTCGCCGTCGTGGGACCGAGCGGGGCGGGCAAGTCCACGCTGCTGAACGCCCTGACCGGGCTACGGCCCGCCGACCGGGGCACTGTGCTCTACGACGGCCGTGACCTCTACCGCGACTACGCCGAACTGCGCCAGCGCATCGGCCTCGTACCGCAGGACGACATCCTGCACTCCCAGCTGACCGTGCGCCGGGCTCTGCGGTACGCCGCGGAGCTGCGCTTCCCGCAGGACACCGCCGCGTCCGAGCGGCAGGAGCGGGTGGCCGAGGTGGTTCGTGAACTGGGCCTGGAGCAGCGGGCCGGACAGCCGATCCACAGTCTGTCCGGCGGCCAGCGCAAGCGGGTCAGTGTCGCACTGGAGCTGCTGACGAAGCCGTCGCTGCTGTTCCTCGACGAGCCGACGTCCGGTCTCGACCCCGGCATGGACCGGTCGGTGATGCACATGCTCCGCGGTCTCGCGGACGACGGCCGCACGGTCATCGTGGTGACGCACAGCGTGCTGAGCCTGGACGTCTGCGACCGGCTGCTGGTGCTGGCCCCGGGCGGGCGGATCGCGTACTACGGCCCGCCGGACGACGCCCTGGCCTTCTTCGGCTTCGAGCAGTGGCCGGAGGCGTTCGAGGCGTTCGAGAACGACCGGGACCGCGACTGGGCGGGGACATATGCGCAATCCCCGTTCCACCGCCGGTACATCGAGGGCTCCAGTGTGCAGCCGCAGCTGGAGGCGGACGGTCCCGCGGGCCCTGTGGCCCCGCCGCCGAAGGCACAGAGCTGGGGCTCGCAGCTGCGGACCCTGGTGCGCCGGTACACGGCGGCTCTCAGCGCGGACCGGACCTTCCTCGCCATCATGATCGCCCTGCCGTTCGTGATGGGCGCGATGGCGAGGGCCCTGGCAGGAAGCCGGCTCGACCGTGAGACGGCGATGAACGCGCTGCTCATCCTCTGTGTCGGCGGTGTGCTCACCGGAGCAGCCAACGCGGTGCGCGAGCTGGTGAAGGAACGGGTCATCTACCAGCGGGAGCGCGCCGTCGGGCTGTCCAGATCGGCGTACCTGATGTCGAAGGTCGTCGTGCTGGGCACGGTGACAGTGCTTCAGGCCGTCGTCCTGACGCTGGTCGGCCTCCTGGGCGTCGATCTCAACGCCCCGGACGGCGAGGGCGTCCTCATGCCACCGCTCGTGGAGATCACGCTCGCCGTCGCCCTGCTGTCGTTCACCGCGATGATGCTCGGCCTGCTGGTCTCCGCCCTGGTGCGCAAGGAGGAGGTCACCATGCCGCTGCTGGTGCTTCTCGCGATCGTCCAGGTCGTGTTCTGCGGTGCGCTGCTCGAACTGGACGGGGTGGCGGTGATCGAGCAGTTGGCGTGGCTGGTGCCGTCGCGCTGGGCGCTGGGCGCGATGGCAGGCACGATCGACCTCGGGCGGATCGTGCCGGGCGAGCTGACGGGCGATCCGCTGTTCGCGCATTCCGCGGGGGTGTGGCTGCTCGACATGGGGATGCTGGTGGTGCTGTCGGTGGTCTTCGGTTTCGCGGTGACACGCCTGTTGCGGCGGCACGAGCCCGCGATCATGCGGAAGTAGGCGGCAGTGACCACTTGGGACTTCGCCCCCACGCATGTCGTTCCACAGGCCGGGATGCCGGCCTGGGAGGGGCCCGACGTGTCCCGTCCCACCGAGCCGCTGGATCCGCTGCTGCCGGTTCAACTGCTGGAGCGGCGCGGCGACTGGGCGCGGATCCTGTGCGTCAACGGCTGGTCCGCATGGGTCGACGGACGTCTGCTGGTGTCCGTCCCTCAGGAACCTCCGTCCGCCGCACAGCCGATGGCCCGTACGGCCGATCCGCGGCCGCTGCTGGCGAGGGTCGAGGACTCGCTCGGCCGCTACCGTCGCGCGGCGGAGGACCTGGCGGGCGGACACGCGGACGGCGAGGGCTTCCGGCGCCGCACACAGGGACTGCGGGTGGGGATGGTCGTCGACGGGGAGTCGGTGTGGCTGTACGACGCCGAACACGAGCGCTGGGTGTACTGCGACGGCGTACGGCTGAGCACGCTGGCGGCCGCCGCGGCGCCCGTCGCCACTGCTGCCCCGGTCCCGCCCGCCGCGCGGCCGGAACCGACCCGGATCGTGTCCCCCGAGCCGGTGCGGGACGAGGACAAGGCCGGGCCGGGGCAGGAGCCGGGGCCCGCCCGGCCGGCCGGCCCGGAGGCAGCCCCCGGCGACCGCCCCAAGCAGGATCCGGAAGCCACCCGGACCGTCGGAGCCGAGCCGGGGCCGGGCGTCGGCGCCGGCCGGAATCCCGACGCCGAGGAGACCCAGCTCGTCGAGCCGGCACAGACCGACCCGGGCGGCGACCGTGACACGGACCGCCCCGACACGACCCGGCTCGTGGACGGGACCGGCCATCCGCCCACCCGGCGCGGTGACCGCTGATGCCCCCTCCTCTGCCGCCTCCCGGCGGCGCACCGACCGGCGGACGGCCCGCCGAGCTGGTGGGCACGCAGATCGCGGACTACCTGGTGGAACGCGAGGTCGGCCGGGGCGGCATGGCGGTCGTCTACCGGGCACGCGATCTGCGTCTCGACCGGACGGTGGCGCTGAAGCTCCTCGCCCCCGAACTCGCCCGCAACGACACGTTCCGCAAGCGTTTCACCCACGAGTCACGAGTCGCGGCGTCCATCGACCACCCGCACATCGTGCCGGTCTTCGAGGCGGGCGAGACCGACGGACTGCTCTACATCGCGATGCGGTACGTCCCGGGCCAGGATCTGCGTGTCCTGCTGGACCGCCAGGGGCCGCTGCCCGCGCCTGTGGCCGGGCGGATCGCGGCGCAGGTGGCCTCGGCGCTCGACGCCGCGCACGCACACGACCTGGTGCACCGCGATGTGAAGCCGGGGAACATCCTGATCGCCGAGGGAACTGACAGCGAACACCCCGAACACGTCTATCTCACGGACTTCGGGCTCACGAAGAAGTCCCTGTCGCTGACCGGTTTCACGAGCGTGGGCCAGTTCGTCGGCACGCTGGACTACGTTGCTCCCGAGCAGATCTCGGGGCGGCCGGTGGACGGCAGATGCGATGTCTACAGCCTGGGGTGCGTCGTGTTCGAGACGCTGGCGGGTGCCCCGCCGTTCCGTCGCGACGACGACATGGCCCTGCTGTGGGCGCACCAGTACGATCCCGCCCCGTCGCTGAGCGAGCAGCGCCCGGATCTGCCCGAGGCCGTCGACGGGGTGTTCGCGAAGGCGATGGCGAAGAGCCCCGAGGACCGCTACGAGACCTGTGCGGTCTTCGTGGCCGCCCTGCGGGCCGCGGCGGCGGGCGGACCGGCTGCGGCGGGGCGTACGCCGACACTGGTGGACGCGGGCGGTGCGGGCCGCTCCGGGCCTCCCGGGCCGCCGCCCGGACCGCCGCGCTGGGCCGAACCGGTGTTCAGGGGCGGGGGCGCGGGACCGCCTGCCGCACGCTGAACGATCGCACGGGCGACCGTTCATCCGGACGAGTCGATCTCACCGCGCCGGTGGACGCGGGAGGCGAGCAGACCGCCGAGGAATCCGGCCACCAGTCCCCACGCGGCGGCGAGTCCGAAGCAGCGCCACAGATGCGGCTGGAGCGAGACCTCTCCCCCGAGGTCGCCGCCGAGGTCGCCGATGCCGAGCAGGGACAGCCCGTAGTGTGCGCTGACGCGCGCGAGCAGACTGACACTCAGGACGGTGAGGGCCAGCGCCACCGCCATGTGCAGGGCGTGCTGCCACAGCCGTGTCCGGGCCGGTGAACGGGCAGCCGTCAGGAACCCTGCGGCCAGGACGAGCAGCGCGGAGACGATGAGCAGCCACCAGGCACGTGCGTCGCGTTCGGTGAGCGTCGCGAGGTCGAGGGTGGACACGTCCCCGGTGCGGAGCACTTCGTCCAGGATCTGCGGCATCGGCAGACCGAACGGCCCTTGCACGGTTCCCTCCCAGGAACCGCCCAGACCGAGGGTGAGGGCGAGCCACATCAGATTGGGCAGACCGAGGAGGATCACGGCGAAGGTGTCGGCGGGATGCCCGCGGGTCGCGGCGACGACGAGACCGATCACGAAACCGATCACCAGGGTGGCCAGCAACAGGGCGACCATCGCGTACGCGGCCGGCCGCACGGCCTCCTGGAACCGCAGCAGCCGGGCGGGCAGCGGCGCGCCGCGCGACACGAGGAGCGCGAGCGCGAGCACTCCGGCGAGCCACAGCAGCCCGATGACCAGGGTCTGCGGCACTTCGGCGCGGAAGCCGACCCGGGGGGTCGCGCCGAAGGCGTCGATGAGTCCACCCGTCGGGTCCTCGACCGGGATGGTGAAGGTGTACCGGGCAAGTACGGCGAGGCCGACGAGCGCGAGCAGCCACAGCACGGCGATCCGCAGCGCCCAGCCCGCCAGCTCGGGCGCCGACGCCACGGCGCGATGACGCAGTGGCCGCAGGAATCCGGCGGCCACGACCAGGGCGCCGACGACGGTCACCGACAGCGGCAGCGCCGTGAGGCCCGCGCTCGTCTCGGCGAGCTCTCCGGCGTCGCCGGAGAGCTCGATCGAACCGCCGACGGCCATGACCACGGTGGCCGCGAGCACCTTGGGGAACGCGCCGCCGGGCAGATCCGCAGCGCCCGCCGCCCACAGTCCGAGGGCGGCGACGACGACCATGGCCACCAGACCGGCCAGCACGGCGAGGAGGGCGTGCGGCCAGCCGTGGGCCGCTCGTGTCGTGCCGACGGGCTGCGCCGATGCGTGCTGACTCACCCTGCCACGCTATGCAGGGCTCGGACGGAGCGCGCCCCGGGTGGGCCGACCGCGTCGGCTTGCGACGCTCCGGGATGCTGGGCACACAATGGGCACGATGACTGACAAAGCAGACAGATTGCCCGCTCTCCGTTCTCCGGCTCCTGGGAAGAAGTGCCCGTGAGTACCGAACCGCCGTCGTCGGACCGCCCCACCGGCCCCCCTTCGGGCCCGTTGTCGGGCCCCTCGCGGCCCGGCTCCGCGCCACCCCCGGGCGGCGGCTCGTCGGGCGGCCCGTCGCAGGGTGCGACGGGTGGTCCTCCGGTGCCCCCGCCGAGCGGACCGGGTGGGCCAGGGGATTCGGGCGCCTCGCGCGGTGGGCCGGAAGGTCCCGGCGACGCGGGTGGAGCACCCGTCGGCCCCGGCGGGCCGGACCGGCCCTGGTGGCGGTCCGCGCCCCGTATCGCGGTGATCTCCTGTGCCCTCATCGCGGCCGTCGTGCTGGCCGTCGTCCTCACCCGGCCCGGCGGCGGCTCGGACGGCGGGAGCGGCGGCGAGGTGTTCCTGCAGGCCGCCAACGCCACCGGGCCCGATCCGTTCACCGAGTCCACTGCACGCGACAGCGGGCCGACGGACGAGCCGGCCGAACCTCCGACGGACAGTGCGGCCCCGACGGTGTCCGGGAGCAATGTCACGCGCAGCGTGCAGGGTTCGGCGCCCGGGCTGTACGGAGGCACCCGCAAGGTCGCCAGCTGCGACGTGGAGAAACAGATCACCGCGTTGTCGGCCGAACCCGCGAAGAACCAGGCCTTCGCCGAGGTCCAGAAGGTGGCGGCGGACCGCGTCCCCTCCTATCTGCGGTCGCTCACTCCCGTACAACTGCGCATGGACACCCGCGTCACCAACCACGGCTACAAGGACGGGAAGGCGACGGCCTATCAGGCGGTGCTGCAGTCCGGTACCGCGGTGCTCGTCGACCGGCGCGGTGTGCCGCGGGTGCGCTGCGCCTGCGGCAATCCGCTCCGACCGCCCGTGGCGCAGGAAGGCACACCGAAGACCACCGGCAAGGCGTGGCCCGGCTACTCGGCGTCGAACGTCGTGGTGGTCGCTCCAGCCCCCGAAGCCGTCGACGTCTTCGTCCTGTTCGACGCCGAGAAGGACAAGTGGATCGCCCGCCCCGCCGGCGACAGCGGGACGCGGGACAAGGAGACGGCGCCCCCGAAGAAGCCTGTGCCGTCCCCGTCGGACAGCTCACCGTCGGGCGGAGCGTGTCCGCCGCGTCCGGGCGGAGAAACACCGGCCACCTGTCCGCCGGAGAAGCCCCCCACGTCGCAGGACCCGACGTCCGAACCGCCGGCGAAGCCGGAGCCTTCGACGTCCGAACCGCCGGCGGAGCCGGAGCCGTCGACGTCCGAACCACCGGCGGAGCCGGAACCGCCCCCGGAGGAGGACTCCCCGCCGCCCGACGAACCCTCGCAGCCCGCGCCGGAGTCGGGCGGCCAGGACTCGGCCGCGGAGTCCGCGCCGGAATCCCCCGACGAGCTGCCCGCACCGGGGCCCCTGGGTGCCCGAAGCGGGGTCGTCTAGCAGCTCGGCTCCCTTTGGCGCAAGGGAGTGTGACCCGCCGTCCGTGAGCGCGGCTATGGGCCGCGTCACCATTCCTCGCGCAGGCAGTCGGTTTCTACCGTGACCGGCATCTAGTCGCCTGCGGGAGGTACCGATGTCCCTGCCTGGAAATCCGCTGCGTGACGGCCCGGCGCAGACCGGCCGTTCGCGCCCGCACCTCGCCCGGGGGGTGCGTTCGGCTGTCGGCCGGACGGTCGCCGTCCTCGCCGTGCTGCTCGCCGGCCTCTGGTTCGCCCCTGCGCCACCCGCACACGCGGCCGTCGCTCTGGAGCGCGTCACGGCCTTCGGCGCCAACCCGGGCGCGCTGGAGATGTATGTGTACCGCCCGTCGTCACTGTCGGCGTCCCCCGCAGTCGTCGTGGCGCTGCACGGCTGCACGCAGAGTGCGCAGGTCTACGCGGACAACACGGGGCTCTCTACGTTCGCCGACCGGCACGGCTTCCTGCTCGTGTTCGCCGGTACGACGTCGGCGAACAATCCGAGCAGCTGCTTCAACTGGTTCCAGACGACGGACAACCGACGTGGGCAGGGTGAGGCCGCGTCCATCCGGCAGATGGTCGCGCACGCCGAGAGCGCGTACGGGGCAGACGCGTCGCGCACCTTCGTCACCGGGCTGTCGGCGGGCGGTGCGATGACGTCGGTCATGCTCGCCACGTACCCCGACGTCTTCGAGGCGGGGGCCGTGATCGCGGGCATTGCGTACGACTGCACCAAGGACACCGGCGCGTTCACCTGTATGAACCCCGGCGCGGACCGGACGCCTGCGGTGTGGGCGCAGCGGGTGCGCGACGCGTTTCCCGCCCACCCGGGGCCCTGGCCGCGGGTCGCCGTCTGGCACGGCGACAACGACAGCACCGTCGCGCCGATGAACGCCGGCGAGCTCAGGGACCAGTGGACGGCCGTGCACGGGCTGGACCAGACGCCGGACCGGACGAGCACGATCGGGCCCAACGGCACGCGCCGCGAGCAGTATCTGGACAGCGGCGGCCGGGTTGCCGTCGAGGTCGACCGGGTGCCGTCGATCGGGCACGGCACGCCGGTCGACCCGGGCACGGGACCGGACCAGTGCGGCACGGCGGGCACGGCGCACTTCATCGACTCGATCTGCTCCAGCCTCTGGGTGAGCGAGTTCTTCGGGCTCACCGGCGACGGCGAGCCGGATCCGGGCGGGCTGCCCGCGCCTGTCGGACTGACGGCGACCGGCGCGGACGACACCTCGATCTCCCTGCGGTGGAACGCGGTCGACGGGGCAGCGGGGTACGCCGTCCACCGCGACGGCACCCGGGTCGCCACCCCGTCGGGCACCACGTTCTCCGACACGGGGCTGGCGGCGGGCTCCACGCACTCCTACAGCGTGGCGGCCCGTGACGCGGCGGGCACCGAAGGGGCGCGCTCCGCTCCGATCAGCGCGTCCACCACAGGAGCGACGGCCGTCTGCTGGACGAGCAGCAACTACGCCCATGTCCAGGCGGGCCGGGCCACCACCACCGGCGGCTACACCTACGCCAAGGGGTCCGGTCAGAACATGGGCCTCTACAACACGTTCGTGACCCACACGCTCAAGGAAGCCCCGGCGGGCCACTACGTCATCGCCGACGGCACATGTTCCTGAATCCCATGTCCGCCCCCACCACAGGAGGCCGTTCCGTGCTGTTCGCCCTGCCGCCAGGTACCCCGCCGTCCCGCCCGTGCCGCCGCCGTGCGGCCGTCCTGAGCCGCCGGGCAGCAGGTGCGGCGGCCGCGTCCGCCCTGCTGCTCGGCCTCACCGCCGTCCCCGCCTCGGCGGACCGGTCCGGCGCCCGCGCCGGCACCGGGCACTGCACCCGGATCGCCGCACTGCAGGTACCCGGGGCCGAACGCCAGCAGGCTTCCTGCCTGGGCGAGTTGACGACGGCGGGCACGATCGCGTCCGGGCACACCGACCAGGCGGACTGGGCGGGACTCACGCCCGCGGGCCTGGCGACGCCCTCCGGGGTGCCGGGCATCCAGCTCGACGGCTACTTCCCGGACGACTCCGCGACCAATACGAACCACGGCTGGAGCCATGACGCGCAGTTCGTGATCCGGCTGCCCGACCGCTGGAACGGCGGTCTGGTGGTGGCCGGTTCGCCGGGAGTGCGCGAGCAGTACGCCAACGACCGGGCGATCTCCGACTGGGTGCTGTCCCGCGGCTACGCGTTCGCCGCGACCGACAAGGGCAACACCGGGGCGTCCTTCCACCGGGACGGCGACAGGCCCGGCGAGGCGATCGCCGAGTGGAACGAACGGGTCACCCAGCTGACCCGTGCAGCACGCACGGTCGTCGCACAGCGCTACCACCGTCCCCCCGCCCGCACCCTCGCCACAGGCATGTCCAACGGCGGCTATCTGGTGCGCTGGCAACTGGAGAACCATCCGGAGCTGTACGACGGAGGCGTGGACTGGGAGGGCACCCTGTGGCGTACCAAGGGCCCGAACCTGCTGACGTTCCTGCCGCCGGCGCTTGCCGCGTACCCGGTGTACGCGGCGGGCGGCGAGGGTGCGGACCGGGCGCACCGCGCGATGGTGGCGGCCGGCTTCCCGGCCGGCTCCGAGTTCCTGTGGCCGTTCCACCACCAGTACTACTGGGATCTGACGCAGCGCATCTACCGCGAGGAGCTGGACCCGGGGTTCGACGGTGCCACCGAGGCGGGCACGCCGTTCTGTGCTCCCGGCGCACCGGCCTGCGACGCCGACTACGACTACCCGGGCCGGCCGCGCGAGGTCCGCGACGCCGTGGAACGGATAGCGCTGACGGGCCGGATCGGGAAGCCGCTGATCACCCTGCACGGCACGCTGGACGTGCTGCTGCCGATCGGCAAGGACTCGGACGTGTACACCCGGATGGTGCGCGAGGCAGGCCGGGGCGCACTGCTGCGCTACTACCGCATCGGGGGCGGCACGCATGTCGACTCGTTGTACGACACGTTCCCGGACAGGCTGCGGCCGCTGACGCCGTGCCACCGCTCGGCGTTCAGGGCCCTGGAGGCCTGGGTCGGCGAGGGCCGCGAGCCCGCGCCGAGCCACACCGTGCCGCTGCCGGCGCCGGGCGAGGGTGACGGCCGCGACCTGCTGAACCGCTGCTCGCTGGGCGGCTGAGGCCTCTTCGGGGCCCCGCCGTGGCCTGACCGTCTACTGGGGAGTAAGAATGCTGCCATGGCTTCCTCACCCGAAATCGGCGGACCCGTGGCGGACTTCACCCTCCCCGGGGGCGTCCTGACCGGCGGTTCGGCGGACGGCGCTTTCGAACGGCGCGATTTCACGCTGAGCGCACGGCAGGGCGGGCCGCTGGTGCTCGCTTTCTATCCCGGGGACGACACCACGGTCTGCACCAAGCAGCTGTGCTCGTACTCCAGCGGCCTGGAGACGTTCACGGACGTCGGCGCGGAGGTGTGGGCGATCAGTCCGCAGGGCGTGGACAGCCACGAGGCGTTCGCCCGCAAGTACGGGCTGCGGATGCCGCTGCTCGCCGACACCGACCGGGCCGTGGCCCGCGCGTTCGGGGTCACCGCGCCCGGGATCGGACTGCGGCGTGCCGTGTTCCTGATCGCCGCCGACGGCACGCTGCACTGGAAGCACGTCGGCCTGTTCGGTGCCACGTTCCAGTCCACGGACACGCTGGCCCGCCACCTCACCACGCTGAACGGCGCGTGAGGCGGCGGGCCGAGGCCCGCCGGACTGGGCCTGGGGTCTTTCGTTCGGAGCCGGCCTGATCCGAACGAGAGGCCCTAGCGTGCCAGGCGGAGCGTGACGAGCTCGAACGGGCGCAGGCTCAACCGGACCGTCCCGTCGACGGATTCGTGCCGCGGTCCGTCGGCGAGCGGACGCTCCAGCAGGTCCGTCGCCGTGACCGTGGTGGCCGCGAATCCCGGAGTGAGGCGCGCCCGGGCGCGGCCGCCGGACGATTCGTACAGTCGCACCACCACGTCGCCGCTGCCGTCGTCCGCGAGCTTCACGGCGCTGATCACAACGGCGTCGTTGTCGACGGTCACCAGCGGGGCGACCTCGGCGTCCCCGGCGATGCGCCGCTCGGGCAGGTTGATGCGGTACCCCTCGCGGACGGCGTCGCCGATCGCCGCGCCCGGGACGAGGGCGTGGCGGAAGCGGTGCACGCCCTGATCCGTCTCCGGGTCGGGAAAGCGCGGCGCGCGCAGCAGAGACACCCGCAGCGTGGTCGTGGTACCGGAGTCCGTGGTGCGGACGGTGCGGGTCACGTCGTGGCCGTACGTCGAGTCGTTGACGAGCGCGACGCCCCAGCCCGGCTCCTCCATGTGGACGAAGCGGTGGTTGCACGCCTCGAACTTGGCAGCCTCCCAGCTGGTGTTGGTGTGGGTGGCGCGGTGGAAGTGCCCGAACTGGGTCTCGGAGGCGTACCGCTCGGCGTGGATGTCGAGCGGGAAGGAGACCTTGAGGAACTTCTCCGTCTCGTGCCAGTCCACCTCGGTGTCGATGTCGAGGCGTTTGGCGCCGGGGGCGAGCGTGAGCACCTGCGTGACACGGGAACCGCCGAAGCTGCGGACCACGCGCACGGCTGCCCCGGTGCCGTTGTCGAGGGCGGTGACCTCGTCGGCTGCGGTCAGATCGGTGACCGTGTTGCGGTAGAACTCGTCCACGTCCCAGGCGTCCCACATGTTGGGGAAGTCGGGGTGGATCTGCAGGAGGTTGGCCGCCCGGCCGGGTGCGACCGTCTCTCGTTCGGCGCCTATGTCGAAGACGGACACGACGAGGCCGCGGGCGTCGATCTCGACCTGGAGCAGCCCGTTGTCGAGCAGGTGTCCCCCGCCGTCGCGCTCGGTGAGGTGGGTGCTGCCTCCGTTCACGGGTGCGCCGGCGGCGCCGGCCGCCACGCCGTGCCGCTCGTGCGGTGCGGAGTTGAACACGACCTCTCCGGCGGCGTCCGCATCACCGGCGAGGGCCCGCTGCGCGGCGCCGATGATGCCGTTCAGTTCCTCCGCGACGGCGGCGTACGTCTTCTCGGCCTCGCGATGGACCCAGGCGATGGAGGAGCCGGGCAGGATGTCGTGGAACTGATGGAGCAGAACCGTCTTCCAGACCCGGTCCAACTGCTCGTACGGGTACGGGAATCCCGCCCGCACGGCGGCGGTCGACGCCCACAGTTCCGCCTCGCGCAGCAGGTGTTCGCTGCGGCGGTTGCCCTGCTTGGTCTTCGCCTGGCTCGTCAGGGTGGCGCGGTGCAGCTCCAGGTACAGCTCGCCGACCCACACGGGCGGGTTGGCGTACTCGGCCTCGGCCTTGGTGAAGAACTCCGCGGGGGTCTCCCAGGCGACCGTGGCGGAGCCTTCGAGGTCACGCAGCCTGGCCGCCTTGGCCACCATTTCGCGGGTGGTGCCGCCTCCTCCGTCGCCCCAGCCGGTCGGCGCGAGCGAGTGCCGCGCCGCACCCTTGTCCTTGAAGTTCTTCGCCGCGTGGGCGATCTCGCTGCCCTTCATCGAGCAGTTGTAGGTGTCGACGGGCGGGAAGTGGGTGAAGATCCGGGTGCCGTCGATGCCCTCCCACTGGAAGGTGTGGTGCGGGAACGTGTTCGTCTGCGACCAGGAGATCTTCTGGGTGAGCAGCCACTTGGCGCCCGCGGCCTTGATGATCTGCGGCAGTCCCGCGGCGAAGCCGAAGGTGTCGGGCAGCCAGGCCTCGTCGTTCTCGATGCCGAACTCGTCGAGGAAGAAGCGCTTTCCGTGTACGAACTGGCGGGCCATCGCCTCCGATCCCGGCATGTTGGTGTCGGACTCGACCCACATGCCGCCGGCCGGGACGAACCTGCCGTCGGCGACCGCCTTCTTGACCTTGGAGTAGACCTCGGGCCTGTGTTCCTTGATCCAGGCGAACTGCTGGGCCTGCGACATCGCGAACACGAAGTCCGGCTCGTCCTCCAGCAGGGCGGTCATGTTGGAGGTCGTCCGGGCGACCTTGCGGACCGTCTCGCGCAGCGGCCACAGCCAGGCCGAGTCGATATGGGCGTGGCCGACGGCGCTGATGCGGTGCGCGGAGGGCTGGGCGGGGGTGGCGAGGACACCGGCGAGCTGTGCGCGGGCGGCGGGCGCGCTGCCGTTCACGTCCTGCAGGTCGACGCAGTCCAGGGCGCGGCCCACGGCGCGCAGGATGTCGTGGCGGCGGGCGCCGTCCGCGGGCAGTTCCTGCATCAGCTCGCCCAGCACCTCGAGGTCCAGTACGAGCTGCCACACGGTCTCGTCGAACACGGCGAGGTCCATGCGGGCGAGGGTGTACTGGGGTTCGCTGCCCGCTGTGTCCTTGTCGCCGAGCCTGGTGGGCAGGAAGGGGTGGTAGTCGAGGATCACGGGGTTGGACGCGGCCTCGATGTGCAGCCGGACCTCTTCCCCGCCTGCGACGGGCGCGCCGATGCGCACCCACTGGTTGCGCGGGTTGAGGCCCTTCACGGGGGTGCCGTCGGGGCGGTACACGAGGCCCTCGCACTGGAATCCTGGCATGTTCTCGTCGAAGCCGAGGTCGAGGATCGCCTCGACCGTGCGACCGGCCCAGGCCGCCGGCACGGTGCCGGTGACGGTGAACCAGCTGGTGCCCCACGGAGCGCCCCACCGCTCTTTGGCCGCGATCGGTTCCGGCGCGGCCGCGAGCCCTTCGGCGACCGGTACGGGCTCGCCGGGCGCGTTCCACACGGCGATGTCGAGCGGTACGGACTCGGGGTACACGGCCGGGCGGATGCGTTCGTCGAGGACACGCTTGAGGCGGGCTTCGACGAGGCTGCGGTCGTCATGCATCAGGGGTGCTCCGGGGGTCGGTGGTGATCTACCAGCGGTGGTCGGCGGTGACGGGGGTGGACGCGGTGTACAGCTCCCCCACCGCGCGCAGTTCGAACCTGGCTGCCTGTTCGCCGTCTTCGGGTACGAGCCCTGCCACATGGAAGGCGTGCTGGCCGGTCGCTCCGAGGAAGCGCCGTGTCCCGTCTGGCATCAGGCGGTGCAGGGTGTGGTGGCGCACGGCGCCGGGCGCGCCCTGCCAGGTGAAGCGCAGGCCGCCGCCCGCGGCGGGGGTTATCGCGAGGTCGAAGGGGGCGGCCGGTGCCGGGGTGGTTCCGTCGTGCACGGCGAGCCGGCCGATGCGCCACGTCACCGGGCCGCCGGTGCCGGTGAGGCGTACGCCGAGGGCGTGGACGGTTCCGGTGAGCCCGGTCAGCGGGACGGTCGTCGTCGTCCAGCCGGCTCCGGCGCTCCCCACGGGGAGGAAGGTGTACGGGTGGGGCTCACCGGGGCCGGCCGGTTCGGCGGTCGCGACGGCCAGTTCTACGGTGACCTGCCCGGCGTCGGCGCGGTGGGTGAGTTCCACGACAGTGCCGTCGCCGAGCGGCAGGCGGGTCGCGTACAGGTCGAGCGTCGTCTGCGAGTCCAGCGCGCCTCGGACGACGACGCTGTTGCCGCCGTGCCAGGCGTTCTCGAAGTCGAATCCGACGGCGGGGCGGGCTCCGTCGGTACGGACGACCCACTGCCGGGAGGGCATCCGGTCCTGGAGCCCGAGGTGGTTCCACTGGCTGTCCGAGGTGGCGGTGCCCCGCTCGTACCAGCGCAGGCCGTGGCCGGTGTTGAAGACGGTGGCGAAGGGCAGGCCGCGGACGGTGGAGCGGTCGGCCACGGCGAGTGCCGGGGCACGCCAGGAGTCGCCGGTGTCGGGGCGCGAGGGGTCGAGTGAACGGCCGGACCAGAAGCGGTCGTCGGCGGCGTGGAAGTCGGCCGGAGTGCGGTCTGCAGGAAGGTGGTTGCGGGTCCATTCGGGCCGGTAGAAGCCGAGAGAGACGATGTCGTCACTCGTGGCGGGGATGATGGCGTCCCAGTCGACGGACTCGTTCCAGCCGTTCGCCTCGACGTCGACTCCGGCCCACAACGCGTAGCGGCTGCGACCCAGTTGCTGCGCGAGCTGTCCGGAGGACGCCAGGGTGGCGCGCGACCAGCGGAAATCGACGAACATCGAGTCGGCGGCCTCGAAGAACGGCCGGTTGCGGTCGTTGAGGGCGCCCTGCCAGCTCACGGAGCCGTTGACAGTCATCGAGTCGTACCAGGTGACACGCAGTCCGTTCGGCGTGCCCAGCGCCTTCAGCGCGGCGACGAAGCCGCGCATGTCCGCCGCGAGTGCGCTGTCGCCGCCGTTGGTCTCCGCGTTGATGAACCAGCCGTCGAAGCCGTACGCCACGGCGACCGCGACGAGCTGTGCGGCGAGCGGGAAGCGGCCGAAGTCGTCCTTCTGGACGAGATCCCGGGTCCAGCGCAGATCTCCGCCGTAGGCCACGGGCGGCAGGAAGACGCTGCCGAGCACGGGGACGCCGTGGCGGTGCGCTGCATCGACGACGGGAGCGTTGGGGGCGAGGACCAATCCCTCGCCCGAGGAGCCGCCCCAGAAGACCAGTTCGTCGACATATCCCCAATGGGTCGTGGCGTAGTGGTCGGCGGTGGGGGCGCCCTGCGACGGGTTGGAGGCGGTGGGCGCGAAGGAGACCAGGGACTGGATGCGTGCCTGGCCGGCGCGGGCGGTGGTGTTCACGGGCGTCGGGGTGAAGCGGTCCGCGAGGGGGACGGTCGCCTTGTTGAACGCGAGGTCCGTGTCGTCCTCGGCGCGCCAGGTCTTCAGGCTGCGCCAGGTGATGCCCTCACCGGGGCTGCCCGCGGGGAAGGAGTCCGGATACCAGTAGGCGGCGTACGGTGCGCCCGGCGCGGCCTTCCTGGCGGCGGTGGCGGTGCCCGGCGCGAGGACCGGGGCGAGGGCCGCCGCGGCGGATGCCATGAGGACGGCTCGTCTGCTGAGGTGGGGGGCCATGTGTGTGCTCCGTATCGTTCGTGGACGGCTTACGGTGCGGTGCGCGCGGACGGCTCAGTGACGATGCCGACCTGTTCGGGGGTGACGACTTCGGTGATTCCTCGCGCGGCGAGGTGCGCCGGGTCGTCCGCGAGGCTTGCGAGGACGGTGGTGGGGCGTGCGCCGTCGGCGGCGAGTCGGGCGAATGCCTCGAACACGGGGCCGCCGGGGGCGCATACAGAGCGCCGGGGCGCGGTGTCGTCGTCGCCCGCGTCGACGACGAGTGCGGTGGTGCGCGGCGCGGGGCGGTGCTCGCGTCCGCGCCAGGACTCGACGATGGCGGCAATGGTCCGCCCGGCCGGTTTCACCTGCCGGTCGTTGGTCAGCAGGCCGAGGCTGTACTCGAGTTCGGGGAAGTCGGCGAGCGAGCGGGACACGTCGTGGGAGCACCACCAGGTCACTCCCCAGACGTCGGGGCAGTCGAGGGCGTTCGCGACGGTCGCTCCGGTGAACGCGGCGGCGTGCTCGGCGGGGATGAGCGGCGCGGGCGCGCCGACCTCCTGCAGCCATACGGGCCGGTGGGGGTCGCGCGCCCAGGCCTTGGACAGCTCGACGAGATAGGCGGCATGGTGCTCGGTCGCGGTGCCGGTGCGGCCGTGGCGCTGGGCGGTGCCGTTGAAGACCCAGGAGTGCACGGCGGTGACCGGTCCGAGGCGGGCCGCGTGGGCGGGTGTGAAGGGCTGGTCGTCCTGGTACCAGGAGGCGTCGTACTCGGCGTGCAGATGCATGCGTCCGGGTGCGCCTTCCTCGCACGCGTCGAGGAGCCGGGTGAGCCAGCTGCCGGCCTGCTGCGGGGTGATGCGGTCGGGGTCGGGGTGGGGTCCCGCGGCGAACTGGGCGACCTCGTTGCCGATGGTCATGCCGATGAAGTTGGGCCGGTCGGCGAGGGCCGTGGCGAGTGTGCGCAGATACTCGGCCTGTCCGGAGACGACCTCGGGGTCGGTGAAGATGTTGCGCCGGTGCCAGGTCTGCGTCCACGCGGGCAGGAAGTCGAAGCTGGACAGATGGCCCTGCAGCCCGTCGACGTTGACGTCGAGGCCCCGTTCGGCCGCGGCGTCGGCGACCTGGACGAGCTGTTCGACGGCGCGTGGCCGGACGAGGGTGCGGTTGGGCTGGAAGACCGGCCAGAGCGGGAACACCCTGATGTGGTCGAGGCCGAGGCCGGCGATGGAGTCGAGGTCGGCACGTACATGGTCGAGGTCGAAGTCCAGCCAGTGGTGGAACCAGCCCTGGCTGGGCGTGTAGTTGGCGCCGAAGCGCAGCGGGGCGGGGCTCATGGGGTGGCGATGTCCAAAGTCTCGTGGTGTGCCGGTGTGTCAGCCCTTGACGGCGCCCTCGCCGACGCCGCGGAAGAAGTACCGCTGCAGACAGGCGAAGAGGACGATCAGCGGCAGGACGGCGATGATCGTGCCTGCGGCGACGAGGCGTTCGTCGTTGGCGAAGGTGCCGTGCAGGTAGTTGAGTCCGATGGTGAGGGTGAAGTTCTCCGGGTCGCTGAGCACGATGAGGGGCCACAGGAAGTCGTCCCAGGCGCCCATGAAGGCGAAGATCGCGACCACCGCGAGGGTGCCCTTGACCGAGGGCAGCGCGATGAGCAGAAAACGCTGCCACACGTTGGCGCCGTCGACGAAGGCGGCGTCCTCGACCTCCTGCGGCAGGTTGAGGAAGGCGTTGCGCATCAGCAGGACGTTCAGCGCGGCGATCGATCCGGGCAGCAGCACACCGGCCAGGGTGTTGTTGAGGCCGAGGTCCCGCATGGTGGTGAACTGGGCGATGATGATGCCCTCCACGGGGACGAGCATGGCCAGGATGAACGCGAGGCCGGCCGCCCTGCGGCCGCGGTAGCGCATCCTGGCGAGCGCGTATCCCGCGAGGGCGGCGCCGACGCAGTTGGTGACGACGTTCGCGGTGGCGACCTTGAGCGAGTTGAACGCGTAGTCCCACACGGGGATGGTCTCGGCGACGCGCGTGTAGTTGCCGAGGGTGGGCTCGTTCGGCAGGAACTGTGGTGGCGAACTGAAGATGTCCTCGTGCGGGCCCTTGAGCGAGGTGGACAGCTGCCACAGGAACGGCCCGACGGTCAGCGCGAGCACGGCCAGGAGCAGGACGTAGCGCAGCACGAGCTGGGTGGCGGGGATGCGCTTGCCTTCGGCGTCGGTGATGCCCCGGGGGCTCATGCGTCCTCCTTCCGGTCGGCGCGCAGCACGAGCAGCATGAGCGCGAGGGTGACGACGAAGACGACGACGGAGATGGCGGAGGCGTAGCCGACGCGGCCGGTCAGCCCCGTGCCGACGCGCTGGACGAGCATGACGAGGGTGGTGTCCTCGCCGGCGGGTCCGCCGGTGGGCCCGGCCATCAGATAGACCTCGGAGAAGACCTTGAAGGCGGCGACGGCGGAGAGGGCGGCGACGAGGACCATGGTGGAGCGGACTGCAGGGACGGTGACCGTGAAGAAGCGGCGTACGGGGCCCGCTCCGTCGACGGCGGCGGCCTCGTGCAGTTCGCGCGGCACGTTGGCCAGCGCCGCCAGGTAAATGATCATGTAGTAGCCGAGGCCCTTCCAGACAGTGACCGCCATGGCGCTCAGCAGCAGCAGCCACTGGTCGCTGAGGAATCCGATCCGGCCGACTCCCACCGCCTCCAGTACCGCGTTCACCAGTCCCCGGTCGTCCAGCATCCACACCCAGATGAGCCCGACCACGACGATCGAGGCGACGACCGGGGTGTAGAAGGCGGATCGGAAGAAGGTGATGCCGGGGATGTGGCGCTGCACGAGCATCGCCAGCAGCAGCGGCAGGATCACCAGTGCGGGAACGACACCGAGGACGTACAGCGTGCTGTTGCGCAGTCCGATCCAGAACATCTCGTCGTCGAGCAGTTCGCGGAAGTTGGCGAGCCCGACGAACTGTCCGGGGACGAGCGTGCGCCGGTCGGTGAACGCGTTGACCAGGGTGCTGAGGAACGGGTACAGGACGAACGCGCCGATGACGAGCAGTCCCGGTGCCGCGAACAGCCAGGGGCTGGACGGCAGATGGCGGCTGATGCCCCGGCGGGGGCGGCGGTCGGTGGAGCCGGTGCTCCCGACCGCCGGGCCCTCCGTCGTGATGTCGGACGAGATCGCCTTGGAGGCGGTGAAGGTCTTCATGGCCTCGGCCGATCAGCTCTGCCGCAGCAGCCGGTCGCACGCCTTGACAGCGTTGTCAAGCGCTTCCTGGGGGCTCTGCTTGCCCTGCAGTGCGCGGGCGACCGCGTTGCGCAGCTCGGTCTTCATCTGCTCGCTGAACAGCACGGGCGTGTAGTTGACGGCGGTCTTCAGGGACTTGGCTGCCGCAACGCGCACCCGGGTCTCGTCGGTGCCGTCCTCCTCGGTGAAGTACGGGTCGTCGAGCGAGCCGGCCGTGCTGGGGAAGATGGCGACCTTCTTGGCGAACTCCATCTGCCGGGTCGCGTCGGTGACGAAGTGTGCGAAGGCCACGGCAGCCGGCTTCTGCTCGGTCTGCGCGTTCACCATGACGCCCATGACGTACATGTTCGCCTTGCCCGTGCTGGTGATCTGGTCGGTGATGCCGATGTTCTTGTAGAGGCTGGGAGCCTGCTTCTTGAAGTTGCCGAGGTCGAGTGCGCTGCCGGGGTTCATGGCGACGGACTCGGTCAGGAACTTGTGGCCCGCCGACTCGGGGGTCGCGGTCAGCGCCTGCGCGTCCAGCGCCCCGGCCTCGAACAACTCCTTGTAGTGGGTGAGCAGTTCGACGCCCTTGGCGTCGTTGAAGGCGAAGCCGTCGCCTTCCTTGTTCATCAGCGGGACGCCGTAGCGTCCGAAGTCCTCGATGGTGGGCACGTTGGCGAGGGTGGCCACCTTGCCCTTGCTCTTCTCGGCCATCCTCAGCCCGGAGTCGAAGACCTCGCCGTAGGTCGTCGGCGGCTTCTCGGGGTCGAGCCCCGCTTCCTCGAGCAGGCGCTTGTTGTAGAACAGCGGGCCGGTGTTGAGGTACCAGGGGAAGGCGTACGTCCCCTCGACGCCCGGCACTTCGTGGGCCTGCCAGGCGCCCGGCAGGTACTCCTTGCCGTACTGGGGCGCCGCCTTGTCCAGGTCGAGGGCGAGTCCGGCCTTGGCGAGCGGTGCGACGAGGTCCGGGGAGACGTTGACGACGTCGGGCAGGGTGCCACCTGCGGCATCGGCGCTGATCTTGTCGGCGTAGCCCTCGGCGGGCCGGTCGACCCACTTGACGTCGGTGCCGGGGTGCTTCTTCTCGAAGTCGGCTATGAGGCCGTTGAAGTAGTCCTTGAAGTTGGCCTGCAGATTCCAGGTCTGGAAGGTGATCTTTCCTTCGACCTTGCCCGAGGCGTCTGCCGAGCCTGACCCGCTGCCGCCGCCGCACGCGCTCAGCGGCAGGACGACGGCGATGACGGCGGCAGTGGCGACTGCCCTGCTGGTGATGCGCACGGTGAACGGCTCCTTTGCTCGGACCAGACGCACGGAAGGCGGCCGCCGGGCGCCCGAGAGCGGCCGGCTGCGATGCCCAGCAGACCTTGCATTGCCCTGCCGGAGAAAGTCAACAGATTCGTCGTCGGCAATTCATGTCCGACTCATCGCTGCTGGTCAGTGGCATGGATTCGACTACTTGGCAAGAACAGCTAATGCGCTTTAGGCTGGATCACTCAAGCGCATTAGTCATCGACCGGGGGCTGTCCGTCCGCGGGCGGCGCAGGCCATAGGATGCCGCCCGTGGACCGGCCCGCCGCCGGCCACGGGGAATCACGGAAATGGGGTCCGGGTGACTGCCAACACCCCGTCCGCCAAGGACGCTTCGCCGCCGCGGCGCAGTCCCGCGCGGCGGCCGACGATGAAGGACATCGCCCAGCGGGCGGGTGTCTCGGAGAGCGCCGTCTCGTTCGCGCTGAACGACCGCCCCGGCGTCTCGGACATCACCCGCGACCGCGTCCGCCGCGTCGCCGAGCAGCTCGGCTGGCGGCCGAGCACCGCCGCCAGGGCCCTGTCCGGTGAAGGCGCGGCGACGGTCGGGCTGGTCGTGGCGCGCCCCGCGACGACCCTCGGCGTGGACTCGTTCTTCCTCCAGCTGATCTCCGGCATCCAGGAGGTCCTGGCGGAGCGTCAGCTGGGCCTGCTGTTCCAGATGGCCGAGGACGTGGCCACCGAATGCGCGGTCTACCGCCGGTGGTGGGCCGAGCACCGCGTCGACGGCGTGCTCGTGGTGGATCCGCGCACCGACGACCCCCGGCCGGCGCTCCTCGACGAGCTGGGCCTGCCGGGGGTGGTCATCGGCGGGCTGCCCGATCCGCACCCGAACCTTTCACAGGTGCGGGCGGACGACAGCGGGGCCATGGCCCGTGTCGTCGGCCGGCTGCACGAACTGGGCCACCGCCGGATCGTGCACATCGCGGGACTGGCGTCGCTCGCGCACACCGACCGCCGTATCCGCTCGCTGCGCGCAGAGGCGGAGCGCCGGGGCCTGGCCGAGGTGCGCTCGGTGACCACGGACTACTCGGACACGGAGGGCGCGGCCGTCACCCGGCGGGTGCTGGCCTCGAAGGCGGCGCCCACCGCCCTGGTCTACGACAACGATGTGATGGCAGCGGCTGGCGCGGCCGTGACGGCGGGGCTCGGACTTGCCGTCCCCGGCGACGTGTCGATCGTGTCGTGGGAGGACTCGGTGCTGTGCCGGATGGTGCACCCGTACCTCACCGCCCTCTCCCGTGATCCCGTCGTCTTCGGGCGGATCGCCGCGCGGGAGCTCACGGCACTGCTCGACGGCGGCGCGGCCCGGTCCGTGCAGGTGCCCCTGCCCGAACTGATCGAGCGCGAGAGCACGGCAGGAGCCCGGGGGCCGCTCACACCTCCGGCGTAGAGCGCGGCAGGGCCCGGGGGCGTAGGGCGCGGCAGGGGGTCTCATGCACGTCCGGGTCCCGCCCGGCCCGACCACCTGCGAAATGCCACCCGGCGAACGCCGCTCTTCGGGGGCGTCCGGGTCCATACTGGCTGATATCAGAGCCAGAATGGGTACCCGGTAATCATGGTCACTTACAGTCAATCGGCTCATGACGCCGCCACGGAACTCGCCGCAGGCGAGGGGGCGCCCGCTGTCATCGTGTTCCTCCTCGTCGTGATCGGCCTGCTGGTTCTCCTCGTGTGGATCGTCTGGCAGGCCTCGCGCCGACGGCGTGACACGGCACCGCAGCGTGACGAGCTGCCGACCCCGCCCGACCACGGGACGCACTACGAGACGCGCCTCGAGCCCGACGAGATCGACGGGTCGCAGGGCCATCAGACGCCGGGCCGTCTGACGCCCCACGAGATGCACGGCTACGGGAACATGGGGTCCAGGCCCGTTCAGGAGGAGCCGCCGCCGCGCGACCCCGACGACAACAGCGGCGGGCCGGTCGGCAGCGGCAGCCAGGGCGGCTGAAGGAGCCTGAACGGCACGCCGGCGGCGGCGCCTGCCCCCGCTCGGCCGGTGGTTCCCCGCGGCGCCCGGGGCGGTCCCGGCCGCGGGCGCACCAGCATTCCGCCCATGGGGACTGCCGTCGGCGGCAGTCCGCTTCGCATGGCCCGCAGACACCAGTCCCGCGTGCGTATGAGTACCCGCACAGCCGGGCGTCGGCTCCCGGCCGAGGTGTCGGGACGGACCCGGACGGACGTTCACCCGTGGCACATGGTGGTGTCCGGCGAGCGCTGCGGCGGGGTCCGCCTCAGGCTGGACGAAGACTGCCGCAGACGGGCGCGGTGACCAACGGAAGGGCCCACGACGTGGATCCGAACGAGCGGACGAAGGACGTGTCCGGAGCCGTGCACGCCCACGCCTCCGTCCTCACCCTCCACGTCAACTCCGTCTCCTACACCATCGAGCTGGATCACCGCACGACCCTGCTGGACGCGCTGCGCGAGCGGCTGGACGTGACAGGGCCGAAGAAGGGCTGTGACCACGGCCAGTGCGGTGCGTGCACGGTCCTGTCGGACGGGCGGCGCGTACTGGCCTGCCTGCTGCCCGCCGTGGCGTACGACGGGGCACGGATCACCACCGTGGAGGGACTCGCGGACGGTGACCGGCTGCATCCGTTGCAGGAGGCGTTCGTGGCGCGTGACGCGCTGCAGTGCGGCTACTGCACGCCGGGCCAGATCTGTTCCGCGGTCGGCATGCTGGCCGAGGCCGCGCACGGTGATCCCTCCGCGGTGACGGAGGGCGACCGGCAGGGAGGGCCGGTCGAGCTCACCGCAGAGGAGATCCGTGAACGGATGAGCGGCAATGTGTGCCGGTGCGGGGCGTACCCGAACATCGTGGCGGCCATCGAGGACGTCGCCGAGGACGTGATCCGGTGAAACCCTTCGGCTATCTCCGCGCCACGACCGCCGATGAGGCTGTCGTGGCCCGTGCCGCACACCCCGGCGCCCAGTACCTGGCGGGCGGCACCAATCTCATGGATCTGATGAAGCTCGGTGTCGCCGCTCCGGGTCTGCTGATCGATGTCAGCGCGCTCCCGCTGGCCTTCGTGGACGAGACACCGCAGGGGGGTCTGCTCGTCGGTGCGACGGTGCGCAACGCGGATCTCGCCGCCCATCCGGCCGTGCGCACCCGCTATCCCGCTCTCTCGGCCGCCCTTCTCGCCGGCGCCTCGGGCCAGCTGCGCAACGTCGCGACCACCGGCGGTAATCTGCTGCAGCGCACCCGCTGTCCGTACTTCCAGGACGTGTCCAAGCCCTGCAACAAGCGGGCGCCGGGGACGGGTTGCCCGGCCCGGGAGGGCGAGCACCGCGATCTGGCCGTGCTCGGGCACTCCGAGCACTGCGTCGCCACGCACCCTTCCGACATGGCCGTGGCGCTGGCCGCCCACGACGCCATGCTGCGTGTTCGGGGCGCGGACGGCGAGCGCACCCTGCCCGTCACCGAATTCCACCGGCTGCCGGGCGAGCGGCCCGATCTGGACACCGAGCTCCGCGACGGCGAACTGATCACGGCGGTCGAACTGCCGCCCGTGCCCGAGGGTGCCCGCGCGGCGTACCGGAAGGTGCGCGACCGGACGTCGTACGCCTTCGCCCTGGTGTCCGTGGCCGTGGTGCTGGCCGTCGACAACGGTCGGATCCGGCATGTGGCGCTCGCCTTCGGGGGCCTCGCGCACCGCCCGTGGCGGGCCTGGACGGCCGAGGAACGGCTGGTCGGCGCGACGCCCTCCACAGGGTCGTTCGAGCATGCCGTGGAGGCCGAACTGGACGCGGCACAGCCACTGAGGGACAACGCCTTCAAGGTCCGCCTCGCGGGCGATCTCGCGGTCCGCATGCTCGTGGAGCTCGCCTCCGACGCGCACGAGGAGGCGTCATGACCGGTTCGCACGGTGCGCTGGGTCTCCCGGCCCTGCGCGTCGAGGCGCGGGACAAGGTGACCGGACGGGCCCGCTACGCGGCCGAGTACCGGCACCCGGACCGGGTGTGCGCCTGGCCCGTCCCGGCCACGGTGGCCCGCGGACGCATCACGGCCCTCGACACCGACGGCGCTCTGGCGCTCCCCGGCGTCCTGGCCGTCCTCACGCACGAGAACGCGCCACGCCTGGAGATGCCGGACGACGCGACGCTGTTCCTCCTCCAGGACGACCGTGTCCCGCATCGCGGCTGGTACGTCGCCCTGGTGGTGGCGGACACGCTCGAGCACGCGCGGGCCGGCGCCGCGGCCGTACGGGTGGAGTACGCGGCCGAGGACCACGACGTACGGCTCACCCGGAACCACCCGGGCCTGTACACGCCCGAGGTGGTCAACGGCGGCTATCCCGCGGTGCGCGAACGAGGGGACACGGAAGCCGCGCTCGCCGGCGGCGCGTTCCGCGTCGACGCGACGTACACGCTGACACCGCTGCACAACCACCCGATGGAGCCGCACGCCGCGACCGCCGTGTGGCGCGACGGCCGGCTGACGGTGCACGACTCCAGTCAGGGAGCCGGAACCGTCCGCGATGTGCTTGCACACGTCCTCCGGCTCGACCGCGCGCAGGTCACTGTGGTCTCCGCACATGTGGGCGGCGGCTTCGGCTGCAAGGGCACTCCCCGGCCGCACGTGGTGCTCGCCGCCATGGCTGCGCTCCACACGGAGCGGCCCGTCACGCTCGCCCTGCCCAGGCGTCAGATGGCGGCAGTGGTCGGCCATCGCCCGCCCACGGTGCACCGGGTGCGCATCGGCGCCGACGCGAACGGCGTCATCACAGCCCTTGACCACGACGTGGTCACGTACACATCGCGGGTACGCGAGTTCGTGGAGCAGGCCGCGGTGCCCGGGCGGGTCATGTACGGCTCCCCCGCCGGGCGTACCGCGCACCGCGTCGTGGCACTCGATGTACCGACGCCGTCCTGGATGCGTGCACCCGGCGAGGCCCCTGGGATGTATGCGCTGGAGTCCGCGATGGACGAGCTCGCCGTCGCCACCGGAATCGATCCGGTCGAGCTGCGGCTGCGCAACGAACCGGACACCGAGCCGGACACCGGGCGTCCGTTCAGCAGCCGGGGGCTCACCGCGTGCCTCACCGACGGAGCACGGCGGTTCGGCTGGCGGGAGCGCGATCCGCGGCCGGGTGCGGGGCGCGAGGGGGATCTCCTGGTCGGTACCGGGGTCGCCGCCAGTACATATCCGTTCTTCGTCGGTCCGTCGCGCGCGAGTGTGCACGCCGCCGCGGACGGCACCTTCCACGTCAGGATCAACGCCACCGACATCGGCACCGGTGCGCGGACCGTCCTCGCCCAGATCGCGGCCGACGTGCTCGGCGCCCCGACGGACGCGGTACGGATCGACATCGGCAGCAGTGATCTGCCCGCCGCCCTCCTTGCGGGTGGCTCGGCGGGTACCGCCTCGTGGGGATGGGCGGTACACAAGGCCGCCTCGGACCTCGCCGGGCAACTGGCAGGGCTGCGTGGCGGGATCCCGGACGAAGGGCTGACGGCGTCGGCCGACACCAAGGCGGAGGCAGGTGCCACGTCCGCGTACGCGCGGCACGCGTTCGGAGCGGTGTTCGCCGAAGTGCAGGTCGACACGGTGACCGGAGAGGTCCGGCTGCGGCGGCTGCTCGGTGTGTACGCGGCGGGCCGCATCCTCAACCCCCGTACCGCACGGTCGCAGTTGATCGGCGGCATGACGATGGGTCTGGGCATGGCGCTGACCGAGGGCAGCACGCTCGACCCCCGTTTCGGGGACTTCGCCGCGTGCGATCTGGCCTCGTACCATGTGCCGGTCTGCGCCGACGTGCCCGCGGTCGAGGCGCACTGGATCGACGAGGACGACCCGCATCTCGGTCCCACGGCGAGCAAGGGCATCGGTGAGATCGGCATCGTCGGGACGGCGGCGGCCATCGGCAACGCCGTCCACCACGCGCTGGGTGTGCGCCTGCGGGAGCTGCCCCTCACTCCGGACGCGGTGCTGGCCCATCTGCACCGGGCGGCTCCCCCGGATCCGACGTACCGGTGAGAGCCCCGGCGCGGCGGAACACCTCGACGAGCATCGGGAGCGTGACCCGCCCGGTGAACATGTTGCGCCTGCTGGGGTGGTAACAGCCCAGAACGTCGAGTTCCCGGCCCGCCCCGGTGCGCAGGGTGATGTGGACTCCGTGCCCGAACACGGGCCGCGGGCGCGGCAGTTCGTATCCGGCGGCCGCGAGGACGGGCAGCAGCGCCTGCCAGCCGAAGACACCGAGGACGACGACGGCGCGGAGCCGGGTCAGCAGCGCGAGTTCGGCTGCGAGCCAGGGCCGGCAGGTGTCCCTTTCCCCGGGCGTGGGTCTGTTCTGCGGCGGGGCGCAGTGGACGGGCGCGGTGACGCGCACTCCGTGCAGCACGAGGCCGTCGCCGCGGTGCGTGGAGGCCGGCTGGGACGCGAGACCGGCGGTGTGCAGCGCGGCGAACAGTGCGTCCCCGGAGTCGTCCCCGGTGAACATCCGCCCGGTGCGGTTGCCGCCGTGTGCGGCGGGGGCGAGTCCGACGACGGCGAGCTTGGCGTCCGCGGGGCCGAAGCCCGGGACGGGCCGGCCCCAGTACTGCCAGTCCTGGAAGGCGGCACGGCGCGTGCCGGCGACGCTCTCCCGCCATGCCACGAGCCTCGGGCAGGCCCGGCAGCGGCTCACCTGCTCGTCCAGCAGGGCGAGGTCGCGGCAGCCGGGCGCGGTGAGTTCGGGGAAGCGGGCGCTGTCGGGGTCGTGCGCGCTCACGGTGCGGCCGGCACGTCGGACCAGCGGGCGGCGAGCAGGAGGGCGATGTCGTCGGGTCGTTCGGCGCTGTGTCGCGCCTCGTTGATGAGCCGGTCCGCGGTGTCGGCGAGCGCGGCCCCGCCCACGTCGGCGAACGCGCGGCGCAGCTCCTCGATTCCCACGTCGATGTCGATCCCGGACCGCTCGACGAGGCCGTCGGTGAACAGGGCGAGCACCGCGCCGGGTTCGAGGGTCAGTTCGGTGACGGGGTACGCGGCGTCCGCGGCGACACCGAGGACGACTCCGCCGGGCAGGTCGAGGATGTCCGTGCGGCCGTCGGGGTGGCGCAGCAGCGGCTGGAGGTGTCCTGCGCGCACCGCCTGCGCGCTGCCCGTGGCGGGGTCGAGCAGGATGTAGCAGCAGCTGGCGAACTGGCCGGGGTCGAGGTCGATGAGCAGCCGGTTGGTGCCGCTCATCACCTCCTCGGGGGTGTGGCCGCTCATGGCCAGCGCCCTTACGGCGCTGCGGAGTTGGCCCATGGTCGCGGCGGCGGACACGCCGTGGCCCTGGACGTCGCCGATGACGATCGCCAGTCCCCGCCCGGTGTCGACGACGTCGTACCAGTCCCCGCCGACCTCCATCCCCTGGGTGCCGGGGAGGTAGCGGCCGACGGTCTCGAGCTGATCGACGACGGGCAGCCGGTGCGGGAGCAGCCCGTCCTGCAGGCCGCGGGCGAGTGCTGCCTCGGAGTCGTAGCGGCGGGCGCGCTGCAGCGCCTGGGCGATGAGTCCGGCGAGCGCGGTGAGCACGGTGCGTTCCTCGGGACTGAAGCCGCGCGGCTGGTCGAAGCCGAGAATGCAGGACCCGACCGGCCGGCCGGACGCGATGAGGGGCAGGAAGGCACGGGCGCCGACATGGGCGTCCAGCGGGATGCCCGGGTAGGCGTCGGAGAGATGCTGCATGGACTCGAAGAAGAGGGGGCGGCCGGCGGTGAGCGTCTCGACGCCCGGCAGCTTGGCGTCCAGACCGACGCCGTCGAACCGGTTCAGGAAGCCGCGGGGGAAGCCGGTTTCCCAGGCGAGGTACAGATGCTGGTTGCTGAGCAGATAGATGGCGAGCTGACGGCCGCCGAAGGCGGGCAGCAGTTCCTCGGTGACGACGGCGGACACCTGGCGGGCGGTCACGGCCTCGGTCAGCGCGATGGCAAGGGCGACCGGCCGGTAGAGCGCCACGGCCCGGTCGGCCGGTGAGCCGAGTCCGGTGCCGGGCGCGACGACGGATCCCGGGGTGTAGGCGGGGCTCTCGCCGGGGCTGAGGGTGACGGTCAGGCCGTCGAGGCCGGTGAACAGGGTGATCGACACCCATTCCTCGTCCCGGCGTGCGAGGAAGTGCACGGGGTCGCTGGAGAGCAGGGCGGCCCGGTAGTGGTCCTCGTAGGCGGACTGGCCGAGCCAGGGCACCGTCTCCCACAGGACCCGGCCGATGAGGTCGGCGCGCTGCTGGCCGAGCAGGGTCTCGGCGTGCTGGTTCACATACGAGATGCGCCCGAGCCGGTCGACGCTGCAGACACCGTGCGGGAGCCGGTCCGCGGCTTCGGCGACGACCGGGCCCGCGCCGAGGTCGACGAGGAAACCGGTGAGCTGCGTGCCGGACGACTTGTCGGAGGCGCGTCTTCGCCGGCCGGACAGTTCGAGCAGATGGGCGCGCCCGTCGGCACTCTGAAGCCGCATCCTGCGGGTCACGGGACGGTCGGACGCGGCCGCCTGCCGGGCGACCGCCCACAGACCGTAGGCGTCCTGCGGCTCGATGCGTGCGGCCACCGCTTCGACGGTGAGTGGCAGGTCCTCGGGGGCGACGCCCATGATGGCGCACCAGCCGTCGTCACCGGAGACGATGCCCGCTTCGAGGCTCCAGTCGAAGGCGCCGATCCGGATGGGGGGTGCGGTGAGGTCGGGCAGGGTGACGGCGAGCGGTTCGTCGTCCCATTCGATGCGCGGGCCGCTCGTCGACATGGCGCCGAGCGCGGCGCCGAGCTGGGTCGCCACCTCGCTGATCCGGCGCCGGTCGGCCGCGTCGACGGAACGGCCGGGGGTGGCGGGGCGCAGGACCGCCAGTACGCCGAACGTTTCACGGCCGTGGACGATCGGCTCGTACAACGACCCGAAGGGGAACGGGAGGCCCGCCATCAGCTGCGGGTAGCGGCGCATGGCTTCTTCCGCGTCGGCGAGGTGGATGGGCCGGCCCGAGCGGTAGGCGTCCGAATGCGGGAAGGGACGATTGACGTGCATGTCACGCCAGTGGCGGAAGAGGTTGGCGGGCAGACCTGCGAGCACGGCGAGCCGGAGCAGTTCGGGCGACGCGGAACGCATGTAGAGCCCGCCGGCGAATCCGCCGACGGACTCGATGGCGCTCACCTCGGCCTGGGCGAGCATCATGACCAACTCGTCCGGCCCGGTGTGGTCGCCGTCCGAGCCCCCTGGCCCCGCCCGCTGCGCGACGTGCTCGGGGCGCCCGCCCGCGCCGTACCAGCTCATCTTGCCAGGATGCTCCCCGGCGCCGGTGCTCCGCATCTCCGTGGACGCGGCGGGCGGCACCGGGGGCGCCGCACGTGTCGCCCGTGGTGCGGCGGGGCGGCTCGCCGCTCGCGGAGGGCCGGCGGCGTCCGGCCCGAGGGGCAGTCCGTGCACTTGAGCTAGATTTGAGCCCGATCCGGACGACAAGGAGGCACACGGTGCCATCAGGGCAGCAGGCACGTGCGCAGGCGGCCGCGATCACCCCGGGCCGTCAGTCACCGGTGTCCGAGGCCGCCCCCGCCGACCGCGTCCGGGCCCTTTTCGGCAGCCACCGGCTGTCCCCCGGCCAGCGCCGTATCGCGCAGTACATGATCGATCACCTGACCGAGGCCGCCTTCCTGTCGATCACGGATCTGGCGGAGCGGGTCGGGGTCAGCCAGCCGTCGGTGACCCGGTTCGCCACCTCGCTCGGCTACAGCGGCTTCCCCGCGCTGCGGGAGGCCCTGCAGCCGATCGCGCTCAGCGCTGTCGCCGGGGCACAGGAGACGCGGGAGCAGATCCGTCGCAACGAGCTGCAGGCGGCGGTCGACGCCGAGATCGAGAACCTGGAGAGCCTGCGCCGGGTGTTCGCCGACACCGACCAGGTGCTGGACCTCGGGCGTGAACTGGCCCGGTCGATGCCGCTGACCGTGCTCGGACTGCGGATCTCGGTGTCACTGGCGGAGTACTTCGCGTATGCCGCCCGCCGCATCCACCCCGATGTGCGGATCGTGACCCGCGGCGGCAGTGTCGCCTACGACGCGCTGCTCCAGTCGCGGGAGGCGGGCGGCACGTGGGTGCTGGCGTTCGCGATGCCCAGGCACGCCAACGAGACGCTCGCGACGCTGCGCGCCGCACGGAGCACGGGGCTGCACGTCGCCCTGATCACGGACCAGACGCTGGGGCCGCTCGTCGACGAGGCCGATGTGACGCTGACGGCGGGCACCGGGTCGCGTCTCGTATTCGATTCGTACGCGGCGCCGGGGGTCCTGTCGGCCGCGGTGCTGCAGGCGATGGCCGACGCGGATCCGGAGCGGACCCAGGCGCGGCTCGAGGGGTACGAGCAGGTCGCCGACCAGCACGACTTCTTCATCGAGGACTGACCGGTCACAGACCGGAGGCCCGGCGCCGTATGCGGCATGACTTTCCTGTGTGACACGCATGTTTCCCGGACATATTCACCGCGTCACTGTGCATGTAATTTTTCATACCCTTGCTTACTCGACGGTATATATATTTACTGCTCGTGGCAGACGGTCCACGGCTGCCGCGAGTGGCACGACCCATGCCCTCAAAGACGGAACATCCAGCAGACGGCGCTCCCTCCTCGCGCCGGCCTCGGGTGTTCAACCCGGGCACCCGCCGTACCGCGGATGCCCTCGGCGGTCCCGGTCAACCCCTGGGCCGGGACCGCCATCAGTCTCTCGATCAGAGCCCATCGGCACCGTCCGGAAGCGACCACCATGTCCCAGACCCTCACCGCGCACGGGCCTGACTGGCCCTGCCAGGTCAAGACTCCCGGAACGCGCGACTGGGACCGGACCGCCGCCCGATGGCTCCGGGATCTGCTCCCGGCCCGTTACGCCGGATACTCGGCGTTCACCCGCCACCCCGTGCTGCTCGCGCGCCATGCGCAGCTGCAGATCCAGCACGAGATCCGGGCCGTGCGCGTGGCGCTGCAGACCTCCCGAGCGGAGCTTCCCACGCTGGGCGTGGCGGAGACGGTCATCGAGAACACCATCCGGATGTACGCGGTGGAGCTGGAGCAGCTCAACCGCCTGGCGCGCGGAGTCCGCCTCGTCAACGAGGCGCTGCTCTCCGACGGCGCGGGCAGCGCGCCGCCCCGCAGGCGCTCTCCGGCGCAGCGCGTCTCCTAGGGCCTGTCCGGGCGCCTCTCCCCCACGCACGTCAGGCCAGCTGCCGCCGCACCAGTTCGTACAGCCGCCCGCCCGGCTCGGCCAGCAGGTCGGCGGGGCGGCCCTCCTCGACGATCCGGCCCTCGGACATGACGAGCACGCGGTCGGCGTCCATGACGGTGGTGAGCCGGTGGGCGATCACCACACGGGTGGCGCTCAGCTTCCGGGTGGAGTCGATCACCGTCCGTTGGGTCTCGTTGTCCAGTGCGCTGGTGGCCTCGTCCAGGAAGAGAATCCGCGGCCTGCGGACCAGGGCCTGCGCGATCATCAGCCGCTGGCGCTGACCGCCGGAGATCGCCCCGCCGTTCGCGATCATGGTGTGCATCCCCATCGGCATCCGCTTGATGTCCTCGGCCAGTCCCGCCATCTCGGCGGCCGCCCAGACCTCTTCCTCCGTGAAGGTCTCTGCACCGCAGATGCACTCCAGGATCGAGCCGGTCAGCGGCTGTGCGTTCTGCAGGACGACACCGCACTGGCGGCGCACCGCCGCCCGGTCGAGGGCCGACAGGTCCTGGCCGTCGTAGAGCACGGCGCCCGTGTCCGGGCGGTCGAAGCCGATCAGGAGCCGCAGCAGGGTCGACTTCCCGCAGCCGCTGGGACCGACGATGGCGACGAACTCCCCCGGCCGCACCTGCAGCGAGACGTCGTCGAGTACGGCGGGTCCGTCGGCGCCGTAGGCGAACGACAGCTTCCGCGCCTCGATCGCTCCGGAGAGCGTGCCGGGCTGAGCACTTCCCCCGCGTACCTCCGGTGCTTCGTCGAGGATGGGCCGCACCTGCTCGAACATGGGCAGCACGGCGACGGCCGACACCAGGACGCCGGTGAGCTGGGTGACCGACGTCAGCAGCATGGTCACGGCGGCATTGAAGGTCAGGAAGTCGCCCGCCGACATGGAGCCCCGCGCCGGGCCCGCGAGCAGCATGAACATCACGAGCGAGCACAACGGCAGGTAGACCGCGTCGAGCACGGTGGTCATGTTCTTGATCCGGCCCGCGCGCTGCTGGAGTTCGCGCGTCCGGGCGAACTCCCGCGCCCAGGCGGCGTACGCGAAGCTCTCCGCCGCGGCGACCCGCAGTTTGGGCAGTCCGCGCAGGGTCTGGAACGCCTGGTTGTTGAGCTTGTTGCTCAGTTCGACGAGTTGCCGCTGCCAGCGCACCTGCAGCAGTCCCATCGTCAGGAACACGACGGCGATCAGCAGCAGCATGCCCATGGCCGCGAGAGCCAGCGGCACGCTGTACCAGAGGAGCAGGGCCATGTTCATCAGCCCGACGGTGGTCGACTGCACCGCGACCGGGCCGATGCCGGACAGGACGCGGCGGATGGAGCTGATGCCCATGGCCGCACTGGCCAGCTCACCCGTGGAGCGTTCGGCGAAGAACCGGGTGGGCAGTCGCAGCAGCCTGTCCCAGACGGCCGGTTGAAGCGCGCTCTCGATACGCCCCTCCATCCGCAGGATGGTGAGGTTCTGCAGCAGCATGAACGCGGCGGAGACCACCCCGGCGATCATGACGGCGAGGGCGAACTGGACGATGAGGTTCGTCTCGGCGTTCGGCACGTACACGCCGAGCACCTTGCCGGTCGCGATCGGTACGAGCGCTCCCAGCCCGACGGTGACCAGTCCGCCGAGCATCAGGTTCCGCAGGTCCATTCGGGTGCCGCGCAGACTGAACCGCACCAGCCGCCTCAGGCTCGCGGGCCGTTCGGGCAGAGGCCGGTAGAACATGACGGCCCGCGGCTCGAACTCGTCAGCGTTGTCCTTGCCGATACGGGCGCGCGAGCCGGTGAGCGGGTTGACCGCCTCGTACCGGCCCCGACGCCACAGCAGGGCGACAGGGGCGCCCGACGCCGCCCGATGGCCCACCAGGTCACCGCTGTACGTGCGCCACCAGCTGCCCATGAGGCGTACGGGGCGGGTGCGGATGCGCGAGGCGATCGCGATGCGCTCCACCGGGGTGACGCGTTCGTCGCGGGGTCCGCTCCTCGGAGGTTCGGTCAGGGTGATGCCGGCTGCCCGGGCGACCTCGTGACACACGGCGAACACCGCGTCGTCGCTGTCCGCCCGCGATGTCCCGCCGCGGGCGCGGTCCCGCTTGCCGATGGAGGCCAGCAGTGCCTCGTCGGCGCGTGCACGGACGTCCTCACCGGCCTTGATACCGGCGGCCGTACGGTCCTCGTGGGCACGTTCCAGCTGTTCGATCCACTGGTCGACGGCGGACAGCAGTCGGTACTGCTGGTTGACCATGCGCTGCCACATCGCGCCGTCGACGAGCAGATCGCCCGCGGCGTCCGCGCTGTAGGCGGCCCCGTACCGGACGCTGCCGGGGTCGACGGGCATCCACAGGACGTCGTCGTCGGCCATGCCCGCGTCGGCGGCCGGCCGGTCCTCCAGCGGGGCCGAGAACAGGACGGAGAGGCTGCGCCCGACGCCGAGCGCGAAGGCGTGCTCCAACTGGCTCCAGGCCCCGTTGCCGTACGGGCTCTGCGCGTACGGGTCCTGGGTGCCGTAGTGCTGCTGGCCATAGCCGGCCTGGCCGTACGGGTCGTGCGCGTACGGGTCCTGGTGGAGCTCGCGCAGCGGGATGCGGCGCAGCAGGCACTCCTGCGAGGGGCGGCCGACCAGCGTGTGGCGCGGGCCCTCCACCGGGCCGAGCAGCAGGGTGCCGGGGTCGAGCCGGCCGAGGAAGTGCCAGTGGCCCTGCTCGGCGGCGTCCACCGCGAAGAGGTCGAGGCTGCCGCCGACCACGAGCCACAGCACCTGCGGGCCTTCGAGGTGGAGGCTGCGAAGCCCGGTGCCGTCGACCGCTGCGCCGAGCCCACCGAAGGCGTAGGCGACCGCGTCGGTGGGCGCCGGCTGTTCCGTGGGAGTCGTGTCCTGGCTCGCGGCCGGGTGTACGGATGACACGTCAGTGCTCCTTGACCAGCTCGGCGTAGGCTCCGCGGGCGGCGACGAGTTCCTCGTGCCGGCCGCGTTCGACGACCGCACCGTGGTCGAGGACCACGATCTCGTCGCTGTCGCGTACGGTGCTCAGCCGGTGGGCGATCACGACGCAGGCGCAGCCGCGCCTGCGGATGTTGTCGATGATGATGCGCTCGGTCTCGGCGTCGAGGGCGCTGGTGACCTCGTCCAGCACGAGGATGCTGGGCCTGCGCACCAGCGCACGGGCGATCTCCAGGCGCTGGCGCTGTCCGCCGGAGAAGTTGCGCCCGTCCTGTTCGACGCGGCTGTGGATGCCCTCGGGCCTGCGCATGACGACGTCGTGGAGCGCGGCGTCCTGGAGCGCGGCGACAACGGCCTCGTCGGTGAGGGAGGGGTCCCACAGGGCGACGTTGTCCCGCACGGTGCCCTCGAAGAGGAAGATGTCCTGGTCGACGAAGGAGACGGAGGCGGCCACCGCGCTGCGGGAGATGTCCTCCAGACGCTCCCCGTCGATCCGGATCGTCCCCTCCCACGGGGTGTACAGGCCGGAGATGAGCCGCGAGACGGTCGACTTCCCGCTGCCCGAGCCACCGACGAGGGCCACCTGCCGGCCGGGGCCGACGGCCAGGGAGAAGCCTTCGAGGAGGGGTTTGTCGAGCGGGCTGTAACCGAAGGTGATGTTCTCCAACGTCACATGGCCCTTGAGCCTGCGGGTGCTCGGGTCGGGTTCGTCGCGGGAGTAGAGCGCGTCGACGGGGAAGTTCTCGACGTCCTTGAGCCGGGTGACGTCGGCGGCGAAGTCCTGGATGCGCCCGGCCACGCCGTTGAGCCGGGTGATGGGCGCGGTGAATCGTGCCACGAGTGCCTGGAAGGCGACGAGGAGGCCGATCGAGATGTGGCCCTCGACGGCCCGCAGTCCACCGATCCAGAGGATGACCGCGCTGTTGAGGGTGGCGAGGGTCGGGGCGACGACGGCGAGGACCGCGCTGGGCACCCCGAGCCGCTGCTGCACTTCGAGGGTGGTGGCGTGCTGCCCCGCCCAGCGGCGGAAGAATCCGTCCTCGCCGCCGGTCGCCTTCATGGTCTCGATCAGCTGGAGGCCGGTGTAGGAGGTGTTGGTGAGCCGTGCGCTGTCGGCGCGCAGTTTCTGGGTGTGGGTGGCCCGCAGCCGTATCACGATCCGCATGGCCACCACGTTCAGGAGCGCGATCAGCACACCGACGACGGTCAGTTGGGGGTCGTACGTCCACAGCAGCACGGCGTAGAGCACGACGACGACGCCGTCGACGGCGGCCGCGGCGAGGTCGCGGGCCAGGGTCTCGGCCACCGCGTCGTTGGACTGCAGCCGCTGGACCAGGTCTGCGGGGCTGCGCTGGGCGAAGAACGTGACCGGCAGCCGCAGCAGATGGCGCAGGAACCGGGCGCTGCCGAGGGTGGAGGAGATGATGCGGCCGCGCAGCAGGTTCGACTGCTGCAGTCCGGTCAGCACGGCGGTGAGCACGACCATCGTCGCGAGCGAGGCGAACAGGGGGCCCAGCAGTGAGGTCTGGCCGCCGATCAGGAACATGTCGATGTAGGTGCGGCTGAGCGCGGGGACGGCCGCGCCGACGGCGACGAGCAGCAGGCTGGCGAGGAGCGCGGCCAGCAGCGTTCCGGTGGTGCCGCGCAGGCGTGCCGGCACGGCCCGCATGATGCCCGGTTTGCGGCCTCCCGTACGGAAGTCCGGGCCCGGCTCGAAGACGAGCGCGACGCCGGTGAAGCTGGTGTCGAAGTCCTCCGTGGAGACGAAGCGGCGTCCCTTGTCGGGGTCGTTGATGTGGACGCCGCGGCGGCCGAGGCGGCGGCCCATGCCGTCGTAGACGACGTAGTGGTTGAACTCCCAGAACAGGATGGCGGGCCCCTGGACCTCGGCGAGGGCGGTCGCCTCCATCTGCATGCCCTTGGCGGTGAGGCCGTAACTGCGGGCAGCCTTGAGGATGTTGCTGGCACGCGATCCGTCACGGGACACGCCGCAGGCGATGCGGAGCTCTTCGAGGGGGACGTGGCGGCCGTGGTGGGCGAGCACCATGGCCAGGGCGGCGGCGCCGCACTCCACAGCCTCCATCTGGAGCACGGTCGGGGTGCGTACGGCCCTGACCCTGCGTGCCGGGCGCTGCTTGCGGTTCTGGCCGGGCCCGGCGCGACGGGATCCGCGACGGCCGCTCGGGGCCGGTTCGGGACGGTGCCTGCGACGGCCGGCGGGCGGCAGTTGCCGCTGGGTAGGGACGGCGGATTCGCGGTGCGTGGTCACGGCAGCAGCCAATCGATCGGATGCTGGGCGGCAAGGTGGACGGAACCCTCCGCGAGCGTCATGGATTCGAGCGCGTACGGCGGCCCGTCGGAGGTGGACCAGTCGTAGCCCGACTCGGTGCCGCTCGCCCGCTGCAGTTCCACGAGTACGGACACGGGCTGGCCGTCCTTCGAGAACTGTTCGCCGAGCTGGCTGCTGCCGAGGAAGGCAGTGATGCGCTGGCGGGTCTGGGCGGTGCGGCCCACGGACTTCACGCGGCCGCGCAGCACGCCGTACTTCTGGGTGGCCACCGACTGGACGCCGAGGTCGACGCGGGCGCCGACGGTCACGCTCGACCCGCTCTCGGCGGGCACGTACAACATGGCCATCAGGGGGTCGCGGGCCTTGTCGACACGTTCCACGGCGGCCACGTCACTGCCGGTGGTGACGACGGATCCGATGGCGGCGACGAGCGCCGTGAGCCGGCCGGCGGCGATGGTGCGCACGACGGTGTCGCCCTGGGCGGTGCGCACCTTGAGCAGGGGCGCGTCGGCCTCGACGCGTTCCCCCTCCTCGGCCAGCACATCGGTGACCTGGCCCGAGACGGGACTCTGCAGGACGTAGCTGCCCTGTGCGTGGGTGAGGATGCCGGGTGCGGAGACCGTGGACGTCACGGTGCCGGTCACGGACCAGACCGCGGCGGCGATCATCACGACGACGGTGACGGTCAGGACGAGAAGGCCCTGCGGCCGGGCGAACCGCACCGGGAGGTCGATCTCCTCCGGTGACTGCAGCTTGGAAAGGGCCTGTTGGCGGAACTGCACGACACTCTTCCCTCAACTGCCTGGGGACTGCGGTCCCTGGAACTGCATCGAGCCGCACGAAGCGGCGGTGAAACCACGCGCGGCCGTGCGCCCCGGGACCTGGATTGGTCCGGGGCACACGGCTCGGCATGCCGGCAGAGCGGGCCGGCGAGCCGCGGAGGTCTTACAGACCGGCGACGAGACCGGTGACCGGGCCGGTGATGGCGGCGGTGTTGATGCCGGTGGCGCCCTCGACCAGACCGGTCGCGGTGGCAACGGTGGCCGAGACCGGGGCGATCGTGTCAAGAGCGGCGGTGGCGTTGCCGACCACGGCGCTGTGCAGGCCGCCGGCCACGTTGTCCAGCTCGCTGTCGGAGATCTCCTGGGTGGGGACGAAGTTCATAAGAAGCTTCCCTTCGGGATGGGTATTTCGAAATGTCAGCGCCCGGCCGCACATAAAGAGTTGCCGACCGCTCGGCGGGCGTGGGGAGATTCTCGGATCCGAGAACCAAATCAAATCCCGCGGTGCGAAGGATCAAAGCACGTAAGCGCGTTGAGCAGCCAATCGCCGGAGGCGGACAGAAGGGCCGTTCGGGCCCCGAACGCGCCACGTATTACCGCGACGTGCACGCGCCTACATGAATCGGTGCCATCTCCTTCACGGGATCACCCAACACGGCAGCCCTGCCGCACCCCGGCGCGGGACCGCCGAACGGGACATTCCTGCACAGAGTCAGATATCTGCAGGTCAGAGCCGAGTTACCGATGGGGAGACGATGTGCCGCCTGAGCATTCGCTGTGCAGATTCACGGAAGGAGACGGTTGTTCGACCGGGCCTCACAGGGCCTTCACACATTCAGGGGTGCGGCGTTCGCGCCGCACCCCTGAATGTCGTTCTGCGTCACCGGTCAATTGCGGAGCGTATTCGCCTCCGCGGATTCGGGGACGGGCACGGTGATTTCGGCGTGCAGTGCCGCCGCATAGGCCTCGTCCGGATCGAGCCTGCGCAGTTCCTCCGCGATCAGTTCCGCCGTCGTGCGCACCTTCAGGGCGAGGACGCGATTCGGCTGTCCCGGGATCGCGAGCCGGGCGACCGGCCCTTCCGGACGGTCGATATGGATCTCCCCGTCGGCGGTCCGCAGCCGCACGGCGGTGACGACGGGGCCCGCGGTGACGACCTGTTCGACGGGCACCTGGAGCCGGGCGGCGAACCAACGGGCCAGCAGTTCGGCGCTGGGGTTCTCCGCCTCGCTCTCCACCACGGCGGAGATGACCTCGGCGCGCGCCTGGTCGAGGGCGGCGGCGAGCATGGAGCGCCAGGGGGTGAGCCGTGTCCAGGCGAGGTCGGTGTCACCGGGCTCGTACCCGGCGGCGCGGGCGGCCAGTTCACGCAGCGGCTCCTCGACCGCGTAGGCGTCGGTGATGCGGCGCTGGGCGAGGGCGCCGAGCGGATCCTTGGCGGGGACCGGCGGGGCGTCGACCGGCCACCAGACGACGACAGGGGCGTCGGGCAGCAGCAGAGGGAGGACCACCGAGTCCGCTCGGTCGGCGAGTTCACCGTGCAGCCGCAGCAGAACGGTCTCCCCCGCGCCCGCGTCGGAGCCCACGCGCACCTCGGCGTCGAGGCGCGCGTCGTTGCGGTCGCGCGGCGAGCGTGCATGGCGCTTGATGACGACAAGCGTGCGGGAGGGGTGCTCCCGCGAGGCGTCGCCCGCCGCCTTGATGGCGTCGTAGGCGTTCTCCTCGTCGGTGACGATGACGAGGGTGAGCACCATGCCGACCGCCTGTGTGCCGATGGCACGGCGGCCCTCGATCAACGCTTTGTTGATCTTGCCGGCCGTGGTGTCCGTAAGGTCGATCTTCATGGCCTGCGCCAGCTCCGTCCGTCTCGTGCGAGCATCTCGTCCGCTTCCGGCGGGCCCCAGGTGCCCGACGTGTACTGGGCCGGGGTGCCGTGTCGGGCCCAGTGGTCCTCGATCGGGTCGAGGATCTTCCAGGACTCCTCCACCTCTTCCGGGCGCGGGAAGAGGTTGGCATCGCCGAGCAGCACATCGAGGATGAGCCGCTCGTACGCCTCCGGGCTGGACTCGGTGAACGATTCGCCGTACGCGAAGTCCATCGTCACGTCCCGCAGCTCCATCGAGGTGCCGGGGACCTTGGAGCCGAAGCGCATGGTGACGCCCTCGTCCGGCTGGACACGGATGACCAGGGCGTTCTGCCCCAGTTCCTCGGTGGCCGTCGAGTCGAACGGCGAGTGCGGGGCGCGCTGGAAGACGACCGCGATCTCGGTGACGCGGCGGCCCAGGCGCTTTCCGGTGCGCAGATAGAAGGGGACACCCGCCCAGCGGCGGTTGTCGATCTCCAGCCTGATCGCCGCGAAGGTGTCGGTCGTCGACTTCGGCGCGATGCCGTCCTCCTGGAGATAGCCGACCGCCTTCTCACCGCCCTGCCAGCCCGTCGCGTACTGACCGCGCACGGTGTGGCGTGCCAGGTCGTCAGGAACCTTGACGGCCTTGAAGACCTTCAGCTTCTCGGTGACGAGCGACGCGGCATCGAAGGCCGCGGGCTCCTCCATCGCGGTCAGCGCGAGCAGCTGGAGGAGATGGTTCTGGATGACGTCACGGGCGGCGCCGATGCCGTCGTAGTAGCCGGCGCGGCCGCCGATGCCGATGTCCTCGGCCATCGTGATCTGCACGTGGTCGACGTACGACCGGTTCCAGATCGGCTCGAAGAGCGTGTTGGCGAACCGCAGCGCCAGGATGTTCTGGACGGTCTCCTTGCCCAGGTAGTGGTCGATCCGGAAGACCTCGTCCGGGGAGAACACGTCGTGCACGATCACGTTGAGCTCGCGGGCGCTGGTCAGATCGTGGCCGAACGGCTTCTCGATGACCGCGCGGCGCCAGGAACCGCCGGGTGCGCCCGACAGTCCGTGGTCCTTGAGCTGCTGCACGACCTTGGGGAAGAACTTCGGCGGCACGGACAGATAGAAGGCGAAGTTGCCGCCGGTCCCCTGCGCCTTGTCCAGCTCCTCGACCGTGATCCGCAGCTGTTCGAACGCTGCATCGTCGTCGAAGTCCCCCTGGACGAACCGCATCCCCTCGGCCAGCTGATGCCACACCTCCTCGCGGAATGGCGTGCGTGCGTGCTCCCGGACTGCGTCGTGGACCTCCTGGGCGAAGTCCTGGTCCTGCCAGTCCCGGCGGGCGAAGCCGACGAGCGAGAAGCCCGGCGGCAGCAGTCCGCGGTTGGCGAGGTCGTAGACGGCGGGCATCAGCTTCTTGCGGGACAGGTCCCCGGTGACTCCGAAGATCACGAGTCCGGAGGGCCCGGCGATACGGGGCAGCCGCCGGTCGAGCGGGTCCCGCAGCGGATTCGCCCAGCCGCTGTTCTCTGACATGGGGTCAGGCCTCCTTGAGCGAACGGCTTTCGAGTGCGTCCGTTCCGAGGATCGCATCTCTCCCCGATCTTGTACGGATACCTCAGCGTGCCGCCGCGTCAATCCATTCCCGCGACCTCGTGCGTCAGGGCCCCTCGTCCGGATCGGACCGTGCGGGCCGATCAGTCGGTGACCGGGGTCAGCGTCGCCTCGCAGTCCATGCGCCGTTCGTGGCCGACAGCGCGTTCCAGGCCGGTGAGGCGCAGGCGCACGGTGTGCCGGACGTCCTCGGGCGCGCTCGAGGCGGTAAAGCGCAGTTCGAGGTCGCCGGGCTCGACGATCCTGCCGCCGTCGACGCCCGTGAACGAGGCGAGGTCGGCGTGGAAGCGGAACCGCACCCGGGCCGCCTCGCCGGCCGCCAGGGGCACCCGCGCGTAGCCGATGAGCCGTGCCTCGGGGCGGGTGGTCCGGGCGACCGGATCGTGCAGATACAACTGGACGACCTCGGCACCTGCCCGATCGCCGGTGTTGCGGACGACGACGTCGATGTCGGTGGCGCCGTCCGTGGCGATCTCCGCCGGGACGGGTGCACCGCCCTGCCAGGCGAAAGTGGTGTACGACAGTCCGTGCCCGAAGGGGTACAGGGGCGTCGGGTCGAGGCTGCTCACCCCGCCCGCAAGGCCGAGCGGGGGCTGCAGATACGTCCACGGCTGGCCGCCGGGACCACGGGGTACGCCGACGGGGAGCCGGCCGGACGGGTTGACGCGTCCGGAGAGCACTCCGGCCAGTGCCGGGCCGCCTTCCTCCCCGGGGAAGAACGCCTGGACGACGGCGGCCAGTCGGTCCGCCCAGCGGCCGAGCGCGTAGGGACGCCCCGTCACCAGTACGGCCACGACGGGAGTCCCGGTCGCGAGCAGGGCGTCCAGGAGCTCGCCCTGGACACCGGGCAGGGTGAGGTCGGCGGCGTCGCAGCCCTCTCCGGAGGTGCCGCGGCCGAACAGCCCGGCGCGGTCACCGAGCACGGCCACGCAGACGTCGGCGTCGCGGGCCACTGCGGCGGCGTCGGCGATGCGGGAGGTCTCTGTTCCGTCGACGTCGCAGCCGTCCGCATGGCGCACCGCCGCGTCGGGGAACTCGGCCGTCAACGACTGCAGCACGGTGGGGATGTCGATGCCCAGCGGCATCTCGGGGTGGCCGACGCCGACATGGCTGGGGAACGAGTAGCAGCCGAGCATCGCGAGCGGATCGTCGGCGCGGGGGCCGACGACGGCGACGCGGGCGACGTCGGGGCGCAGCGGGAGGACGCCGGCGGCATTGGCGAGCAGGACACAGGACTGCTCGGCGAGCCGTCGTGCGGTGTCGCGGTTGACCGTCGGGTCGAGATCCACACTGCCGCGCACCTCGCCGGCGTCCGCCGTCCCGATCGCTGCCGGGTACGGCGACCAGTCGGGGTCCAGCAGGCCCAGTTCGCATTTCTGGAGCAGGACGCGGCGCAGCGCGCGGTCCACCAGTTCCTCCGGGACCGTCCCCTCCTGCAGGGCTGCGACCAGGGCGTCGCCGTAGGAGCGGACCGTGGGCAGTTCGACGTCGACCCCTGCGGTGAGGGCGAGCCTCGCGGCGTCGGCCCGGTCGGCGGCCACCTTGTGCAGTGTCTCGAGGAAGCCGATGCCGAAGTAGTCGGCGACGACCGTGCCGGTGAATCCCCAGGTGTCGCGCAGGAGTCCGGTGAGAAGGCCCGCGTCGGCCGCGGCGGGGACACCGTCGATCTCGGCGTAGGAGTGCATCACGGAACGCGCGCCGCCGTCCCGCAGAGCCATTTCGAACGGAGGCAGGATCACGTCGGCGAGCTCGCGGGCGCCGGCGCGCACGGGGGCGAGGTTGCGTGCTCCGGAGGAAGCCGAGTAGCCGGCGAAGTGTTTGAGGGTCGCGACGATGCCGGCGGACTGCAGTCCGCGCACATAGGCGGTGCCGAGAGTGGCGACGAGGTACGGGTCCTCCCCCATGGTTTCCTCCACGCGGCCCCAGCGCAGGTCCCTGACCACGTCGAGGACGGGGGCCAGACCCTGGTGGACGCCGACCGCGCGCAGGTCGTGGCCGATGCGTCCGGCCATCTCGGTCACGAGCTCCGGGTCGAAGGCGGCGCCCCAGGCCAGCGGTACGGGGTAGGCCGTGGCACCCCAGGCGGTGAAGCCGGCGAGGCACTCCTCGTGGGCGAGGGCGGGAATGCCGAAGCGGTTGGCGGCGGCGATCTGCAGTTGTGCGCGCGCCAGGGCCACGGCTCCGGTCGCGGGGTCGACCGGGGCGGTGCCGAACGGCCGGGTCAGCTGACCGAGTCCGCGGGTGATGAGGGTGCCCCAGTCGACGGTGTCGACCATGTCGTTCTGGTGGGGCGCCACACCGTCGCCGTCGCCGTCGGCGCCCACCCACACCCCGTACAGCTGGGCTGTCTTCTCCCAGGGAGTCATGCGTCCCATCAGGTCGGCGACCCGCTCCTCGGGGGTGAGCGAGGGATCGCGCCAGGGGCCGTCGGCCTCGGGGGCGAAGGCGGCGGCCGAGGCGGCCTCAAGGGTGTCCGGGGCAGGCGGGATTGCCATCGGGCGGGGATTCCTCTCGGTGGTGGCGAGGTGCGGGGCTGCGGGGGCTACTTGCCGCCGACGCCCATCAGGCCGTTGATCAGGGCGCGCCGCGCGAAGAGATAGACCGTGAAGATGGGGACCACGGACAGGGCGACGGCGGCCAGCAGAGCGGGGACGTTGAGTCCGTGCTGGCCCATGAACGCGAACAGGCCCAGGGTCAGCACCTGTTGCTCGGGGGACTGGGTGAGGATCAGGGGGAACAGGAAGCCGTTCCATGCCTGAAGGGCGGAGAAGATCGCGACGGTGCTGATGCCGGCCCGGCCCAGCGGGACGGCGAGCTGCCACAGCATCCGCGCGGGTGTGGCGCCGTCCAGGGCCATCGCCTCGTACAGCTCTTCGGAGATGTCGCGCAGGGTGGAGGTGAGCACCAGGACGGCGACGGGCATCGCGAAGGCGGCGGTGGGCAGGACGACGGCGAGCAGACTGTCGTAGAGGCCCATCTCGGCGATGAGCAGGTACAGGGGCACGACGACGGCCTGTGCGGGAATCGCGACGCCGAGCAGGAAGATGCGGAACGTGGTGTTCGAGGCACGGCTCAGGGTGCGCACGGCGACATAGGCGACGGGGACGGACAGGGCGAGCACGAGGGCGACCGTGCCCACCGCGACGATGGCGGTGTTGCCGAGCAGGGTGAGGAACCCGCTGTTCAGCACGGAGTTGTAGTTGTCGGCGGTGGGGTGCGTGGGAAACGCCAGCGGATTGCCGGTGAGGGCGTCCTGCTGCCGCGTCAGGGACGAGGAGACCATCGTGTACAGCGGCACGATCACGACGGCGAGCCACACGAGTGCGCCGAGTCCGGCGAGCGGATTGCTTCTTGCGAGACGGCGGCGCAGGCCGCCGGCCGGGGACGGTACCGGGCGGATCGTCGTGGCCATCGGTCACATCCCTTCCCTGGTGGAGCGCATCCGCCCGAAGCCGCTGAACTTCACCAGCAGCAGGGACAGCGCGGTGGCCACGACGACCAGCGCGGTCGCGATGGCGCTGGAGTAGCCGAGGTCGTACGTCTTGAAGCCGGTGCGGTACATCAGATACGGCACGATCGTGGTGTCCGTTCCCGGCCCGCCCTGGGTCATGATCAGGACGGTGTCGAAGTAGGTGAGGGAACCGACGATCATGAGTACGGAGGACGTGGTCACGGAGTTGCGCAGCTGCGGCAGGGTCACGGAGAAGAACTGCCGCACGGTGCCCGCACCGTCGATGGCCGCGGCCTGGTAGAGCACCTCGGGGATCTGCCGCGCGCCGCCCTGGTAGATCAGGGTGTGGAAGGGGATGAACTGCCAGCCGCCGACGAAGGCCACGGTGAGCAGGGCTCCCGTGGACGAGCCGAGGATGTTCGGGTCGATGCCGAGCCAGGGCCCGATCTCCTTGATGACACCGAAGTTCGGGTCGAGCAGCGTGTGGAACAGGACCGCGACGGCGGTCGTGGACAACAGCAGCGGGACGAAGAACACGGCGGAGAGGACCGCGCGGTTGAGCTGCCTGCCTGCCGCCCAGACGCCGAGCAGCAGCGCCACCGGAGTCTGGAAGGCCCAGCTGATCACGGTGAGCAGCAGGCTCAGCCATGCCGCACGGCCGAACTCGGCATCGTTCAGCAGCCGTGTCCAGTTGTCCGTGCCGATCGGTGTGGGCGGGGTGAGCCCGTCCCAGGAGCAGAACGAGAGATAGACGGCCAGGCCCATGGGGACGATGGCGAAGAGGCCGAAGAACAGGACGCCGGGCAGTGCCCAGCCGATGTGCGGTCGCCCGATGCCGCGCGCCGGGGCGGGGGGGGGGGGGGGGGGGGGGGGGGGGGGGGGGGGGGGGGGAGGGGGGGGGGGGGGGGGGGGGGGGGGGGGGGGGGGGGGGGGGGGGGGGGGGGGGGGGGCGGGAACACCCCCACCCCCACCT
>NZ_JBWKCY010000008.1:156145-298555 GCF_056436245.1 Streptomyces sp. NPDC043812
GCCCGGTAATTGCGTTCATTTGCCACCCCTCCCCCCCCCCTCCCCCCCCCCCCCCCCACCCCCCCCCCCCCCTCCCCCCTCCCCCCCCCCCCCCCCCCCCCGCCGCTCGTCGAGCGGTGTGGTCACTGTGGTCATCGTTACTTGAGCGCCTTCATGGCCGCGACGAACTGCTCGGGCGAGGACTTGCCGGCGAACAGCTTGTTGATCTCGGTGAGCATCGGCTGGGCCTGGTCGGCTTCGAGCGCCTGGTCCCAGGAGAGGGTGAAGCTGGGGGCCTTGCGGACCATCTCGTACTGGAACGTCGCGAAGTCCGGGTTGGGCGATGTGCTCAGCATTTCCCCGGCGTTGGAGGTCGTGGGGATGTCGCCGTTGTCGACGAGGGCCTGGGTGTAGTCCTTGGACGCCATCTGCTTCAGGAACGCGACGGCTGTGTCCTTGTGCTTCGTCCGGGCGTTGACGGACCAGTAGTTGGTGGGGTTGCCCACCACGTTGGCGGCGTCGCCGGTGCCGCCGGTGACGGTCGGGAAGGCGGTCCAGCCGAGGTCCTTCTTCGCGAAGCCGGGGGCCTTGCCGAGCTGCGTCGAGTACTCCCAGGAGCCCATCAGGTGCATGGCGGCCCTGCCCTGGGCGAAGAGCGCGGGTGCGCCGCCGTTGGAGTAGGAGACCGAGTGGAAGTTGGTGCCGAAGGCACCGTCGTCGATGAGCTTCTTCACGGACCGGGCGGCCTCGAGGACGGCGGGATGGCCCCAGGCGGACGTGTCGCCGTTCTGGATCCTGCGGAAGACCTCCGGGCCGCCGATGCGGTCCAGCAGGTATTCGAGCCACATCAGCTCGGTCCAGGCGTCGGTCGCGCCCAGCGCGAAGGGCGTGATCTTCGCGGCCTTGAAGGTGGTGACGGCCTTCTGCAGGTCGTCCCATGTCTTCGGCGGCTGCAGGCCGTTCTCGGCGAAGAGTGTCTTGTTGTAGAAGAGCATCACCGGCTGCATGCCGCGCATCGGGACGCCGTAGATCTTGCCGTCGAGGCTGCCCGCGGTGACGACGGAGGACAGGAAGCCGCTCTTGAGCGTGGGGTCGTCGTCGACCGTGGCGGTGAGATCGACGAGCTGGCCGGCGTCCACGTAGGGCTTGATGGAGCCGCCGCCCCAGTTGAAGAAGATGTCGGGGGCGTTCGGAGAGCCCATGGCGGTGCGCAGCTTGTTGACGTACTCGGCGCCGGGCACCGTGACCAGCTTGACCTTGACGTCGGAGGTCTTGTTGAAGGTATCGACGGCGGCCTGCTGCACCTTCACCGCGTCGTCGCCGTAGACGTAGGCGGTGATGGTGCCGCTCCCGCTGCCCGTGCCGCTGCCGGAGCCGCAGCCGGCGAGGACCGCTGCCATCGCCGTCGCGGCGAGTCCCGCTGTCCATCTGGCCGTACGCGTACCTCTGCAGAGAAAGCGCGACCTCATGGCCACCCCTTGTCGAAAGTTTCGAAATGCTTGCCGAATGTTGCCGGAACCGTACGAGGGGGTTTCGGGGGCGTCAAGGGGTTGGGCGCAGCGTTTGCCTGACGGGGATCCCGGCCTTGTGTTCAAGGGCCGGCGGGCTAGGATCCCCGTATGAGACCCGCAAACGTGGAGTCCCGGCCGGAGGATCCGTCGTCGGAGGAACCGGTCGAGGGCGGCGCGACACTGGCCGAGATCGCCCGGGCTGCCGGTGTTTCCACTCCGACAGTTTCGAAAGTGCTCAACGGGCGCGCGGATGTCGCGGCCGCCACCCGCACCCGCGTCGAGGAGCTGCTGCGACTGCACGGCTACCGGCGCCGACGCGGTACCGCGCAGCAGTCCCGCATGATCGACCTCGTCTTCCACGAGCTGGAGAGCTCCTGGGCCATGGAGGTCATCCGGGGTGTGGAGAACGTGGCCCGCGAGGAGGGGCTGAGTCTGGTGCTCTCGGAGAGCGCGGGCCGTCTGACACCCGGCCAGACCTGGGTCGACGGGGTGCTGGCGCGCCGGCCTGCCGGAGTGATCCTGGTGCTCTCGGACCTCGACGCGGCACAGCGCGCCCAGCTGACGAGCCGGGACATCCCGTTCGTGGTGGTGGACCCGGCCGGGGATCCTGGCGACGACGTTCCGTCGGTCGGTGCCACGAACTGGCAGGGCGGTCTTGCCGCGACGCGCCATCTGCTGGAGCTCGGCCATCGCCGTATCGCTGTGATCGGCGGCCCGTCGCGGATGATGTGCAGCCGGGCGCGGATCGACGGCTACCGCTCGGCACTGGAGGCGGCCGGGGTACCGGCCGATCCCGATCTGGTGCGGGAGGGCGACTTCCACCACGAGGCCGGGTACGCGGCGGGACTGGAGCTGCTGCGGCTCCCGGATCCGCCGACCGCGGTGTTCACCGGCAACGACATCCAGGCGCTCGGACTCTACGAGGCGGCACGGGAATCGGGGCTGCGGATCCCCGAGGACCTGAGCGTGGTGGGCTTCGACGACCTGCCACTGGCCCGCTGGGTGGGCCCGCCGCTGACGACGGTGCGCCAGCCCCTGACGGAGATGGCGGAGACGGCGGCGCGCATGGTTCTCGCTCTGGGCAGCGGCCGCCGCCCGTCGGCGACGCGGGTGGATCTGGCGACCAGTCTGGTGACCCGCAACAGCACCGCCCCGCCGAAGGCGTAACGGCCGGGCCCCGCAGGACTGATGTTTGACCGGATCCGCCGGGACTGCGCTCTTGTCCGCCCGCCCGTTGTCCCCAACAGTTCGTTCCATGGCGACAGTTGTGCTGGTCGGGACGCTGGACACCAAGGGTGTGGAATACGGCTGGCTGCGCGGGCGGCTGCTGGACAACGGTGTCGACGTGCTGGTGGTCGACACCGGGGTGCTCGGCGAACCGCGCATCGGCGCCGACGTGACGCGCGAGGAGGTGGCCCGGGCGGCAGGCGCCGACACAGCCGCGCTGCGTGCTGCCGGGGACCGGGGAGCCGCCGTGACCACGATGGCGCGAGGTGCGGCCGAGATCGTCGTACGGCTGCACGACGCGGGACGGCTGCACGGCGTGCTGGCGATAGGCGGCAGCGGGGGCACGTCCATCGCCACCCGGGCAATGCGCATGCTGCCCCTGGGGGTTCCCAAGCTGATGGTGTCGTCCATGGCGGCGGGGGACGTGTCGCCCTACGTCGGCTCCTCGGACATCACGATGATGTACAGCGTCGTCGACATCGCCGGAATCAATGCCGTGTCCGGGCCTGTGCTCGCCAACGCCGCCGACGCGGCCGCCGGTATGGCGAAGGGCTTCGCGGCCTCGGGCCGGGCGCTGCGCGCCGCCGATCTGGCCGCGGGCGGACGGCCCCTGGTGGCAACCAGCATGGCGGGGGTGACGACGGTAGGTGTCGACGCGGCGCGGGAGCGGCTCGGCGAACTCGGGTACGAGGTACTGGTCTTCCACGTCAGCGGGGCCGGCGGGCGGACCCTGGAGTCACTGGCCGCCCGGAAACTCTTCGCGGGAGTGCTGGATCTGACGCTGAGCGAGCTCGCGGACGATCTGGTCGGCGGCATTCTGACGGCCGGGCCCGACCGGCTGACCGCCGCCGGGCGCCACGGTGTACCGCAGGTGGTGAGTCTCGGGGCGCTGGACATGGTGAAGTTCGGCCCGCCGGACACACTCCCGGCGGCGGTGCGAACCCGTTATGTGCAGGTGCACAATCCGTCGATCACGGTGGTCCGGACGACGGCGGAGGAATGTGCCGAGCTGGGGCGGCGGGTCGCGGCGAAGCTCCGGGCGGCGAAGGGGCCGGCCGAGGTGTGCGTGCCGCTGCGTGGCCTGTCGACTCTGGGCGCGCCAGGCGGTCCGTACCATGACCCTGCGCTGGACGGGGCGCTGTTCGCGGCTCTGCGCGAGGGGCTGCGGGGCAGCCGTGTCCCGGTGCTCGACTTCGACACGGACATCAACAGCCCCGAATTCGGCCGCGCCACCGCCGACCGTATGCACCGGATGATCACCGGAGCTGCCACGGCGCCCTGAACACCGCCTGTGAGCAGCAACACCCGCTCCCGCAACGGCCGCCCGACGCTCGGTGATACGCATGAGCGCGGAACGGTTACGGGGCGAGCGGCGCGTCCAGCAGGGCCGTCAGGTCGCGGACGAACGCCGCGGTCCGGTCGCTGTCCGGTCCGCCCAGCGGCGCGAGCTGCCGGTCGATGAGCCGGCGCACGACCTCGACCGCCCGTCCCGTGACATCGCGGCCCCGCTCGGAAAGGGCGAGCCGCACCGCGCGGCTGTCGGTGGTGTCCCTGGTGCGTTCGATCAGGCCGTCGGCTTCCAGGGTGCGGGCGAGCTTGGAGACGTAGAGCGCCTCGAGGCCGGTGTGGTCGGCCAGTTCGCGCTGGCTCGGGCGCACGCCGGAGCGGTCCAGGCCGTACAGGGTCCCCATCAGGGAGTACTGGGCATGGGTCAGACCCAGGGGCGCGAGCGCCCTGTCGACGGCGACGCGCCACTTCATGGACAGCCGCCACACCAGGAAGCCTGGCGTGGGGCCCTCGGATGCCTTGTTCACCCGAGACACTGTACATGGCTACTATCTCCATGACCCCCGGCCGACCGGCACAGGCCGAGCGGTGACGCGCGGGCCGGCGCCGGGAGGCTACGGCATCAGTTGCTCGGTCCAGATCGTCTTCCCCGACGCCGTGTACCGGCTCCCCCAGCGATGTGTCAGCTGCGCGATGAGGAACAGTCCCCGACCCCCCTCGTCCGTCACCTGTGCCCTGCGCAGATGGGGCTGGGTCTGGCTGGGATCGGACACCTCGCACACCAGCCGCTGGTCCCTGATGAGCCGTACCCCCACCGGGCCGCCCGCGTAGCGGATCGCATTGGTGAGCAGTTCGCTGACGATCAGTTCGGTGGTGAACGCGAGGTCGTCCAGCCCCCATCGGGCGAGTCGGCGGGTCACCTGCGCGCGGGCGTCCGCCACGATCTTCCCGTCCGCGGGGAACTCCCACTCGGCGACGGCGCCGTCGGGGGTCGCCGCCAGCCTGGCCAGCAGCAGGGCGGCATCGTCGTCGGGCGGTTCGGCCAGGAACGGGGCGAGGAGGTCCCGCCCGATCTCCGGTACCGGCCGCGCCGCACCCGACCGCCCGGCCGCCTTTCGCAACTGTTCGGCGATGTCGCCGACGCCGCCCGCCTGCGCCTCGGAGAGCGAGCCGGCGGTGAACGCCAGGAGGTCACCGGGGGCGAGTTCCACCTCGATCGGATCGAACGGCGGGCCGTCCAGGCCGAGCGCCGGACCCGGCGGCAGATCTACCGGGCCCGCACCGCCGGACGCCTGGGCCAACACGGGGGGCGCGTGCCCCGCACTGGCCATCCGGCACAGGGTGCTGACCGGGTCGTAGACCGCGTAGAGGCAGGTGGCGCCACGCACCGTGCCCTCCGACCGGCCCGCCTGCTCCTCGTCCGCGAAGCGTACGACGAGGTCGTCGAGGTGGGTCAGCAGTTCGTCCGGCGGCGGATCGAGATCCGAGAGCGTGCGCACGGCCGTGCGCAGACTGCCCATGGCTGCCGCCGCGTTGAGGCCGTGTCCCCGTACGGTGCCCACCACAAAGGCGACGCGCGCCGAGGACAGGGTGATGACGTCGAACCAGCTGCCGCCGGTGCCCGCGAGCGTACGGCCGGAGACATGGATGCCCGCGGTCTCGGCAGCGGTGACCTTCAGCACCGGCCGGGGCAGCAGACTGCGCTGCAGGGTCTCGGCCGTCCGGCGTTCTCGGGTGTAGCGGCGCGCGTTGTCGATCGCGAGGGCGGCTCGGGAACCGATGTCCTCGGCGAAGGCGGCGTCCTGCATGTCGAAGGGAGCGTGTTCGCCGGTCCGCCACAGCGAGACCGCGCCGAGAACGTGCCCGCGCGCCTGGAGGGGCACGACCATGAACGAGGCGGCGCGCTCCGCAAGAGCGAGACGGACGCGGTCGGCGTCGTCCGCGATCCTGGGCCGCAGCGTGTCCAGGTCGGCCACGATGAGGGCCGAACCCATCCGCAGCCGTTCGCTCTCGTAGCCCCGGACGCGGATCACGGATCCCTGCGGGTACAGCTCCGGTGGCCAGGCGCCGTCGTCCGCCACCGCGGCGACGCGGCGCAGCGGTGCACCGGTCGCGAACTCGCCGGGCTCCTCGCCGATCAGGACAGCCTCCGTGATGTCCACGGCGGCCAGGTCGGCGAAGGCCGGGACCAGCAGATCGGCGAGGACCTGCGCGTTGGGTCCGACCTCCAGCGACCGGCCGAGCGCCGACGCGGCCGTGGTGACGAGCGCCGCCCGCCGCCGGGCGCGCTCGTGTTCGGTGACGTCGGTGAACGTGACGGCGACGCCCCGCACGGCGCCCCTCTCCCCGGCGATCCGGAACGCGGACAGCGAGATGGTCCGGTCGTACTCGGGTGCCGTGGCGAGCCTCGCCGACGTGACGAAGTCGACCAGCGGTTCCCCTGTTGTCGCGACCCGGCGCAACTGCGCCGCGACCACGGCCGCGTCCTCGGGCACCAGCAGGTCCTCGATCCGCCGGCCGATGGCGTTGCTGACGATCGCGCGGCCGGGGCCGGGCCGGACGTCCCCGGGCAGCGGGTTGATGCGCATCAGGCGCAGTTCGGCGTCGTGGATGGCGAGCCCGATGCCCGTCTGCGAGAACAGCGCCCGTACGAGCGCCTCGTTCTCCTCCCGCCGGTCGGCGGCGCGCGCGTCCTCGAGCCGCAGCAGGAACCGGGCCGGCCGCAGGCCCTCGGCGGGCATCAGATCCAGCAGTACGGGCACGGGCTCTCCGGCGCTCCGCAGAGCCGCACGCAGTGAACGACGGTCCTCGGGTGCCGCGTCGTGCAGGCGCGACCACACCCCGGGATCGGTCAGGAGGTCGTCGAGGCTGCGGCCGTGGAGGGCCTCGGCGGGGGTGCCGATCAGGCCGGTCGCGGCGGGAGTGCAGGCGAGGACCGTACCGTCGTGCCCGATCACGAGCAGCGCGCAGTCCTCCTGACGGTCCGCTGGGAACCCGGGGACGTGGTCGCCTGTGCTCACTCGTCGATCACTCCCAGGGGGCGCTCCCGCGATCCGGCGGTCCGTCGTCCTCGGTTGCCTGCCGGCACTCGGGTCCCGCGCCTACATTGAACTCCACCGGGGGCGGGGCCGCCCGTCGGGCCCGGCCGGGCAGAGTCGCGCCACGGAGCGTGCCGTAAGGGCTGCAGGCCGGAAAGGGGCGTGACAGACGCGCAGGGCCGGTTCTAGGATCATGAACACGGCATCGCGTGTCGGTCACCGACCGGGTGAGGCATGGAGGTGCCCGTGAGTTTGCCTTACGGAGGCAATCCACAGTGTCGGTAGAGCTGAATCACACCATCGTCCTCGCACGGAACAACCGGGAATCCGCCGAATTCCTGGCCCATGTCCTCGGTCTCGAGGCCGGGGAGGAATGGGGACCGTTCGTCCCCCTCGCCCTGAGCAACGGCGTCACCCTCGACTTCGCCACGGTCGATCACGAAGTGCCCCTGCAGCACTATGCGTTCCTGGTCTCGGAGGCGGAGTTCGACGGGATCTTCCAGCGCATCAAGGACGCCGGGGTCACGTATTTCGCCGATCCGCACGGTAAGCAGCCGGGCGCGATCAACCACAACGACGGCGGGCGCGGCATGTACTTCATGGAACCCGCCGGGCACGGCATGGAGGTCATCACCCGCCCGTACGGCAGCGGCGGGAGCTGAGCCGGCCGCGCTGGGCGGCGGACGGCAGCACAGCGCGGGCGACTGAGCCGAAAGGGGGCAGGGACATGGCGTCCCTGTCCCCTTTGCGTTGCGCCTCTGACCTGCCATTTTCGCTCCTTCGGCCCAGCATGGCCGTCCCCGGATGGCGCAACGCCACGAACTGCGCCGTAGTGGTAACCGAGTGTGTGCCTACGCTCCGCGGTGCGAGTCGCACGGCGGACGCGTACCGGAAGTCCGCGAACGGAGCCAGCCCATGACCACCGACCCTCTCCACGCAGCAGCACCGGCCGACCACGACACGGACACGGAAAGCTCCGGCGGCAGGACCGCGGTCCTCCGCGGAGCCGCTCGGCGCAGGTCCGAGGCCCGCGGGGCCAGGACTGCCGCGAAGTGGCCGATAGCGGCACTGAACGGCGCGCTGGCGGTGGGGCCGCACAGCCACACGGTGTCCCCCGCCCTGCGCTCGGTGTTGCGCTGGCCGGCGGCAGTCGTCCTGTTCGCCTGCGGTGTGATCCATATACCGACGCACCTCGCCGGACTGCGCTCCGGGGACTACGCGGAGACCCTTTCGGCGGCGGTCACGGTGCTCTGCCTCCTGGGCGCCGCCTGGCTCGCGATGCGGGACACACTGATCATCTGGGCAGCCGTCGCGGGGCTCGCCGTCGGAGTCATCGCGCTCCATGCGGTCGCGAGCGCGGGGACGGTCGAGCTGCTGAACAGCAGCCTCGGCGACTCGATCACCTGGACGAAGGCCACGGCGGTCCTGACGGCGGCGACCGTCGTGCTGCTGTCGGGCTCGGCGCTGTTCCGCGCCGGCCGCCGAGGGTCGTGATCAGGCGGCCCTGCGCACGCGATCGGTGCACCGAATTCGCCATGAGTTCGTGTGGGTCTGCCCCTGTTGGGTACGGGTCGGGCAAGCACAGACGTACGAAGGAGGTGCTCCCTTCATGGAGCGTGGCAGCAACCGGGTGAGCCCGCACAAGGACGACGAGATGAAGCACGAGGTGCAGGGGTATCTGCGGGCCCAGCAGCAGCACACCCGCGTGGAGCAGGCCAACGACCCCGAGCCTGGCGCGGACGACGCGCTGAGCGAAGAGCCCGCCGGGTGGAGCCGTCGGCGCGAGGCTTGAGCGATCGCGGGGAGATGAGCGGCAGGGGATGACCGGGAGTTCCCGGTCATCCCTTGCCCGACACCAGGCGTTCCGCACGCTGCGACGCCTGACGGGCCCGGCGGTGTGCCGTTTCGGCCTCCGCTCGGGCCTCGCGCGCCCGGTCATCGGCCTCGCGGGCCGCCTTGCGGGCGGCACGCAGGTCCAGCCGGGCCTGTTTCAGTTCGTCCGCGAGCGTGTCGACGTGCTCGACCGCCGCCCTCTCCTGCGCCTTGGCGTTCTCGCCGGCCGCGGCGGTGCGCTCGCGTTCCTCGTCCAGCTCCCGGGCCCGGCGCTCGGCGTCGTCGGCCTCGCCGCGCGCTTCTTCGAGCTTCCTGAGCCGTTCCTGTTCCCGGCGACCGTCCGCTGCCCGGCGACCGTCCGCACCGCGGTCCGACCGGGTTGTGCCGTCCTCCGCCTGCGGCCGGGGTCCCCGGCCGTCGTTCCGTCCGGTGCCCGAGGGCTGCGGCACCGCCCCGGGGCCCGCTCCTGCCGCCGTGAAACCGACCGGCGCCGTCAGCGGCCGGTCGAGATGTCCGGCCGACCACTCCGCGGCCGCGTCCGGATCCGCGAGTACGGCGTGCAGCGTGCCCTCGATCTCGCGCAGGGCGGCCTCCCCCAGTTGCTGCCCCTCGGCCGCCGCCAGGTCCCGGGCCTCCCGGGCGAGCGCCGCCACCAGAAGATGCTGCTGCCGGCTCAATTCGCGCAACTGGTCCCCGTCGAGATCGCGATGGGCGGCTCGAAGCGCTTCGCCGAGGCCGATCAGCGGCTGGATCCGTTCCGGTTCCCGGCGTACGAGGAGATTGCCGGCCCATGCGGAGACCGTCGGGCGGCGCAGCGCCCTGATCTGCTCGGCCAGCTCCCGGTCGCCCGCGCTGCGGGCCGCGGCGACCCGCTCGTTGCGCGCGGCGGTGAAGTCCTGCGGGTGCAGTTCGTACAACTCGTCGCGGATGCTCGGAAGGTCCACGGCACTCCTTACGGCCCGGCCCCCCTCGTCCTCCCAGCATGACTCAGGACGTGGGTTCGCCGTACCAGCGCCAGGCGGTGCGTCGGGGACGCCCGGGCAGTTCGCCCCGTCCCGTTGCCCACAGCAGGGTCTGCCAGGGGTCCGTGCCGCCCGGCACATCGGGGAAGAGCCGCCCGAGCACCCTTACGCACAGGTCGGCGGGCGCACTCCAGTCGTGTGCGAGACCCTGCGCCACGTCGTGCGTGTGGACCAGGGTCTCGACGATGCCCATGGCGGCGAAGCCCTCGGGGTCGGACACCCCGAAGACATGGTGGGCCCGCACGCCGGGGGGCACGGTCCGCACCATGGCGACGAGTAGCGCACCGCTGGCCTCCAGTACCTGGACGAGTCCCGCCGCCCCGGCAGCCCGCTCCGCATGCACGACGTTGCCGGGCCCTCCGGGCCTGCGGCTCGCGTAGACGAACGGCACCTCGGTGTCCAAGGGCGGTGTGCGGGGACCGAGTTGGACGGCGTAGGCGAACAGGTCGTCGGCCAGGTGCTCGACGGTCTCCCAGCAGCTCCACTCCAGCGTCCCCGCCTTCGCCTCCCAGTCGGCGTCCGGCGCGGCCGTACGCAGCAGGTCGGACGAGAGCCGCACCGCGCGGTCCAGGTCGTCGGCGGTGACAGGGGACGGGGCATCGCATGTTCGGGACATGGGCGGACGCTATCGGTCCCGGGCGGGCGCCGCCCGGGAATTCTTCCGCGCCGGCGGCCCCGCGGCGCCCCCGCGGACGCGCAGCTACTGCTTCGCGAGCACGGCCTTTCGGTGGCTGAACGTCTCGATGGAGTAGCGGCCGTGGTAGCTGCCCATACCGCTCTCGCCGACACCGCCGAACGGCAGGTCGGAGACCGTCAGATGGGCGAGCGGCAGTCCGAAGCCGAGGCCGCCGGAGGATGTTTCGGCGGCCAGCCGGCTGCGGGTCGCCTCGGATGCGGTGAAGGCGTAGAGGGCGAGCGGCTTGTCACGGTCGTTGATGAAGTCGATGGCCTCGTCCAGCCCGGGCACGGCGACGATCGGCAGGACCGGCCCGAAGATCTCCTCCTGCATGACGGGTGAGGCCGGGTCCACGTCGGCCAGCACGGTCGGCGCGATGTACTTCGTGCCACGGTCGCCGACGCCGCCGGTGACGACGCGGCCGGAGGAGAGGAGCCCGTGCAGCCGGTCGAAGTGGCGTTCGTTGATGATGCGTCCGTACTCGGCGGAGCCGGCCGGGTCGGCCCCGTAGAGCTTCTCCACGGCGTCGGCGAGGGCAGGTTCGAGCGCGCGGGCGGTCTCCGGGTCTGTCAGCACATAGTCCGGGGCCACACATGTCTGGCCGGCGTTCAGGAACTTGCCGCGGACGAGGCGCGCCGCCACAGCGGCGAGGTCCGCGTCCCGGTCGACGAACACCGGTGACTTTCCGCCCAGTTCGAGGGTGACCGGGGTGAGGTGCCGGGCCGCCGCGGTCATCACGATGCGGCCGACGGTGCCGTTGCCGGTGTAGAAGATGTGGTCGAACCGCTCGGCGAGCAGGGCCGTGGTCTCCGGGATGCCGCCCTCGACGACGGCCACCGCGTCGGTGTCGAGGTACTGGGGAAGCAGCCGGGTGAGGGCCGCGGAGGTCGCCGGGGCGAGCTCGCTGGGCTTGGCGACGACGGCGTTGCCGGAGGCGATGGCTCCGACCATGGGCGCGAGGAGGAGCTGCACCGGGTAGTTCCACGGGGCGATCACCAGAACGACGCCCAGCGGGTCGTACTGCGTCCACGCCTCCGCCTCGCCGATGTGGGCGGGAACGGGCGCAGGTTCGGGGCGCAGCCAGGTGTCGAGGTGTTCGAGGGTGTGGTCGATCTCGCGCACGGTGAAGTCGATCTCGGTGCGGAACGCCTCGGTGGTGCTCTTGCCGAGATCCTCGTGGAGGGCGGCCGCGAGGATCTCGCCCTGCTCGGTGAGCATCGCGCGCAGCTGCCGCAGCTGCGCGGTGCGCCATGCGACGGGCTTGGTACGGCCGGAGCGGAACGCCGCGCGCAGGCGGGCCACGACGTCGGCGGGCTGCTCGGGGGAAGGAGTGGAGTTGTTCACGGTGCCTCGCTGGTGGGGAGGGGTCCTGGTGGCGGCCGGCGGGCGTCGTCCCCGCCCGGCCCGCATGCATTAGATGCATAGACCAACGTTTCACGTCGGAAAATACATTCCCCGACAAAGGACTGGCTTTGGATAGCGGCACTCTCTACTATGGATAGTGCCACTCACCAATCATTCGAGAGTCGAGAGGGGACCTCGCCGTGCCGACTCTGCCATGGACCGTCCCGAACAAGGCCGAACCGGGCTCGCAGGCGTTCGTGATGGCCTCCCGCTTCGAGGTGCGTTCCCTCGGGGACGTACCGCGCTTCTTCCTCAAGTCCCTCGCGGTCTGGCGGCAGGTCCGCAGCGCCCCGGGAGCACTCGGCGCCTCGCTGATCGCCCGGCCGGCGAAGCGCACCTTCTACACGCTGTCGGCATGGCAGGACAAGAAGGCCCTCTACACCTACGCCCGCGCGGAGCCGCACCGCAGCATCATGCAGAGCATGCGCTCCACGATGCGCTCCTCCACATTCACCTTCTGGGAGGTACCGGCCGACCGGCTTCCGCTCGACTGGGCCGACGCCCACAGGCGACTGACAGAACAGGCGGCGGCGGACGCCGAGCCGGGGTCCGCCGGCCGGCAGGGATGAGGCGGCGGACGTCAGTCCCCGTCGGCCGCGGCACGCAGCGCCTCGACATCCAGCTTCTGCATGCCGAGCATGGCCTTCATCGCCCGCTGCCCGCGTGCTTCGTCCGGATCGTTCAGCAGCTCCTCCAACACGGCCGGGACCACCTGCCACGACAGACCGAAGCTGTCCTTCACCCAGCCGCACGGGCCCTCCTGACCGCCTGCGGACAGTTTGTTCCAGTAGTAGTCCACCTCCTCCTGGTCGGCGCAGTCGATCAGGAAGGACACGGCCTCGTCGAAGGTGAAGTCGGGCCCGCCGTTGATCGCGGTGAAGTCCTGGCCGTCGAGTACGAAGTCGACGGTCAGGACGGTGCCGGCCGGACGCGGACCCGCCTCGCCGTAGTGGGTGACGTTCTTGATCTTCGAGTTGGGGAAGACCGAGACGTAGAACTCCGCGGCCTCCTTGCCCTGGGTGTCGAACCACAGGTTGGGGGTGATCCTGGGCATGGCGTTCTCCTGACCTCGTCGGGAACTGTTGCGGTCTGCCGGTTCCGACCGTTTCGCCGCCCGGAAATCATCGCTCCCCCGTGCCCGGATTCCCCGGAGGCCACCACGTGCGCCGCCGGAGCACCCGGCGGAGGATGGAAGCGATGACCGGATCCGTGACCTTGATCAGTGAGAGCCCGGAGGACCCGTTCTCGCTGGGTCGTGCCGTCTCCGCGGTTCTGGATCCGCTCGGCCGGGTGACCGGCTGGAGCGACCGTGCCGAGGAGCTGCTCGGGTACACGGCCCGGGACGTCCTCGGCCGAGCCGCCGCCGAACTGCTCGTGGCCCCCGAGGATCTGGACGTCGTGCTGGACGCCGTGGCGGCCTGCGTCAGGGAACGGGGCTGGTTCGGCCTCCTCCCCTTGCGGGCCAAGGACGGCCGCATCCACGGGTTCGGGGTACGCGTCCGGCTCGTCATCCGGGACGGCGGCGATGCGGAATGGTTCCTGGTCGGCGCGCCCGCCACCGAGGTCGAGCAGTGGGAGATCGACCGTTCGGTCATGGACGGCCTGTTCCGCAGATCACCGATCGGGCTCGCCGTCCATGACATCGATCTGAGCCTGCTGCGGGTCAACCGGGCGATCGCCCGGATCGGCGATTTCGGCTGGGCCCAGGCGCGCGGAACGCGGATCGGTGACTACCTGGTCCGTGAGGACGCGGACACCGTCGAGGCGCGACTGCGGGATGTGCTGGAGACCGGGGCACCGCTGATCTTCACCGAACAGTCCTGCCGGCTGCGCACCGAGCCCGCCAAGGAACGGTTCGTCGCCGTCTCCGCGTTCCGGATGGAGGACTCGGCCGGTCGGGTCCTGGGGGTGACACAGCTCGTCGAGGACGTCACCGACCGGTACCGGGCACGGCGCAGACTGGCGTTGCTCAGTGCTGCCGGCGCGGGGATCGGCACCACGCTGAACGTGGCCACGACCGCATCGGAGCTCGCCGATGCGGCCGTGCCGAATCTGGCCGACTGCGCCTCGGTGGACCTGCTGGAGCAGGTGAGCCGCGGCGAGGAACCGGTTGCCGACGGCGGTGCCGGCGCGGTGCGCAGAACGGCACTGCGCAGTATCGAGCCCGAGACCGAGCGCGCGATGTACCCCGTGGGGTCGGCCCACACGTTCCCCCCGGACACACCCCAGGCCAGGTGCCTGTCGGGAGGGCGTCCCGTGCTCGAACCCGTGATCGACGCCCCGTCCGCGCTCGCGGGTCTGGAGTGCGCCGATGCCGTGGGGATGAAGGGCGTGCACTCGCTGATGGTGGTGCCGCTCACCGCGCGCGGTCTCGTGCTGGGGTTCGTGAGCCTGTGGAGGTCACGACTGCCCGAGCCCTTCGAGCAGGACGACCTCACCCTGGCGAACGAACTGGCCGCGCGGGCAGCCGTGTCCATCGACAACGCGCGCCGGTTCACCCAGCAGCGCCGGACCGCGCTCGCCCTCCAGCGCAGGCTGCTGCCCCGTGAACTGCCGGTGCATCCCGCGGTCTTCGTGGCCCACCGCTACATGCCGGCGGGCGGCGCCACGGGCGTCGGCGGCGACTGGTTCGACGTGATCCCCCTGTCCGGGGCGCGCGTCGCTCTGGTGGTCGGCGATGTGGTGGGGCACGGCATCAACGCCGCCGCCACCATGGGCCGGTTGCGTACCGCCGTGCACACCCTGGCCGACCTGGACCTCGAACCGGATGAGGTGCTCTCCCATCTCGACGACCTGGTCGTCCGGCTCGCCGGGGAGCAGGAGCCGGACGAAGAGGGCCTGCCCGGCGAGCAAGTGGTGGGCGCCACATGCCTCTACGCCGTGTACGACCCGGTGAGCCGGCGGTGCAACCTCGCACGTGCCGGTCACCCACCGCCCGTGGTGGTGACCCCGGACGGCGGCGTGAGCGTGCCCGATCTGCCGGCCGGACCGCCGCTGGGGCTGGGCGGACTGCCGTTCGAGGCCGCCGAACTGACCCTGCCCGAGGGCAGTGTGATCGCCCTGTACACGAACGGTCTCGTGGAGGGCGAGCGGCACGACATGGACGACGGTCTCGCCCGGTTGTGCACCACACTCGGCACGCCCGGCAGGACGCTCGACGAGATGGCCCAGGACATCGTCGACGAACTGCTGCCCGCACGGCCGAGCGACGACGTCGCGCTGCTGCTGACACGTACGAGCACGTTGGCGCCCGAGCTCGTCGCCACCTGGGAACTGCCCGCGGAGGCCACGGCTCCGGCCAGGGCACGGCGGCTGGCGACGGACCAGCTCGCGGTGTGGGGCCTGGACGAACTGGCGTTCACGACCGAGCTGATCGTGAGCGAGCTCATCACCAACGCCTACCGCTACGCCGGAGGGCCCGTGACGCTGCGGCTCATCCACCACCACCGGCTGATCTGCGAGGTCACGGACCCGAGCAGCACGTCGCCGCATCTGCGGCGCGCCCGCAACACCGACGAGGGCGGGCGCGGACTGCTCCTCGTCGCGCAGCTGACGGAGCGCTGGGGAACGCGTCACGCACGCGAGGGCAAGACGGTGTGGACGGAGCAACTGCTGCCCCCACCGCCCGGCAAGCCGGTCGTGTGACACGCCTTGCCTGCCGGGCGTACGCAGGACCGGGCGGACCTCAGCCGCGGGCCCGCCGGCGCAGGGCCGGGTCACTCAGCGCAGGCGGCACGTATCCGGCATCCCGGGCGGAGAGCGTGGCGCCCGGCGGCACGATCTTGTCGACCGTGTCGAGTACGTCCTGACTCAGGCGGATACGATCCGCGCCGAGCTGGCTCTCCAACTGCTCGAAGGTACGCGGGCCGATGATCGCCGAGGTGACGGCCGGATGCTCCAGGACGAAGGCCAGGGCCAGTTGCACCAGTGTCAGGCCCGCCTCCTCGGCCAGTTGGGCGAGTGCGTCCACGGCGTCGAGCTTGGCCGCGTTCTCGGGGGCGGTGATGTCGAAGCGCGCGGCCTGGCGCTCGATACGGCTGGACGCGGGCTGTTCACCACCCCGGCGGTACCGGCCGGACAGCCAGCCGCCGGCGAGCGGACTCCAGGTGAGCACGCCCAGTCCGTACCGCTGGGCGACCGGCAGCACCTCGCGTTCGACGCCGCGCGCGAGCAGCGAGTAGGGCGGCTGCTCCGCGACCACGCGTTCCCTTCCGCGGCGCTCGGCGATCCACTGGCCCTCGACGATGGCGGAGGGTTCGAAGGTGGACGTGCCGATGTAGCGGATCTTGCCCTGGCGCACGAGGTCGGTGAGCGCCCCCAGCGTCTCGTCGAAATCGGTCTCCGGCTCGGGCCTGTGCACCTGGTAGAGGTCGATCCATTCGGTGCCGAGCCTGCGCAGGCTGTTCTCCACCTCCCGGATGATCCAACGGCGGCTGTTGCCCTGCTCGTTGACGTCCGGGCCGAGACTGCCGTGGAACTTGGTGGCCAGCACCACACGGTCGCGGCGGCCTCCGGCGAGCGCCTTGCCGACGATCGTCTCGGACTCCCCCGCCGAGTAGACGTCGGCGGTGTCGACGAAGTTGATGCCCGCGTCCAGGGCCCGGTGGATGATGCAGACACTGTCCGCGTGATCGCTGTTGCCGCGCGCGCCGAACATCATGGTGCCGAGGCACAGCGGGCTCACCCTGACGCCGGTGCGTCCGAGCAGGCGGTGGTCGGTCATCGTGCACTCCCATTGACGAGATGATCGAGTGGATCGGTACGGGGTGGGGCCGGTGGCGCGGCCGCCGGCGGTACGGATCGGCGGTAGGCGTCCCACAGCCGGCGGTAGGGCCCCGCGGCGCCGAGCAGCTGCGCGTGGGTTCCGGTCTCGACGACGGTCCCCGCGTCGAGCACCACGACCCGGTCCGCACGGGCCGCCGTGGTCAGCCGGTGTGCGACCACGACCGTCGTGCGCCTGCGGGTCAGGGCGTCGACGGCGGCGGCGACACGGCGCTCGGTGGCGAGGTCCAGCGAAGCGGTCGCCTCGTCGAGCAACAGGATGTCGGGATCGACGAGTTCGGCCCTCGCGAGTGCCAGCAGCTGGCGCTGGCCGGCGGAGAGGGCGCGGCCGTGCTCCCCGACAGGTGTGAGGTAGCCGAACGGCAGGGCCGACACCATCTCGTGCGCGCCGACAGCTCTGGCGGCCGCCTCGACCTCCCGGTCGCTCGCGTCGGGGCGCCCATAGGCGATGGCGTCGCGCACGGTGGCGCCCAGCAGAAGCGGTTCCTGGGGGACGACGCCGAGTCTGCGGCGGTAGCCGGTCAGGTCGAGATCGCGCAGATCGTGGCCGTCGACGCGGACTGCACCGGAGACCGGGTCGTAGAACCGGGCGAGAAGTTTCACCACGGTCGACTTGCCGGCGCCCGTGGTGCCGACGAGGGCGACCGTCTCACCGGGGGCGATGCGCAGCGTGATGCCGCGCAGCACGTCCCGGCCGGCACCGCCCGCGTAGTGGAACGACACGTCGTCGAACTCGATCTCCCCGCGCAGGTCCTGGACCGGGCGCGGAGCCGGCGCCGCCGGGGTGCCGACGAAGGTGCGCATCAGCGCGCGGAGCCGGCCCATGCCGACCACTGCCTGCTGGTAGCCGTCGAACACCTGGGAGAGCTGCTGGATCGGTGAGAAGAACAGCTCCACGTACAGCAGGAACGCGATCAAGGTGCCCGCCGTGAGCTCCCCGGAACGCACCTGCCCCGCCCCCACCGCAAGCACCGCCGCCGTCGAAAGGGTGCCGAGGAACTCGACGAAAGGGAAGAACGTGCCCATGTGGCGCTGGGCGCGCAGCCGCGATTCCCTGAACGACCAGGCGAGCGCGGCGAAGTCCTCGGCGTTGCGCCGCTCGCGGCGGAACGCCTGGGTGACCCGCAGCATCCCGACGTTCTCCTGAAGGCAGGCGTTGACCGCGCTGACCCTCTCGCGGGCCTGAAGATAGGCGGGCACCGAGAAGCGGCGGAACAGCGCGGTGGCACCGATCAGGAGAGGCAGTGCGGCCAGCAGCACGAGCGCGAGCTCCGCGTCGATGACCACGAGCGCGACCAGGACCCCGAGGACTGTCAACAGGCTGACGACGGCCGTGATCAGGCCCGTCTGCAGGAAGTTCGACAGCGCGTCCACGTCGGTGGTCATCCGGGTCATGATGCGTCCGCCGCGCTCGCCCTCGTAGTAATCGAGGCCGAGGCGCTGCAGCTGGGCGAACGTCTTGACCCGCAGGGTGTACAGCAGGCGTTCGCCGGTGCGTCCGGTGGTGCGGACCTGGGCGACGCCGACGAGCCAGTTGGCGGCCACGACCACGGCGGCCGCACCGGCCGCCGCCAGGAGCACGCCCTGCGCACGGCCCGCGACACCGCTGTCCACGCCGTGCCGTACGAGCACGGGGACGGCCAGCTGGGCGACGGCGTCCAAGGCGACGAGCAGCAGCCCGCCGCACAGCGGCAGCCGGAAGGGCCGCAGAAGCGCACCGAGATGGAACGAGGGGTCGGCCTCGACGGCCTGCGCGAGCGGCACCCGGGGTTCCGCAGCCGACAGCGGCAGCCGGTCGAGTGCGGCGACGAGTTCGGGGCTCGGGGGCGCGGAGCCGAGGACGCCGCCGCCCGGTCCGCCGCGTCCGGGCCCGGCGGTGGCAGCGGCCTCCGCGAGCGCGTTGGCGGCACGGACCGCGGTTCCTTCGTGGTGCTCGGGGCGCATGGACCGCGGTCGGCGCCACAGCTCCTCGGTGACTCCCGAGGGTGCGGCGGGCGCACTGTCCGGGCCGGCCGGCTCGGTGCGCCCTGCGGACAGAAGCGATCTGAACAGCGCTGAGCGGGTGTGCAGTTCGTCCAGTGTGCCCGTGTCGACGATCCGTCCACCGTCCATCAACGCGATGCGGTCGGCGAGTTCCAGGGTGGACTCGCGGTGCGCCACGAGGAGCGTGGTACGGCGGCGGCCGCCCTCCGCGATGCCCGCGTGGATCTGCGCCTCCATACGGGCGTCGATCGCCGATGTCGCGTCGTCGAGTACGAGCACGGCCGGGTCGGCGAGCAGGGCGCGCGCCAGGGCGACGCGCTGCCGCTGGCCGCCGGAGAGCGTCAGTCCCTGCTCGCCGACGACGGTGTCGTAGCCGCGCGGCAGGCGTTCGACGAACTCGTCGGCACAGGCGAGCCGGGCAGCCGTGCGTATCTGCTCATCGGTGGCGTCCGGGGATCCGTACGCGATGTTGGCGCGCACGGTGTCGGCGAGCAGGAGGCTCTCCTCGAAGACGAAACCGATCCGGGAACGCAGGGAGGCGAGGGACAGTCCGCGGACGTCGTGGCCGCCGATGGACACCGTTCCCGAACTCGGGTCGTAGAACCTCGGCAGGAGTGCGGCGACGGTCGACTTGCCGCAGCCCGCGGCGCCGATCAGCGCCAGGGTCTCCCCCGGCCGTACGTCCAGGGAGAAGTGGCGGAGCTGAGGTTCACCGTCGCCGTGGCCGAAGGTCACGTCGTGCCAGGCGAGCGCCGGGGCTTCGGAACCGAGTTCCCCGGCATCCGGGGCGTCGGTGATCGCGGGTGCCTCGTCGATGACTTCGAGGACACGTTCGGCGCCCGCCCGGGCCTGCTGCCAGACGGTGAGCAGGGTGGCGACCTGGCGTACCGGGGTGACGAAGGAACCCAGGTACGCGGTGAAGGCGAGAAAGGTCCCGAGCGACAGCCTGCCGTCGAGCGCCAGCCAGCCGCCGAGGGCGAGCACGGCCACCTGCCCGAGCGCGGGGACTGCCTGCAGGGCGGGGTTGTAGCGGCTGGTGAAGGAGACGACCCGCAGCCGTGAGGCGAACAGCCCCCGCACGCGTTCCTCGAGTCCGTGCAGCTCGCGCCGTTCCTGGCCGAAGCCCTTCACGACGCGCACCCCGGTCACGGTCGCCTCGACGGCGGACGCCACTTCCGCGGCCTCCTGCTGGGCGTGCCAGTTGGCGGGGAAGAGAGTGCGGCGACTGCGCAGGGCGATCAGCCACAGGGCGGGGCCGACGACCAGGGCGACCACGGTGAGCTCGGGTGACAGCCACGCCATGAACACCAGCGAGATGCAGAACATCATGGCGTTGCCGGTCATGTTGGGCAGGAACTGCAGCAGCGTCTGGATGAGCGTGATGTCGGAGATGGACCGGCTCACCACCTGCCCGGTGCGCAGATCGTCCTGCTGGGCGCCGCCGAGCCGCAGCAGTGCGGCGAATGCGTCGTTGCGCAGGTCGTACTGGACGCCGAGGGAGAGCCGGCCGGAGCAGTAGCGGCGGGTGAAGGACGCCGCGAAGCGGACCGCCCCGATACCGGCCAGGGTCAGGGTCCAGGGTGCGAGGGAGGCGGTGGTGCCGTCGGCGACACCGTCGACGACACGGCGCAGGACGAGAGGGAGAGTGGCGGTGGCGACTGCCGCGACGGCGGCCGCGGCGAAGGCGAGCGCCAGATCGGTTCGGCGGCGCAGGCAGTAGCCGAACAGCCTGCGTGCCCAGCCGGCGGCCGGTGGCGGACCGGCGGGGCCGGCCTCCGCCGTGGGTGCGGAGGCCGGCCCGTGCATGTCGGTGGGACAGCCCGTCACCGGGATTCCACCAAGTCGATGCCGAGGTGGCCGGCGCTCCGGTCGACGGCGTCGAACAGCCGGTTGGCCGGGCGGGGCAGACCGTAGTGCTCGCGCAGCGTGGTGCCTGTGTACTCGGTGCGGAACAGGCCGCGTTCCTGGAGGATCGGGACCACTTGGTCCACGAAGGTCTCCAGTCCGGACGGCAGGACGGCCGGCATGATGTTGAAGCCGTCCGCGGCTCCGCTGTCGTACCAGTGCTCGATGGTGTCCGCGACCTGCTCGGCGGTGCCCGCGAAGGTGCGGTGTCCACGGCCGCCCCCGAGGCGGCCGATGAGCTGCCGTACGGTCAGCCGTTCGCGCCGCGCCAGCTCCACGATGAGCGTGTAGCGGCTCTTGGCGCCCTCGATCTCGTCCTCGGTCGGGATGCCGTCGGGCAGCTCCGCGTCCAGTTCGAGGTCGTCCGGCGCGATGCGCAGGCGCTGCGCGAGCTGACGCTTGGCGTACTCGGGCACGATCAACCGGTCGAGTTCGGCGTCGAGTTCGCGGGCTTCGGCCTCGGTGTCACCGATGACGGGCACGATGCCGGGAAGGATCTTGATGCCGTCGGGGTCGCGGCCGATGGCGAGGGCGCGCTGCTTGACGTCCTTGTAGAAGGCGATGCCCTCGTCGAGGGTCTGCTGCGCGGTGAACACGGCCTCCGCGTAGCGCGCCGCGAAGTCCTTTCCGTCCTCGCTCGATCCGGCCTGCACGAGGAGGGGGTAGCCCTGCGGGGAGCGTTCCACGTTCAGCGGGCCGTCGACGCGGTAGAACTCGCCCCGGTGGTTGATGTGCCGGACCCGGTCGGCCCTGGCGTGGATCCCGCTCTCCTTGTCGGCCACGACCGCGTCGTCGGCCCAGCTGTCCCAGAGTTTGGTGGCGACGTCGACGAACTCGGCGGCCCGCCGGTAGCGCTCGTGGTGCAGCGGTGTGTCGTCGAGACCGAAGTTCCGGGCCGCGTCGGCTCCGGCCGTGGTGACAATGTTCCAGCCGGCCCGTCCGTTGGAGACATGGTCGAGGGAGGCGAACCGCCGGGCGAGGTTGTACGGCTCGTTGTAGCTGCTGGAGGCGGTGGCGATGAGCCCGATGCGGCTGGTCGCGACCGCCAGCGCGGTCAGCAGCACCGTGGGCTCCAGCTTGCTGACGGGACGGCGGCCCGGGTCGCCCTGCTGCACCGGGCTGTCGGCGAGGAACACCGAGTCCAGCTTGCCCCGTTCGGCGACGCGGGCCAGGTGCGTGAAGTGCTCGATGCCCGTCCCGGTACGCGCCGGGCTCTCGGGCAGCCGCCAGGCGGCCTCGTGGTGCCCCACCGACATCAGGAACGCGTTGAGGTGGAGATGCTTGCGGTCAGGCGTGCGGGACATGGGAGTCGTCCTCCTGATGGCGGTCGGTGGGTGTCGGGTGGGTGTCCACGCCGAGGGCGGCGAGCAGGCTGTCCCGGTACTCCTGGAAGCGCGGGTCGCGCCGGCTCCGGGGGGTGGGCAGATCGACGGTGATGTCGACCGATATCCGGCCCTCGTCGAGAACGACCACCCGGTCGGCGAGCTCCACGGCTTCGTCGACGTCGTGGGTGACGAGCAGGACGGCAGGCCGGTGGCGTTCGTAGAGTTCGCGCAGCAGCCCGTGCATCTTGATGCGGGTCAGCGCGTCGAGTGCGCCGAACGGTTCGTCGGCGAGGAGCAGTTCGGGATCGTGGACGAGGGCGCGGGCCAGTGCGGCACGCTGCTGCTCGCCACCGGACAGCTCATGCGGCCAGGAGCGCTCCCGGCCGTCGAGGCCGACCTCGGCGAGCGCGGTCCGGCCCCGGTCGCGGGCCCGGGCCCGGGAGCCGCGCAGCCCGAGGGTCACGTTGTCGAGCACGCGCAGCCACGGCAGCAGTCGGGAGTCCTGGAAGGAGAGCGAGACCCGCTCGGGAACGGTCAGCTCCCCCGAGCCCTCGACATCGTGGTCGAGGCCGGCCACGGCGCGCAGCAGGGTCGACTTGCCGGAGCCGCTGCGGCCCAGGAGGGCGGTGAACTCGCCCGGCGCGACGGCGAGATCGAGCTCCTCGAGAACGGTCCGTTCGCCGAAGCGGCGGATCAGGCGGGTGGTGCGGACGGCGGCCGGTGCGGTCGCGCCACGGTCCTTCGTCAGCCCGCCAGGGTGCGTCGCCATGACAGAGCCTTCCTCTCGATCGCACGTACCAGGGCGTCGGAGGCGAAGCCGAAGATCCCGTACGCCACCAGGCCGACGATGATCACGTCGGACTGGGCGTACTGCTGGGCCTGGAACATCATGTAGCCGATGCCGCTGGTGGCATTGATCTGTTCGACGACGATCAGGCCCAGCCAGGACGACGTGACGCCGAGTCGCAGTCCGACGAAGAAGCCGGGCAGGGAGCCGGGCAGGACGACCTTGCTCAGGAACCGGCGACGGCTCAGCCCGAGGACTTCGGCGAGCTCCACATGGCGGCTGTCGATGCCGGTGAGCGAGGCGTAGGTGTTGATGTACATGTTGACGGCGACGCCGAGTGCGATGACCGTCACCTTCATCTGTTCGCCGATGCCGAGCCAGAGGATGAGCAGGGGCAGCATCGCGAGTGACGGGATGGCGCGCTTGATCTGGAGCGGGCCGTCGACGAGGTACTCGCCGGTGCGGCTCAGCCCGGCGACCACGGCGAGTGCGACTCCTGCGGCGACGCCGAACAGCAGCCCGAGGCCCGCCCGTTGCAGGGAGATGAGCACGTTTCCCTGGAGCCGGCCGTCGGCGACCAGGTCGGCTGCCGTCGCGACGACGGATCCGGGCCCGGACAGGATGCGCGGGTCGAGGAGGCCTCCGGCGGATGCGGCCCACCAGAGGGCGATGAGCAGCGCGGGTCCGAGGAGCCTGCCGAAGGGTATGCCGCGTCCTGGTCCCAGACGCCGACCGCGGCGGCGGTCCGGGCGGCGTTCGACGGCGGTGGCGGCGGAGTCGGCCGGTGGTGGACCCGCTGCGCCGGGGGGCGCCGGGGGGTCGGCGACGGCCACGGCGGCGGTGCGCGGGCCGGCCAGTGCCTCGGTCATGATTCCTCCCGGTATCCAGCCGGTACGGCACGGGGCGCGACGCCCTCGAAGCGGCGGTCGAACAGGGACGCGGCATCGAGGTCCGGTACGAAACCGCCCTCGGCGAGCAGATCGGCGGTCTCCTGTTCCCAGGCGATGGCCTTGTCCCAGGAGGCCGGGTACCGGGGCTTGGAGAGCGAGTCGACGATGCGCCGGCCGTCGGCCCTGGTGACGCCCTGGTCCTTGACGTAGTAGGCGTCGATCCACCGGTCGGAGTTCTCCCACGCCCAGACCTGGCCCTGGGCCCAGAGCTCCACGAAACTGCGTACGGCTGCGGCCTTCGCAGGGTCGTTCAGCACCTCGACGGGCGCCCAGAGCACGGTGAGCAGATCGACGACGTCGGTACGGACACCGCGAGCACCGTCCTTGGTGTACTGGCTCAGGTACTTGGTCAGCGTCGGCTCGCCCAGCGGCGCCACGTCGACCTGGCGGGACTGGAGCGCGGTGAGGAACTGGGTGCTCGGCAGCTCGACGAGGTCGACGTCGTCGTGGGCGATGCCCGCCTTCTTGAGTGCGCGCAGCACGACTACGCCCTGGGCCTGCCCCTGGGAGAAGCCGATCTTCTTTCCTCTGAAGTGCTCGATGCGCCTGATCGACGAGCCGGGTGCCGTGGCGAAGACGTACGAGGGATGGTTGCGCACCTGTACGGCGACGATTCTGGCCTTCACGCCGATTGCTTCGGCCTGGATCGGTGGAATTCCCGCATTGCTCGCGAGATCGATCGACTGCGCTCGGAACCCCTGGATGATGTCGGGGCCCGCGCTGAGGTTGGGCCATTGGGCGACCTTGAAAGGAAGTTTCCTGCCGAGCCCGGATTCGGCGAACTGAATTCGGGAGGTGCGCACAGCGACGGTCAGCGACGTACCTGCGGGCGGTGGGCCCGTGGGCAGTTCGCCGGCGGGTTCGGAATGGGCGGCGTTGGAGGCCTGGGGTGCGCATCCGGCGGCGGCGAGGACGGCGCCGCCGGCGAGGGCGAGGAATCCTCTGCGCCCGAGATGCGGATACGCGGAAAGGGAGGGCATGGTTCTTCCTTGTCCTGGGAGGGTTGTCGGGTGGCCGTCGCCGGTCAGATCGAGTGGTACGCGCCGTCGTGGAACAGCAGCGGCCTGCGGTCCTCGTCCTGCCAGGCGTCGACGACGCGCGCCACGACGATGCGGTGGTCGCCGGCGGGGACGAGCTGTTCGACAGTCAGCCGCAGCCAGCCGGTGACACCGTCGAGCACCGGGTCTCCCTGCGGAAGGCGCCGCCACCGGGTCGGCGCCGCGAACCGGTCCACTCCACTGGTGGCGAACCGCCTGGCCAGGTCCTCCTGTTCGGCTCCGAGGAAGTTGACGACCGCGGAATCGGCACGCTCGATGTGCGGCCAGGAGGAGGACCGGGTCGCGATACCGAAGGAGACGAGCGGCGGATCGAGGGACAGGGAGGTGAGCGACGTGGCGGTGAATCCGACCGGGCCCGCACCGGCATCCGCGGTGACGACCACGACTCCGGCGGGGTAGGCCCGGAACAGCTTCTTGAAACGTGTGGGCGCAAGGGCGGCAGGGTGCGAGGACACGGATACGGTCATGTTTCCCCCAGGTGACGTGGGCGGCGGCGCAGGAATGCGAGGACGGCAGCATCAGGAACCGGAACGCTGCGGAGAAAGAGCACGGTGAGGCAGGAAAACGAATCCCGAGCACACCGGGCAGGCATACGGAAAGAGGGTGTGACGGCGCGTCATGGCCGCGCCGGGGAATTTACCGGCGTGCTCGGCAACAACAACAGGAGCGCCGGATTCGAGCATGGGCCGGCCGGATCACACAGCGGTGTCGCGCCACACCGGGCGCGTACCGTGGAATCCTCTGCGGGCTGCTCATGAATCCATCTTCCCGTTCCGCATCCGGCCCGGTCAACAATGCAACTTTCTGAATTAAGTCGAATTCGGGGACGACGCCCGGTGGTTGGGGGACCAGCCGTTCAGGACACCGCGGGCAGCGCCGGCCACGGCCCCAGCGGGTCGTCGTGCAGCGCGCCCAGGGCCACGGACGCGCCGGCCGTGGCGAGTACCGAGCCGGTGAAGCTGCTGGGCACCACGGACCGTTCCGCGTCGTCGCACACCAGGGAGCGTCGGCGCACTTCCGCGCGCAACTCGGCCAGGCATCCGGGCAGTCGGCCGGTGCCCGGCTCGACGACGACCAGCACGTCCGGATCGAACATGTCGAGCAGGACTGCCGCCGCCCTGCCGACGAGCCGGGCGCGCGTGCGGAACAGGGCTTGCGCGGCCGGGTCACCGCCGACTGCGCGGTCCAGCAGCGCGGCGAACGACGGTACGGTCAGGCCCTGTTCGCCGGCACTCCGCAGCATCGCCGGTTCCGAGACCTGCGACTGGAGGCATCCTGCCGCGCCACAGGTGCAGGGCGCCGCTCCGCCGCCGGTGCCGGTGCCGGTGCCGGTGCCGGTGCCGGTGCCGGTGCCGACGGGGAGGTGTGCCACGTTGCCCGCTCCGAAACGCGGCCCCTGGTGCACGGCTCCCGCCGTGACGAACGCCGCGTCGACGACGTTGCCGACGAAGAGCAGGACCGCACTGGCGCGGGTGGACACCTCACCGACGAGCTGCTCGGCACGCGCGAGGGCGCGCGCGTGGCTGTCGAGGTGCACCGGGAGGCCGGTCGCGCGGGCGAGCGCGTCCCGTACGGGGACGCCGCGCCAGCCCAGTTGGGGGTGGTGCACCACGACCCCGGCAGCGGGGTCCACCCAGTGTCCGGTCGCGACGCCCAGCGCGAGTGCGGTCCTGCCCGAGCCGTGCGCGGACAGCAGGCGCGGCAGCCCCGCGGTCACCCTCGCCAGCACCGGGCCGGGCTCCGTGCTCTCGTGCGGCTCCCGTTCCTCGGCGACGATCCGGCCGCTCAGATCCATCAGGGACAGGGTCGTGTGGGTCACCGCTATATGTGCTCCGGCGAGGAGGTAGCGGCTCGTGTCCACCTCGACAGGTATGTGCGGGCGGCCCAGCCCGCGAGGCCCGGCCGTTTCCGGGCCTTCCCTGACGAGCCCCCTGGCGAGCAGCGCGCCGCAGTGGCCGCTGACGGAGGCGGGCGAGAGTCCGGTGAGCCGGGCGATCGTGCTGCGGGCGACGGGGCCGTGGTCGAGGATCGCGCCGAGTACGGCTCCGGTGCCGGACACCCGCCGCAGGGGCACTGTGGCGGGCGGAATGTCGGAACGACGCAACGGGGCAGGGCGGTCGGCGGACGTCGTCGGTCTGTCCACGGGGGCCTTCCAGGTCCTGAGCGGTGGTGCGCACACCTCGAGAGGCACGGAGTCGTCCGCAGGGAATCGGGACGCCGGGCGGGGGCTTGCGCGGGAAGCTCCGCGAGAGGAGCGCTGTTTCACCAGTGCGCGGTACGCCGCCGGATCCGGATTCCGTCCGCTGCGGGGCAGGGGGACAGGACTGGGCCGGGATGAGGGATCCGCGCGGTCACCGTACGGTCAGGACCGCCGACACGCGGCCGAGCAGACACGTTTCAGGTCGACATGACCTCGTGTCGTCAAGAGCGCGGATCGGTGCATGGCGCGCAACATAGCCGGGGCGCCGCAAGTCGGTCAAACAGCCGCCCGCATGATGGACAGCCGACGGCGCCGCTCGCGGCGCCGGCCCGGACGCGACACACCTACCCGGCGGTTCGACCGGCGAAGGCGTCCCAGTCCACGATGCGGATCGCCGCGCCCGCCGCCTCACGGCCCCGACATCGCGCATGGTGCCTGCGGTCGACGGCCTCCGGGTCGAGGTGCGTTCCGAATGCGGGGTGGGAGGCGAGGCGCCGCGCGTAGGACCACAGCGCCTGGTGGCCCGCGATGCGGTGCACGGCAGCGGCGTCCAGATGGCTGCGGTGGACCAGGTCCAGCTGGACGAGGGTCACCCACACCTGCACGTCGGCGGCGGTGGGGGCGTCACCCCCGAGCACGAACTCCTGGCCGCTCAGGCACCGTTCGAGCGATCCGAGCGCATCGAGCAGCACTCCGAGAGGCTCTTCGTGCTCCTCCCCGGCGATGCCGAGCTCCCCCGCACTCTGCGCCGCCTCCTCGATGTCGACGGCGCACAGCCGGCCGACCGCGTCCAGCCGTTCGTGTGTTCCGGGCGGACACAGATCGGGGCCTTCGCCGCGGAATCGCAGTGCCAGATCGCCCAGGATGTCGGGCACATGGGTGCTGACGATCCGTCCGGTCCACACGTCGCTGAGCGCGGGCGCGGACGCGGGGCCGCGATGGCGGTGGGAACCGGCCTCGTACAGCGGGAGCAGCGCGGTGAATCCACCGCCGGGTGCGTCGGGGACTGCGGGCAGCCGCTCGACGGGCAGGGAGTCGCCGAGGCCGAGGAGGCTGTGTGTGACGGCGATCCGCAGCGAGCCGGGGCAGGACGGCGAGAGATGGAGCCGGTAGCGGTGCGGCACGGCGTAGTGCCCACTGCGCACGTCGCATCCGATGCGGCCGCGGAAGACCGGGGCGGCTGTCGGAGCAGCTGTCTGGGATGTGGCGGACATACGTCTCCCTGGGTCTGGTGGATCACGGACGTACGGCGGCGGCACACGGCGGTGCGGTGGCATCACGGTGTGCGGGAAAGGCGCCGAAAGGCGCGGGGCGGCTGCGGAAGCGGAGGCGGTGATTCACGGGGCGGGCATGCGGCGCCCGCCCGGGTCAGCGAGGACTCGCAGCGCTGCAGACGCGCAGGAGGTCGATGTGCCGGCGCACGGTGAGCAGCAACGGGGGCCCTACGGCGCAGTCCGTGTCTGCCTCTGAAATCCTCATGACGTCCGGTCCGTTCGCTCGGTCTGACGCCCCGAGTGTCGATTGGTCGGGGCATGCCGTCAAGAGCGCCCGCAAGCGCGCCCGCGCAGCGGACGGGTGCCTCGCCCCCGTACCGCCCGGCCGTGGGCGGCCGGGCGGTACGGAATACTGCGGACATGCGCATTTCAGCCAGGGCCGACTACGCGGTGTGTGCCGCTCTGCACCTCGCCGCCGCACAGGACCGGGGGCCGTTGAAGGCTGAGGCGATCGCCGAGTCGCAGGCCATCCCCCACAAGTTCCTCGAGGGGATCCTGGGCGATCTGCGCCGGGGCGGGCTGGTGGGCAGCCGGCGCGGCGGCAACGGCGGTTACTGGCTGGCCAGGCCCGCCGACACGATCACGATCGCCGATGTGGTGCGGGCCGTGGACGGACCTCTGGTGTCCGTGCGCGGGATACGTCCGCCGGAGTTGTCGTACACCGGGCCCGCCGAGTCCCTGCAGCCGCTGTGGATCGCTCTGCGCGCGGGTGTGCGGCAGATTTTGGAGGGTGTCACCCTCGCCGCCGTCGCCGAGGCGCGTCTGCCGAGCGAGGTGTCGGCGCTGACGGAGGATCCGGCCGCCTGGACCAACCCCTGACCTCGCGTCATCTCGCCATCGCCCTGCGGAGGTTGCTCCGGGGTCCGGCCGCTGTCCACCCATCGAACACCCCCTTGGGGACCGCGAAGGTGTGTGACACCATTCATTCCTACTATTCCGATAGGAAAACCAGGATTCCCTGTGAGGTGGGCCGTGCGAACGTCGACTCCGGCAGGTCGTTCGACCGACGAGCCGCTCTGGCCTCGCGTCGTTCGGGAGCTCGCGGACGACCTCGCCGTCGACGCACTCTCCCGCGACCGGGCGGGCAAACCGCCGTACGACGAGATGGCCCGGCTCCAGGAGGCCGGACTGCCCGCTCTGCTGACACCACCGGGACTCGGCGCACGCCCCCAGGGCGCGGGCCTGCGGACAGCCTGCGCCACGGTCGCCGAACTCGCGGCCGCGGACAGCTCGGTGGCCGAACTCCTTGCCCGTCATTACGTGCTGTCCTGGAGCGCACGCTTCTTCGGCACACCCGAGGACGCCGAGCGGTTCGAGCCCTGCACGACCGGGCAGGGGTGGTTGCTGGGCGGCGGGGTCGACCTGCCCGATCCGGAGTCCGTGCCGGACCTCACGCTCACCGCGGCCGACGGCGGCCACATGGTCCGTGGCTGCCGGACGCTGGAGGCCGGCGCCACCGTCGCCGATCGACTGGTCGTCGGCGCACGGTCGGCCGGCACCGGCGATCTGCTCGTCGTCGTGGTGGACCCCACCCATCCCGGGGTGACCACAACGGCGGCCGACGACCGTCTGGGGCAGCGGCTGACCGGGGCGGGAACGGTGGCCTTCGACGACGTTCCGGTGGATGCGGCGCACATCGTGGGGACGGTACCGCGCGACGAGCACGCGGTCGCGCCCTTCACCGGGCTCGCGCCCCTCATGCTGCGGCTGCTGCTGTGTCACACCGTGCTGGGCACCGCCGAGGGCGCGCTGGCCGAGGCCCGTGACTTCAGCCGCGCCTCGCACGCCGTACGCCGCCCGGACACGGCCGGACGGCCGGACGGCGCACCGCGGAACGCGGACCCGTATCTCCTGCTGGCCTACGGCGAGTCGGCGACCGAGGCGCACGCCGCGTCCGCCGTGGTGGAGCGGGCGACGGAGGCACTAGCCGACGGCCTGCGGGCGGGCATGGAACTGTGCGCCGCCGAACGTGCCGACATCGCCGCGCTGGTGGCCGCTGCGGAGGCGGTGACCGCCCGCGCCGCCGTGCGGATCACCACACGCATCGTGGGGTTCCTCCCCGGCACGGATCCGGTGCACGGCGATCCGGGCTTCGACAGGTTCTGGCGCAACACCCATGTGCTCACCGCACACCACTCGCCCGCACACAGTCTGCGGGACATCGGTGACCACTATCTGAACGGCACCCTGCCGCGTCTCGCGGGGCGCCGCTGAACGGACCGGCCGGCGGGCGTCGGGTCAGGCGGTTGCCACCACGGCCGCCTGGGCGACCGCGGTTTCCCTTCGCGCGAAGACACGCAGGCCCGCCCCGTCGGTGCCGGCCTGCACGATACGCCGGGCGGGGGCCGTGGTGGCCACGACGGAGAGCGTGGCGCCCGCCTGTCCGCACAGCCGGTGCGCCCTCAGTACGGCACTGAGCGCCGCGGCGCTCACCACGGGCGACCTGAGCTCGATCACGACGGCGCGCGGCAGATAGCTGCGAACGAGGGCCGCGAACTGCTGTGACACCGCGGCCCGATCGCTGATGACCACGTCCCCGTGCAGGGAGACGACCAGAACGCCACGGTCGAGCGTGTGGGTGAGCACCATGAGCCATCCGATCGCCGGAAGATTTCGGGATTTGCCTCATTTAGGGGCTCGGCGCCGGTCGCCGCAACACGCCACACCGACTCACGCCCAACGCCGGCCGGCGGCCGCCGGCCGCTCCAGGCGTACCGGCTGCTCTCGGGTTGCGGGTTGCGCGCCACGCGTGCCGTCGCGTGGCACGCCCTGGTGATGATCGCCTCGGTCCTCGCGCTCACCCTGTGGGGGTCTGCCCACATCCGACACCACACCCGGACCACCGGCACCGTGCCGACCACCGGCACCGCACCGTGCCGACCGCCGTCCGCCGTCCGCCGACCGCACCCTCGCGGCGCATGGCCGCATCCGGCGGCAGGCGGCAGGCGGCAGGCGCCGGAGGTCGACGGTTTGCGGCGAGTTGCCGGTCGTCGTAGCCGGAACGTGATCCTCAAGTTCTGCTCAGATCTGGTGACGCCGCGACGCCCGTGTCCATAGGGTCCTCAGAATCGGTTGAAATAAAGGATGTCGCACCATGAAGCCCTGCAAGTCGACCACGCTCGCGGCGATCACGGTGATCGCGGTCGCTCTCACCGCAACCTCGTGCAGCGGCTCGGACGACAGCGCCGAGGAAAGCCCGTCGCAAAGTGCCGGCAGCTTCGACAAGCCGACGCTCCCGACGTACAAGGTCGCGACCGGTGTCTCGTTCGACTCCCCGACTCTCACCAGGGCGCAGAAGGCCGGCAAGCTCGTCATCGGCGTCAAGAACGACCAGCCGTTCCTCGGCTACCAGGACGAGACCGGCCAGCGTTCCGGCTTCGACATCGAAATGGCCAAGATGATCGCGGCCGATCTCGGCTTCGCCCCCCGGCTGATCGAGTTCAAGACGATCGACACCCGCAGCAGGGAAGCGGCCATCGCGAAGGGCGAGGTCGATCTGTACGTCGGGACGTACACGATCAACGACGAGCGCAAGAAGAAGGTCGGCTTCGCCGGGCCGTACTTCATGGCGGGCGCCGATCTGCTGGTCCGCAAGGACGACGGCACCGTCGGCGGGCCCTACTCGCTGCAGGGCAAGACCGTGTGCTCGGTGAAGGGCTCGACGGCGCTGCGCGAGATCCAGAAGCCCGAGTACAACACGACGACCGTCGAGACGAACAAGTACGGCGAGTGCGTCCAGCGGCTGCTGGGCGACGAAGTCGACGCCGTGACCACCGACGACGCCATCCTCATGGGCTACGCGGCGCAGGCGCCGGACAAGCTGAAGGTCGTCGGCAACCGGTTCACCGAGGAGCCGTACGGCATCGGCATGAACAAGGACGACGAGGCGCTGCGCGACGCGGTGTCGGACGCCATCGAGACACACGACGCAAACGGCGACCACCAGAAGGCGTTCGACGCGACGCTGGGTCTGTCCGGCTCCGAGTACGTCGGGTCCCCGCTCGTCGAGCGCTACTGACGCATCGGAGCAAGGGGTCACCCGGGACACCCGGGTGACCCCTTCTGCTCATGCGACCAGGAAGGCCCTGGCCGCCGCGGCGCCCGCTGCCGTGTCCCAGCCGCCCGTGCCGACGACCGCGGCCACCAGCTCCTCGTCGACCACGCCGTCCGCCGCGATCAGGGCGTCCAGCGCCTCCTGTGCCGGTTCGCCGTCGCGGCCCGGTGCGTCCTGGCTGTAGCTGAGAATCCGTTCCCGGGTCTCTGCGGCGGTGAGCGCGGGCAGTGCCACGCTCTCGAAGCCGTCCTCGGCGTCGTAGGCGGCGCGGTACCAGCCGGTGCCGTCGAAGCCGTAGACGAAGCCGATCCACTCGCCGGACTCCCGCACGCGGCGCGTCGGCGGCTCCCACCAGTGGGGTACCCCCGCCAGCAGGTCTGTCTCGTCCTCGCCGAAGTACGCGGCCGCTTCGGCGTAGTACGTCTCGGAGTACTCGTGGTCGTTGCCGATCATCACGGCGCGGCCGTCCCCGAGATGGTGCAGTTCCGCCCAGTTGCCGCCGGCGTCGTCGTAGTGCCACACCGTGCCGTCGGCGTGGCAGCTGTGGGCCCAGCCTCGTGCGGCGCAGACGGCGGCGAACGCGGCCCACGGCCCGCGCAGTTGCGCGGGTGCGGGCAGGTCCAGGGCCACCAGCTCTGTCATGTCTCCCCCACTTCCTCGGTTGCCCGGCTTCCCTCGGCCCGGCCGGATCGTGTCGTGAAACGGGTCCGCCCCGGCCGGGCAGAATTGCCGGGCCGGGGCGGATCCGCGTGCGTGGGCGTCAGCCGAGGGTGGCGATCGCCTGGTTGAACGTCGCCGAGGGACGCATGACGGCCGCGGCCTTCTTGACGTCCGGCTGGTAGTAGCCGCCGATGTCGGCCGGGGAGCCCTGGACCGCGATCAGCTCGTCGACGATCGTCTGCTCCTGCTCGGTGAGCGTCTTGGCGAGGGGCGCGAACGCCTCCGCGAGCTTCGCGTCGTCCGTCTGCTTCGCCAGCTCCTGGGCCCAGTAGAGGGCGAGGTAGAAGTGGCTGCCGCGGTTGTCGATGCCGCCCAGCTTGCGGCTCGGCGACTTGTCCTCGTTGAGGAAGGTGCCGGTGGCGCGGTCGAGGGTGTCGGCGAGGACCTGGGCGGGCGCGTTGCCCGTGGTCGTCGCGAGGTGCTCGAAGCTGACGGCCAGCGCCAGGAACTCGCCGAGGCTGTCCCAACGCAGGTAGTTCTCCTTGACGAGCTGCTGGACGTGCTTCGGCGCGGAACCGCCGGCACCCGTCTCGAACAGACCGCCGCCGTTCATCAGCGGAACGACCGAGAGCATCTTGGCGCTGGTGCCGAGCTCGAGGATCGGGAACAGGTCGGTGAGGTAGTCGCGCAGCACGTTGCCGGTGACGGAGATCGTGTTCTCGCCGCGGCGGATGCGCTCCAGGGAGAACTTCGTGGCCTCGACCGGCGAGAGGATCTCGATCTGCAGACCCTCGGTGTCGTGCTCCGGCAGGTACGCCTTGACCTTGCCGATCAGCTGGGCGTCGTGTGCCCGGCCCTCGTCGAGCCAGAAGACGGCCGGGTCGCCGGTCGCGCGGGCGCGGGTGACCGCGAGCTTGACCCAGTCCTTGATCGGGGCGTCCTTGGTCTGGCACATCCGGAAGATGTCACCGGCGCCGACGGCCTGCTCCAGCACGGCGTTGCCGGCGGCGTCGACGACGCGGACGGTACCAGTGGCCGGGATCTCGAACGTCTTGTCGTGGCTGCCGTACTCCTCGGCCTTCTGCGCCATCAGACCGACGTTCGGCACCGAGCCCATCGTGGACGGGTCGAACGCGCCGTTGGCACGGCAGTCGTCGATGACGACCTGGTAGACGCCCGCGTAGCTGCTGTCCGGGAGGACCGCCAGGGTGTCGGCCTCCTGGCCGTCCGGGCCCCACATGTGACCGGAGGTGCGGATCATCGCCGGCATGGAGGCGTCGACGATGACGTCGCTGGGGACGTGCAGGTTGGTGATGCCGCGGTCGGAGTCGACCATGGCGAGGGCCGGACCCTCGGCGAGCTCGGCGTCGAAGGACGCCTTGATCTCGGCGCCCTCGGACAGCGACTCAAGACCCTTGTAGATGCCGCCGAGGCCGTCGTTCGGGGTGAGGCCGGCCTTGGCGAGCGCCGCGCCGTACTGGGCGAAGGTCTTCGGGAAGAAGGCGCGTACGACGTGGCCGAAGATGATCGGGTCCGAGACCTTCATCATCGTGGCCTTGAGGTGCACGGAGAACAGCACACCCTCGGCCTTGGCGCGGGCGACCTGCGCCGTCAGGAACTCGCGCAGGGCGGCGACACGCATGACGGACGCGTCGACGACCTCACCGGCGAGCACGGGCACCGACTCGCGCAGCACGGTCGTGGAGCCGTCGTCGCCCTTCAGCTCGATGCGCAGGGAGCCGTCCTCGGCGACGACCGCGGACTTCTCGGTGGAGGCGAAGTCGTCGACGCCCATGGTGGAGACGTTCGTCTTCGACTCGGAGCTCCAGGCGCCCATGCGGTGCGGGTGCGCCTTGGCGTAGTTCTTGACCGACGCGGGGGCGCGGCGGTCGGAGTTGCCCTCGCGCAGGACCGGGTTGACGGCGCTGCCCTTGACCTTGTCGTAGCGGGCGCGGATGTCGCGCTCCTCGTCGGTCTTGGGGTCGTCCGGGTACTCCGGCAGCGCGTAGCCCTGCTCCTTGAGCTCGGCGACGGCAGCCTTCAGCTGCGGGATCGAGGCCGAGATGTTCGGCAGCTTGATGATGTTCGCGCCGGGCGTCTTGGCCAGGGCACCGAGCTCGGCGAGGGCGTCGTCGATGCGCTGGCCCTCTTCGAGGTACTCGGGGAACTGGGAGATGATCCGTCCCGCGAGCGAGATGTCACGGGTCTCCACGGTGACACCGGCCGTCGATGCGTATGCCTGGATCACAGGCAGGAACGAGTGCGTCGCCAGGGCGGGCGCCTCGTCAGTGTGCGTATAGATGATGGTCGAGTCAGTCACCGGGTGCTCCGCTCTCCACGTCTGCAACATTGCTCGACATCAAGATATCTCGTGATCGAGCCCCGATCGACAGGGGCCCGTCCCCGCGCAGGGGTGGTGGGGAAAAGCCGCCGTCCGCCGCCGATGTCCCACGGTAAGGACACCGGCGGCGGACGACGGCAGCCGCCGGCGCGGCCCGTTCGTCGGGGTGCTACTTGACCGAGCCGGCCATCACGCCCTGGACGAAATGGCGCTGGAAGGCGAAGAAGACGACCAGCGGGACCACGAGGGACAGGAAGGCACCCGGCGCCAGTACGCCGATGTTGCTGCCGAACTGCCGCATCTGGGACTGCAGGGCGACGGTGAGCGGCTGCGACGCGCTGTCCGCGAAGAGCAGCGCGACGAGCATGTCGTTCCACACCCACAGGAACTGGAAGATCGCGAGGCTCGCGAGGGCGGGGCGGCCGAGCGGCAGGATCAGGCGGGTGAAGATCCGCCATTCGCCGCCGCCGTCCATCCGGGCCGCTTCCAGCATTTCGCGCGGGATCTCGGCGAAGTAGTTCCGCAGCAGGAAGATCGCGAACGGCAGCCCGTAGGCGACGTGGAAGAGGATCACTCCCGCGACCGTGCCGAAGAGGCCGATCGCGCCGAACAGCTTGGCGACGGGCAGCAGCCCGATCTGGACGGGGACCACCAGCAGTCCCACGACCACGAGGAAGACGGCGTCCCGCCCGGGGAAGTCCAGCCACGCGAAGGCGTACCCGGCGAGTGCGGCGATACCGACGACCAGGACGGTCGTGGGGACGGAGATCAGCACGGTGTTCCAGAAGGCCGCCGTGATGCCGGAGTCCTCGAAGAGGGCCGTGTAGTTGTCCAGGGACAGCTGTGAGGGGTCGGTCAGCGCCGTCCACCAGCCGTCGGAGGCGTTGTCGCGTTCCGAGCGGAGGGAGGACAGGAACAGACCGGCGAGCGGAGTGATCCAGACCAGGGCGACGACGATGAGCAGGGCCTGGACGACTCCGCTGTTCAGCCATCGGGCCATGCGGCTCCTGCGCCGGGGGGCCGGAGCCGCCGACGGCGCGGGGCGGGGCGCCGGCACCTTCACCGGCGAGCGCTCGATGGTGCTGTGGCCGCTCATGCTCCACTCCTTCGGAAGCGCCGGACGTTGAAGATCATCGCCGGGACGACCAGCAGGAGCAGCAGGACGCTCAGCGCGCTGCCCAGCCCCTGGTCGTTGCCGCCGCCGAAGGACACCAGCCACATGCGGGTGGCCAGCACGTTCGCCTCCTCCTGGACGGGACCGGGTGCGATGATCCAGACGAGGTCGAAGACCTTCATCACGTTGATGACCAGGGTCACGAAGACGACGGTGAGCACAGGCGCGAGCAGCGGCACGGTGATCTTCCGGAAGATCTGGCCCTCGGTGGCCCCGTCCATCCGTGCCGCTTCCAGGGCATCCCGCGGGATGGCCGCCAGACCGGCGCCGATCAGCACCATCGCGAATCCGGTCCACACCCACAGGTAGGCGCCGATGATGGCCGGGGTGACGAGCGCGGGCCCGAGCCAGTTCACGCCTTCGTAGGGGGCGGCGAAGTTCGCCGCGGGCAGGCGGAGCGTGTACGGCCCGTCGCCGAGGCCCGTGAAGCGGAACGATCCGTCGGCCGCGGTGGTCGCGGAGGCCGCCTTCTCGCCGTCGCGTACGGCTTCCACCGTCATCCCGGGCAGGCCCTTCTCGGCCGGGTCGACCGTGCCCTGCACACCGCCGCCGCCGGGGGCGAAGTCGAGGTAGACGACTCCGCCGATCTCGTCGGCGCCGACCGTGTCGGTGGCCGCGGCCTTCGCGCCGGCGGGCATGGCGTCGGGGGCGACTCCGACGAAGCCGAAGGTCACCGGATCTCCGGCGGCGACGGTCTTCGCGGTGGCGTACGGCCCGCCCGCGCCTCCGGTCAGTCCTTGGTTCTCGCGGGCTCTCGCCGTCGGATAGGCGGCACGCTCCTCGAACGAGTCGTGGACGCCGACGGCGACCGCGTTGAGCACGCCCCGGTCCGGGTCCTGCTCGTAGGCGAGCCGGAAGATGATGCCCGCGGCGAGGAAGGACACGGCCATCGGCAGGAACAGCACCAGTTTGAACGCGGTGGCCCAGCGCACCTTTTCGGTGAGGACCGCCAGGATCAGCCCGAGGCCGGTGAGCAGGACCGGCGCGACGACGACCCAGATGGTGCTGTTGCGGATGGCCTTGAGCGTCGCGGGGTCCTGGAAGATCTCGGCGTAGTTGGCGGCGCCCACGAACCGGTCGCCGCTCGCGTCGAACATGCTCCGGCCGAGGGAGAACAGGACGGGGTAGACCACGAGCGCGCCGAGGAGCAGCAGGGCGGGCAGGACGAAGACGACCGCGAGCCGGCGCTTTCTGCGCTGGGCCCGGCGCCGCGGGTTCACCGCGGCGCCGGCCTTCAGGTTGTCAGCCATGGGGGCGGCCTCAGTTCCCGTACGCCTTGGCGGCCGCGGCCTCGAGCTTCGCCGCGGTGGCCTTCGGGTCGGACGGGTCGCGCAGGAAGTCCTGGAGGACCTTCCACTCGCCGGCGCCCTTGGTGCCGCCGAACGCCGCCGGCGCCTGGTCGGACATGTCGAAGCGGACCGAGTTGCCCGCGCCGACGAGGGAGGTGGCAGTCTCCCGGGTCGTGTCGTCGCCGTACGCGTCGGCGCTCACGTTCTTGTTGGGCGACAGGAAGCCGCCGGCACCGGCCCAGACCTCGGCGGCCTCCGGGGTCGCCAGGAACTCCAGCAGCCGCATGCCGGCCTTGGCGTTCTTGCCCTCCTTGAGGACGACGGCCGCGTCGCCGCCACTGACGACCGGCGCCTTGCCGCCCTCGACCGCGGGGAACGGGAAGAACTTGGCGTCCTCGCCGGGCTTGCGGCCGAACTCGTCCTTGGCGACGCCGCCGACGAAGTCGCCCTCATAGACCATGCCCGCCTTCGGCTCAGGGCCGAAGACCTGCTCGACGGAGGCAGGGAAGTCGGTGCGCAGAGCGCCCTGCGCGCCGCCCGCGACGAGCTGCTTGTCCTTGAAGACCTCGCCGAGGGTGGTGAGCGCCTTGACCACGCTCTCGTCGGTCCACTTCAGGGTGTGCCGGGCGAGCTGGTCGTACTTCTCGGGGCCGGCCTGGGAGAGGTAGACGTTCTCGAACCAGTCGGTCAGCGTCCAGCCGTCCTCGCCGGCTATCGCGAACGCGGGGCGGCCGGAGTCGGCGAGCGTACGGCCCGTCTTCAGCAGGTCCGCGAAGCTCTTGGGCTCGGACACGCCGGCCTGGGTGAACGCGTCGGGGCTGTACCAGACGGTCGACTTGTGGGCGGCCTTGAAGTAGAGGCCGTAGTAGGTCTTGTCGACGGTCCCGTAGTCCTTCCACACGGGGGCGAGGCCGGCGTCGGCAGACTTGGCCGTCGCGGCGGACAGCGGCTCCAGCCAGCCCTCGGCGGCGAACTGCTGCAACACACCGACCTGCGGGACCATCACGACGTCGGGGGCGTTGCCACCCTCGATCTTGCTGCCGACGAACGTGGAGACGTTGTCGCCGGACGGCACGAAGACGGTCTTGGCGCCGGTCTTCTCGCTGAACGCGTCCAGCACCTTCTTGAAGTTCTTCTGTTCGCTGCCGGTCCAGACACCGGCCACGGTCACGGTCTGGCCGCTGAGTTCGCCGCCGCCGCTCGCGGGTCCGGTGGTGCCGCCGCAAGCGGTGGCCGTCAGGGCGAGGGTGAGGGCTGCCGACGCGGTGGCGGCCGTGCGCCGTGTGGTCTTCGCAGGTCGTCGCATGGTGGGTGTCCTTCCGAGGGGTGGGCTGGTCAGGAGGCGGGGTCGGCGGTCCACCACGCGGCGGTCGCTCCGGGGAGCACACCGTCGGGGCAGGGGCCGCTGGAGAGCAGGGGCGTTCCGGTGGCGGGGGCGGGCACCGGTTCGGTGCCGAAGTTCACGGCGCAGATCAGCCCGTCGCCGCGGGCCATGGCCAGCACCTGCGGGGGCGAGTCCAGCCAGCGGAGTGTGCCTTCGCCCAACTGCGGGAGGCTGCGGCGCAGTTGGAGTCCCTCGCGGTACAGGTGCCAGAAGGAGCGGGTGTCGGCGAGGGCCCGATCGGTGGCGTGCTCGGCGAACCACTCGGGCTGCGGCAGCCACGGCCGGGCCCCCGCCGCGCCCTGGCTGAAGCCGAACGGGGAAGCGTGGCCGGACCAGGGCAGCGGTACCCGGCAGCCGTCGCGGATGTGCTTGCGGCTGCCGGTGCGGTGGAAGATCGGATCGGTGAGCACCTCGTCCGGCAGATCGAGGACCTCGGGCAGTCCGAGTTCCTCGCCCTGGTAGACGTAGGCGCCACCGGGCAGGGCGAGCATCAGGAGGGCCGCGGCGCGGGCGCGGGCGGCGCCCAGTCCGCTGGCCTCGACGCCCGGTTCGCCGGCGTAGCGCGTCACCGTGCGGACCTGGTCGTGGTTGTTGAGCACCCAGGTGACGGTGGAGCCGGTGCCGGCGATGTCGCGTATCGCCTCGTCGATGGTGGATCGGAAGGCGTCCGCGTCCCAGGGGGCGCTGAGCAGGTCGAAGAAGAACGCCTGGTGCAGTTCGTCGGGCCGGACGTAGTCGGCGTGTTCGCGCGCGGTCGGGACGGAGACCTCTCCGACGAGCAGCCGATCGCGGCCGTCTTGTGCCGCGTACTCCTCACACACCGTGCGCCAGCGGCGCCACACACCGTGCACCTCGGGCTGGTTCCAGGCCAGCGGGTTGACGGAGTCGCGGGAGCGTTCGTCGGCGTACGGGTCGTCGGCGTCGGGCAGTTCGGGGTGCTTGAAGAGGCCTGCGGCGACGTCGATGCGGAAGCCGTCGACGCCCCGGTCGAGCCAGAACCGCAGCACCTGCTCGAAGTCGTCGCCGACGGCCGGGTCGCGCCAGTTGAGGTCGGGCTGTTCGGGGGTGAACAGATGGAGGTACCAGTCCCCCGGTGTGCCGTCCGGGTCGGTGGTCCGGCTCCACGCGGGGCCGCCGAACATGGCGCGCCAGTTGTTGGGCGGCTCGGCGCCGTCCTGTCCGCGGCCGGGGGCGAAATGGAAGCGGGAGCGGGCGGCGCTGCCGGGGGCGGCGGCGAGCGCCTCGCGGAACCACGGGTGATCGCTGGAGCAGTGGTTGGGGACGATGTCGAGCAGCAGCTTGAGACCGAGTCGTCGTGCGTCGGCCACCAGCCGGTCGAACTCGGCGAGGTCGCCGTAGACCGGGTCGACGTCGCGGTAGTCGGCGACGTCGTAGCCGTGGTCGTGCTGCGGGGAGGGGTAGAACGGGCTGAGCCAGATGCCGTCGACACCGAGTTTCCTGAGGTAGGGCAGCCCGGCGCGTACGCCGGCCAGATCTCCGATGCCGTCCCCCGTGCTGTCGAGGAAGCTGCGGACGTAGACCTGGTAGATCACCGCGTCGCGCCACCAGGGATCGGGGGTGGCGGCGGTGCGGGAGGGGTGGCCGGTGCCGGCCGGAAGCGTGCTGAGCATCTCGCGTCGACCTGTTTCTGCTGGATGCGAGGGCGTCCCAGAACGGGCCGCGCTGTTATGCATGCATGTTAAGTAGCAGTGACTGGAAGGTGTCAACGGTGCGTCGGGAAACAGGGCAAAGCTGGGGGCATTTATTCCGGTATACGGGGGTGCACGAACGAAGGGCACTACCTAACATGTAGGTAGTGCCCCTCGGGGAGGTGACGATGTCAGCCGTTGCCGGAGATGGCTCTCAGTTCGCGTGCGAGGCGCCCGACCGCCCGCTCGGGCGTCTCCCGCAGCGCCAGGACGTCCTGAGCGACCGCCTGCACGGCGAGACTCACCTGGTCGTAGCGTGGGCTCTTGGGCCGTGGGACCGCCGCCAGCAGGCTCTGCCGCAGCGTCGGCAGATAGGGGTACGCCTCGATCAGTGCCGGGTCCTCGTAGAGGGCCGCACGCACCGGCGGCAGCGAGCCCTCGGTGAGCACCCGCCGCTGCACCTGCTCGCTGGTGAGATAGGTGATCAGGTCGGCAGCCGACGCGGGGTGCCGGGAATGGCTGCTCACCGCGAGGTTGGAGCCGCCCAGCACGCTGGTACCCGGCCCCTCGGGCCCCGGCAGCGGCACCGCGCCGAAGCGCCCCGCGACCTTGGAGCCCTTCGCGTCCGCATCGGCGTACACATAGGGCCAGTTACGGAGGAACAGCAGCCGGCCGTCCTGGAACGCCTGCCGCGACTCCTCCTCCTTGTAACCGAGGGCATCGCGGGGGATCCAGCCGTCCCGCACCCCCTCGGCGAGGAAGGAGAACCCGGCGCGCGCCGCCTTCGAGTCCACGGTCACTCGGTCGCCGTCGTCCCGGAGGATCGAACCACCGGCGGAGTGCACCGCCTCGGTGACGTTGACGGTGAGCCCCTCGTAGGGAAGGAACTGGCCCGCGTAGCCGTCCATGCCCTGCCGGGGAGCAAGGGTACGGGCCTGGCGGGCCAGATCGGCCCAGGTGCGCGGCGGCTTCTCGCCGGCCCGGTCCAGGATGTCCTTGCGGTAGTAGAGCAGCCCTGCGTTGGTGACGTACGGGACCGCGTACAGCCGCCCGTCGAACGTCGCGGTGTCCACGACGGGCCGCAGGAAGTCGTCCAGCGGGAAGCGGTCCCGCTCCAGCGGGGAGATCCAGCCCGCGGCGGCGAACTCCGACGTCCACGCCACATCGATGTTCAGCACGTCGAACCGGTCACTGCCGGATCGCAGTTCGCTGATCATCTGGGCGCGCGTCTCGTCCGCCGAGTCCGGCAGCTCGACCAGCGTCACCCGCTCACGGGGACGGTCCTCGTTCCACTCCTCGAGCAGCGGGGAGAGGTAGTTGGTCAGATCGCCCGCCGTGACGAGCGTCATGGGCCCGCGCCCGTCGGGATCGGGGCCGCGGGCGTCCGCGCCGAACCCGGCATAACCGGCCAGTACCACCGCCGCGGCCAGGAGTCCCCTACCCGCGGCACGCATCCACCGCATAGGTTCCTCCCAGTGCACGATCCGGCTGCGCCGCCGACCATCGTGGCCTATGTATACCCGTTAGGCATGGGCGATACTAGGGCCCGCCCGTCGGCCCTTCTCACTGAGCAGGCCGAACGGCCGGGCAGGGCGCCCCGCGCCGGGCCAACAGGAAACTACGGAGCGGGAGAGAGGGGGAGCGCGTGCGGCTGCCGCTCCTGGCACTCCTGACCCGTGGGCCCGCGCACGGCTACGAGCTGAAGCAGGACCTTGAGAAGCTCCTGGGCGCCGCGTACCCTCAGCCGAATGTCGGCCAGGTCTACGTCACCCTCGGCCGGCTGGAGAAGAGCGGTCTGATCGACGGCGAGGACATCGAGCAGTCGGGCAGGCCCAACAAGCGCACGTACCGGCTGACCGAAGCCGGGCGTGAGGCGGTGCTCGCCTGGTTCGAGGAGACCACCGACGAACCACGGGTGAGGGACGAGTTCTTCATGAAGCTCGCCCTCGCGCCGGAGTCGGGGCTCGCGGACCCGGTCGCGCTGATCAACAAGCAGCGGCGGCAGTACCTCAACACGATGCGTGACCTGTCGAAGCTGGCCGCGTCCGAGGACCGGGACAACCGGATATCCCAGCTGCTGATCGAGGGCGCCATGCTGCATCTCCAGGCCGATCTGGACTGGCTGGAACGCTGTCAGGAGGAGCTGGAATGAGCGAAGACGCCGCGGCCCCCGGCGAGCGCCGGGAAACGGACGCGGCCGGCCCGGACTCCGGGGCGGCGCGCCCGCCCATCGTGCGTGCCGAGCAGCTCACCAAGACTCATCACGGCGAGGGCGCTCCGGTGCACGCCGTACGCGGGGTGGATCTGACCGTCCAGCCCGGCGAGTTCGTCGCGGTCACCGGGCCCTCCGGTGCCGGCAAGTCCACGCTGCTGCATCTCATCGGCGGTCTCCAGCGGCCCGACAGCGGGCAGCTGTGGCTCGGCGGGGAGCGCGTCGACGAGTACCGCGAGGCCCGCTGGGCGGTCCTGCGGCGGCGCAGCATCGGCATCGTCTTCCAGTTCTTCAACCTGGTCTCCAACCTCACCGTCGCCGACAACGTCGAACTCCCGGCGCTGCTGGCCGGCGCCTCGCCCCGGGCGGCGCGCGAATCCCGGGCGGAGCTGCTGGCCGAGCTGGGCCTCGAAGGCCGGGAGAAGTCCATGCCGGGCGAGCTGTCCGGCGGCGAGCAGCAGCGGGTGGCCCTCGCCAGGGCGCTGGTCAACCATCCCGCGCTACTCCTCGCCGACGAGCCGGCGGGCAGCCTCGACAGCAAGGGCACCCGCGAGGTGCTGCGGCTGCTGTCGCGGTTCCACCAGCGCGGCCAGACGATCCTGATGGTCACCCACGACGCCCGCATGGCCAGCGCCGCAGACCGGGTCATCAGCTTCTTCGACGGGCACATCGCCGACGACGCGGAGCTGGGCGGCGGGCGGCGCGGGCCGCGCGGCGGGGTGTCCGGCGTTCTCGAACTGAAGGAGTGACCGTGCGCGCAACTCTGCGCTGGGCGCACGCCGACCTCCGCGCACACCGGGGCGAGGCACTGTTCGTCGTCCTGGCCAGTGCCGGGATCATCGCCTCGCTCCTGCTGGCCGGTGCACAGTTCGGCTATGCCGCCAACCCGTGGCAGCGGATCTTCAACCAGTCCCAGGGCGCACACATCTGGCTCCACACCGAGGCCGGTGCGGACGCCGCCTCGCTGTCCCGGCTCGATGGCGTCGCCGCGCTGTCCGGGCCGTACCGCACCGCGACGGCCACGGTCGAGTCACGGGGCGCACGCGCGGCGGTCGAGCTGCGCGCAGCGGGCTCGCGGCCGCCGGACATCGGCCGGCCGCTGGTCACGTCCGGCAGCTGGCTCGCCCCGGAAACCGGCGGCGAGGCGGACACCGACGCGGTCGTGCTGGAGAGCTCGGTGGCGCGGGCGCTGTGGGCGGAGCCGGGTGACACCGTGCGGGTCGCGGGCCCCGACGGGAACTCCCGCACCCTGCGGGTGAGCGGCGTGGCCGAGGCCGCCGAGCCGCGCTACCGGCCGGGCGGTGAGCCGGGCATCGGCTGGGTGCTTCCCGGCGCCGTGGACCGGATCGCTCCGGCGAACACCGGGCAGACGGTGGGCCTGCGACTGGACGATCCGGACGACACCGACTTCCTCGTCCAGCGGGCCGTCACCGTGCTCGGCGCCGACCGGGTCGCCGAGGTCACGAAGTGGCAGCAGGCACGGGCGGAGGCCGGCGGCGACGACCGGCTGCTGGGTCAGCTGTTCGCCGTGTTCGGGCTCGGCGCGCTGCTGTCCGCCGCGCTCGCCGCGTCCGGGGCGATCGCCGCACGGGTGCGAGGCCAGCTCAGGGACATCGCCGTTCTCAAGGCAGTCGGCTTCACCCCGGGGCAGGTCGTGCGTGGCTTCCTCGTACAGCACCTGGCGTTCGCGCTGCTCGGCGTCGCGCTCGGCACGGCCGCCATCGGCTTGCTCGGATCGCGGATACCCGGTCGCATCGGGGACGCCGTGGCGCTGTGGCAGGACCTGCCCGGCTTCACCGCTTTGATGGCCGGGGTGCCCTCCGGGGCGGTGCTGCTGATCGCGGCCGCCACGGGTCTCGCCGCCTGGCGGGCCGGGCGGGTGCCGCCGGTGCCGGTGGCCCGCGCGGCGCAGCCGACGGCATCGCCCATGACCGCCCTGGGCAGGCGGGCCCTCGGTCTGCGTGTACCGCCCGCGCTGGTGCTGGGATGGCGTGCCGCCTTCCCGCGCCGGGGCAGGACACTGCTGCCGGTGGCCCGGCTCGCACTGCCGCTGGTGCTGATCACCGTCGCGCTCGTGGCGTGGTCCACGCTGGACCAGTTCCGCAGCCGCCCCGCCGAGATGGGGCTGCCCGCGGCGCTGACCGTACGGGCCGACGGGCCCGGCGGGCCCGGCGACGCCGAGCTGGAGCGCCTGCTCGCCTCGGTGGACGAGGTCGCCGCCGTGCACCCCGGTGCGGAGATGGCGGCGCTGGTGCCCGGCCAGACGGGCACGATCACCCTCCGCGGGCTCGGCACCGCCGAGGAGCCGTATCCGTCCGCGGTGGTCGAGGGGCGGGCCCCGGGGAGTCCGGACGAGGCCGTCGCCGGGCAGGGGCTGCTCGATCTGCTCGGTGTACAGGTCGGCGACTGGGTGCGTATGACGGTCGGCGGACGACCGCAGATCCTGCACATCGTCGGCCGCAGTATCGAACCGGACGCCGGCGGCCGGGTCGTCACGACGACCGTCGACACACTGCGGAACCGGGATCCCGGTCTACGGCCCGGCTTCCACGCCCTGGTGCTGCGCGGGGACGCCGACCCCCGGGCCGTGGGCGAGAAACTCGACGCGGCGGCCGGCGGGACGCTGGAGATCCGCGAGACGGCCAGCCCCGCGGACCGGCTGGAGCCGGCGCGTGCCGTGATCGCCGCGCTGATCGCGGTCCTGGCGCTGATCGGCCTGATCGAGCTGCTGACCCTCATCGGTACGGGGGTACGGGACCGCGGCCGCGACCTGCTGGCCCTCAAGGCCATCGGCCTGACACCCCGCCAGATCGGTGCGGTCATCGTGACCGCGGCCGGGCTCACGGCCCTGGTGTCCGCCACGGCGGGGACCGCGCTGGGCGTGTGGTCGGGCAGCAGGCTGGTGGACGCGCAGGGCGCCTCGAGCGGTATCGGCGCGGGGATCGCCCATGTGCCGTCGCTGCCGGTGCTGCTGTCGGTGGTCGCCCTGGCCGTACTGGGCGCGGTTGCCGCGGCGTCCGTCCCGGCGACGCGGACGGCGCGGCGGCGGCTCGCGGACTCGTTGAGCGAAACGCTCTGAACGCCGGGCGCGCGGTCGCCGTCCCCACAGTGGGACGCCGCGTGGGCGGCCACCGCCCCGCGCTGGTCGGCATCGGCCTGAGCGGGGCGACGGGCGGGCAGACCCGGTCAGCAGACCGGTACTCCGGGGACCTGGTTGTCCGGGGAGCTGAGGTAGATGTTGGTCATGTAGCCGCCGTACTGGGGCAGATGGGCCCACCAGTCGTTGACGTAGGGCGGCACGCTGACCTGCTGACCGCGCTTCTGGCAGCCGACCAGGACCTCCACCCCGGCAGGGAGGGTGGTGACCGCCCCGGAGGTGGTCGTCGCCTGGGTGCGGATGCGGACCCCGCTCCCCCAGGTGCCGATCCACGTGCCGGCAGGCCGCGAGGCGCCGGGGACGTTCAGGGAACGGGTCAGCCTGCCCAGGTCGGTGTAGGCCTTGCCGTACGGCGTTCCGTTCGGGTGCAGCGTGAGGACGGCGACGATGGAACGGTCGCCCGCGCCGACCACACCGGTGGAGTGCAGGGCGGGACGTGAGAGGTCCACGGCGTTGATGCCCGCGGCCGACCGGACGGCCGCCGCCTTCGTCTGCTTGCCGGATGCCGTCTTTGCCTTGGCCGCCGCGTTCCCCGTGGCGGTGCAGCCGCCGGAACTGAAGCCCGACCAGCCCTGCTTGACCGCCCACGGACGGTTGAAGGAGCCCGCGATGCCGAAGTGCTGGTCGTAGCCGTCGGTGGCGCAGCGGGTGGACCCCCGCAGGTTGCCCATCAGATAGTCGCGCACGGACGCCGGTGCCGAGTCCAGCAGATGGCGGTAGATCTTCACGGTGTCACGGGCCGACAAGGCCGTGTAGCCCCAGAAGCCGGGATGCGACGCAGGGGGCCGGGCCGTGTCCGTGAGGCCGAGCCGCGGCACCATGCGGTCGATGATGGCGCCGCCGCCGTTGTTCGCCCAGAAGGTGCTGGCCGCGTTGTCGTCGCTGCCGCGCAGCATGGCGTCGACGCGGGAGCGGTCCGCCGCGGACAGGTCGCCGGGCGCACGGTTCCACAGCAGATCCAGGGCGATCAGCAGTTTCACCACGGAAGCCGACCGGAACTGTCCGGCGCTGTTGACCTGTTCGGTGAATGTGCCGGTCTGCCGGTCGAAGACCGCGACGCCCGCGGTCACCCCCGGAGGCACCTCGGCCTGCGCCGCCCGGGGCGACGGGGCGTCGGGCTGTGCGGCCGTGGCCGCCGTGGTCGTGCACGCCAGCGCCGCGAGGGTGGCGGCCAGCACCCCCGCCCACGCCGCGCGCCGGGCCGACCGGGATCCCAGGGACCTCGTGTCCTCCCGATGATGCGACCGGCCGGTCACGGCGGGGGTCGGTCCGAGTCCGTTACGCAGAGCCATTGTCGTCCTGCCTTCTGATGGTGGAGCACTCGGTGGATGGGGAGCAGCCGTCCGGGCGCACGCCGGGGAGACGCCGTGTACCGGGTGGCGGAGTCATGGCCCGTAGCACTGGGGGACGCCGGGCAGCCAGTTGTCCGGGTGCGAGATGAAGTAGCCGGCCATGAAGCCGTGGAAGCCGCGGGTGCGGTTCTCGACGAAAACCCAGTTCGGGTTGGAGCCGACGGTTTCCCCGCGCGTCTGGCAGGTGACTTCGAGCCGGTCCCCCGGCTGCGACTTGCCGTTCACCTTCGGGCAGTTGACGGGCGAGGGCCATTCCGCGCAGCGGGCTCCTTGTGAACTGTCCGCGGACATGCGCGCGTTGACGTCGGTCGCCCATGTGGTGAAGACCGGATTCGGCGGCTGCTGCTCGACGGCGGCCCGGGCGGGCCCGGCAGCCACCGTCATGGTGAGCGCACTCAGTACCGTCGCCGCGCCGCCGAGACGGGCGGCGCGCCTCGCTGACTTTCTCATGTGTCGTCTCCTTCGGCCGTTCGGGCCCGCAACGAGCTGGTGCTCGGTGAGGGTGCGTTGCTCGCACACCTGGCTGGACGGGTCGGCGGGCCGTCCCGTATGACGCCCGCAGAGAGAAAGATTTGCTGCCGGAACGGTCATACGCAGCGCCCCCGGCGCCCGTCTGTCGGATGGAAGTGCATGTCACCGGGCCGCAGAACAGCGGTCCCGGCCCCGAGACCGATGAGGGGTTCACCATGGCGTGGCTGCGGAAGAGCACGACCCGGCGCGCGGCAGCGGCGCGCGCAGGGCGGTGCGGGCGGCCGGACTGACCGCGGTCGTCCTCCCCACGGCGCCCCTGATGGCGGCGCAGCCCGGCGCGGCCCATCCGCCGAGCGGGTCGGTCTACGTGTGGGGCAGCGAAACGAGTGCGTGAGTGCCAGAGCACGTCGTGCGATCCGGCGACGACGGAACGTCTGACCAGGGTGCGGGTCAAGACCGTCTGCCGGGACCGCTTCGCCCCGGGCCGTTCCCACGATCCCGGGGCGAAGTCCTGTTCCTGCGGCGGTTGTTCAGCAGTTCGGCAGGCCGGGGTCCCGCTCGTTGTTGCCCCCGCCGACGAGGAAGATCTCGCTCATGTACGAGGACGGTGCCATGCCCACGGCGGGGTCTTGATCCACCACGTGTGCCAGTAGCCGTCGTAGGTGGCGCGGCCGCCCTGGATCTGGCACACGGCCGCGATCACCCCTCCGTCGGGTGATGTCGCGCTCACCGGGGCGTTCGGATCGGGGGACGAGCGCAGGTTGACGTCGGTCCCCCACATCGGGCACAGGTACCGGTCGCGGTGGTTCGGGTCCGGGGTGCAGGGCGCCGAGTCGGCGTGCGCGGGTGAGGTGAGGCCGGGAACGAGGAGCATCGCGGCGGCCAGAGCGGCCACCGCGATGCCCCGCGAACCGGCTTGGATGCCGGTCAGCACTCGCGGACCCCCGGCAGCCAGGCGTCCTTGTGGTCGATGTAGATGTTCGTGATGTAGCCGCCCAGCGCAGGGATGTACGCCCAGGCGTCGTTGCTGTAGCCCTCGGCGTGGACCATGTCGCCGCGCTTCTGGCACTCCACGTGGACCGGGGTCGGCCCGGTCAGGGTGCGCACGACCGCCGCGTTCAGCCGGGCGTCCGCACGGACGCGGACGGAGGTGCCCCAAGTGGTGAAGTTGGTACCGGGGTTACCGCTGCCCGGCGTGCAGGGCAGGCTCACCCCGCGCTCGGCCAGATACGGACCCGGGTTCATGCCGCGGGTGCTCGCCGTGGAGCTGTGCGCCTCGAAGTGCAGGTGCGGCCCGGTGGACTGGCCCTCGGAGCCCATCCGCGCGATCAACTGACCGCTGCTCACCCGCTGGTTGACGGAGACAAGCCGCTCGTACATGTGGCCGTACTCGGTGACCGTGCCGTCGTCGTGCTTGATCCGGATCCACTGGCCGTAGCCGCTCGCGGTGCCGGAGACGATGACCGTACCGGGGCCGACGGAGTAGATCGGCGTACCGCGGTTGTTGGCGATGTCGACGCCGTCGTGACCGGAGTGCCACCCCTGGGTCACGGTGCCGGCGGTCGGGCAGGAGCCGGCGAATCCGGCGGGCGCCGCTTCTGCCGCGCCCGCGGTGAGCGGGACGAGTCCGGCCGCCGCGATCGTCGCGGCGAGCAGACCGATGGACTTGGTGCTGTTGAGCACGCGCATGGCGAAATCTCCTCCGTACGGGAATGGGTGTGAATCGGTTCGGGTGGTGGGGCGGTGGCCGGTGCTCAGCAGGTGGGAACGCCGGGCAGCCACGCGGCCGGATCGTCGATGTAGATGTTGGAGATCCAGGCCTTGTACTGGGGCAGGTAGGACCAGGCGTCGTTGCTGTAGCCCTCCGCGTGGACCATTTCCGCGTGCTTCTGACACAGCACGTCGACCGGCGTGGGGCCGGGCAGACGGGTCACCGGCGGGTTCTTGGTGCCCGGGTCCGGACGCAGGCCCACGCCGGTGCCCCAGGTCATGAACCGCTTGGTGCCCGCGGGCGGCTGGTCGTTGCCGGTGATGCGCAGGGCGCCCGCGTACTGGGCGTTCATCCGCACATCGCTCACCATCACGAGCGTCCCGGACTCGCGGGCCTCGACCATCTTGCCGTTGCCGAGGTAGATGGCGATGTGGTGCACGGTGTTGAGGTTGCCGGGGTTCGAGCCCCACAGCAGCAGGTCGCCGGGCTGCAGCGGGGCGAGGCCCTGTGCGCGGGAGAAGCGGGCGGTCGCACCACTCCATTGCGCCTGGTTCCAGGAGCCCTCGGGCAGTGCGATCCTCGCGCCCTGCCACGCCGCGTACTGCACCAGGTGCGAGCAGTCGAAGCCCTTCACCTGGCTGTCGTGGGCACCGGGTCCGCCGCCGGGGTAGTCCTGGCCGAACGTGGGCCCGTGGATGGAGCCGCCGCCCCAGGAATAGGGGACGCCGATCTGCGAGCAGGCGGCGTCGACGATGGCCTGCGCCTGGGCGGACGCGTTTGCCAGGGGGCGGCAGTCGGCGGCCGGGGCAGCCGCAGGGGACGGCTCCGGCGCGGCTGCCGCCGCCGTACCGGTCGAGCTCAGGGTGGCGGCGAGCAGCAGTCCTCCTGCCGCCACCACCAGCGTGCGATTCATCCGGCGCATGTGGGGTCCCCCTGGTGTCCGTTCCGCTGCGTGCGGTGGTGCTGGATGCAGCTGCCGGTGTGGCTGCCGCAGGTCGTCGTGCGGGACTCGGGCTCCCGGTGCCCGGGGCCGTCGGCCTTCATGGAGGAGACGGGAGCGACAGGCGGTTCGTATGCGCCGAGTGCTGCGCGGATTTTCGCGAGTCCGCGCATCCGGTTGCGCTGGACGGTGCCGCGGTGCGCGCCGAGCCGCTCACCTGCCACGTCATGGGTCAGCCCCTCTATGTCGACGAGGATCACCGCTGCCGCTTCCTTGGGAGACAGACCGCGCAGCAACGCGACAGTGACGGCCTCGGCCTCCCGTGTCGCGAGGCCGCCGTCCCAGCTCTGCTCGGGCAGTTTGTCGGTGCAGCGCTCGCGCCGGGAGGGGTAGCCCCAGGAATCGCGCAGCAGGTTCAGCGCCGCGGCGCAGGTGTAGGCGTACGGATGGAGCTGGCGTGCCAGGGTGCTGGCACGGGCGCGCCGCGAGAGCCGCAGATAGGTCTCCTGCAGCAGGTCGTCCGCGTCGTGCGGATCGCCGGTCATGGCCAGCAGCCGGCGGCGGAGCCGTGGCATGAGGGCGGTGAATGCCTCGTCGAACTCGGCCGCCGTCATCCGGTCGGCGAGGGAGGCGAGTTCGAGCGTCGTGGTGATGTCGGTGATCGTCGCCGGTGCGCTGTTCGTCGTTGTGCTCTTCATGGCCGACGTGGTCGTCGTCGTGGCCGTGCAGGTGCTCTCCACGTGGTTCCCCCGGGTCTGTCTTCCCTGTGCGGTCTCGCGTCTGCCGAAGTGGTGGTGCCGTTGCCCTGTGCTGATCGGTCAGGGCAGCGGCTTCACGGCGTCGGGCCGTGCGGTGGGTCCGTACTTGGCGGCCGGTTCCTCGCTGAGCAGCGCCCAGTACCTGTCGCCGTACGACCAGTGCCACCACTCGGTCGGGTAGTTCACGAAGCCGGCGGCGGTCATCGCCCGCCCCATCAACTCGCGGTGGGCCCTGGCCTCGGCGCTGATGTTGACCGCCGCCGTGCGGCAGCCCCCCGCGCTCTCCTCGGGGGTCGCGTTGACCTCGGTGCCGAGGGGCAGTTCGACGCCGTCCTCGGTGCACAGCGTGAGATCCACCGCTCCGCCGCTGACGTGCGGGGCGACCTCCGGCGGGGAGATGTACGCGCTCGCCAGCTCCCGTATCCGGGCGGGCGGCGCGTCGGGGTGGGCCACCCGCATCGTGGCGGCGTACTCGTCGAAGTAGGCCCGCTGAAGACCGGGCGGGCGGAAGCCCTCCACCATCAGCAGGGCGATGCCCGACGGCAGCGCGCTCTGTGCGAGCAGAAGCCTGCGCGCCACGTCCGCCCGCACATGGGCGTACGAGCCGTCGTCGTCGGCCTTGCGTCCGTCGACGCGCAGGGCCGCGATGTCGCGGGTGTCGACCAGCGGTTCACGGTTCTCGACGACGCGGGTGCTGGCGACCCGGCGATCCGAGAGCAGGATGATGTCTGTCACGCTCACAGCGTGGAGGGGGCTGCTGCAGAAGCGCTGCAGATCCTCTGCAGGCGCGTCTGCAGGCTCTGCAGGAGCGTCTGCACCGACGTGTACTGGGGCTTTCAGCCCTGGGGACGCAGCGGGCCGGACGTGTTCCCGCCCCTGCGTGCGTGGTGTCGGAGGCCCTTCTCCTCAAGGGACTCCGGCGCCTTACGGGTCCTGCCGGGCAGTTCCGCCCCCGGCCCCTTCGCGTTGCGCCCCTTCGTGCCCGGCCCGGGCGTCATCGACCCCTTCGTGGCCGGTCACCGTGTCCGGGGCAGTTCCGCCCCGGGCCCCTTCGCGTTCCGCCCTTCGTGCCCGGCCCGGGCGTCATCGACCCCTTCGTGGCCGGTCACCGTGTCCGGGGCAGTTCCGCCCCCGGCCCCTTCGCGTTCCGCCCTTCGTGCCCGGCCCGGGCGTCATCGACCCCTTCGTGGCCGGTCACGGTCTCCGGGGCCGCTTCGTGACCCCACCCCTCGTCCTCGTCCGCCTCGCGGCTGCCGAGTCTGCGGAAGATCTCCATCGCCTCGGCCCGCGCCACCCGCGCGGCCCGCGCGTCGCCCTTGCCCGCCGCGGCGGTCCCCAGGTCCCTGACCGTACGGGCGTGCCACAGCGGCAGTTCGAGCTTGTCCCAGAGACCGAGCGCCTGCCGCAGGTCGTCGGCTGCCGCGTCCCATTCACTCGCAGCCAGGTGCCACTCCCCCAGCGACCGGAGCACCAGGGCCTCGCCGAAGAGGTCCTGACGCTCGCGGGTGATCTCCAGACAGCGGTCGAGCCTCTCGCGCGACTCCGGCAGTCGGCCCTGCCGGAACTGCACCTTGGCCAGCGACTGGCCGGCGTACATGACGCCGAAGGCGTCGCCGATCTGTTCGAAGATCCTCAACGAGTCCCACAACAGCTGTTCCGCCTGCGGCAGTTCGCCCTTGGCGCGATGGCAGAGCGCGAGCGCACGCAGGGTCAGCGCCTCGCCGTGCCTGTCCGCCGCCGCCACGTACATCTCCAGCGCCCGGGTCAGCTCGTCCCAGGCACGGGTGTACGTGCCACGATCGCGGTGCACGCATCCGATGCCGTAGTGCAGATGGGCCACCGCCGCGGTGTCGGCCAGTTCCCGGGCGGGCGCGAGCGCCGATGTCAGCAGTTCCGACGCCTCGTCGAACCTGCCCTGTTCGCGGCGTGCCGTGCCCATGCCGGCCAGCGCCCCGACCCTCCCGCGCACCACCGAGGTCTGTTCGAAGAGCGTCAGGGCGTCCTTGAAGTAGGCGCACGCGTCCTCGAAGCGGTCCTGTTCGAGCCTGAGCTGGCCGAGTCCGCTGAGCAGCCATGCCTCACCCTCGACGTCACCCCCGCGGCGAACCGCGTCCAGGGCCACGGTGTGCGAGCGGGACCAGTCGTCGAACTGGTTGTACAGCGCCGCCGAACTCGCCATCAGCGCGGCCGCCAGGCCCCGCGCCGCGCGGGTCATGCCGTGGTCCGCGCAGTGCGTGACCGCGGCGAGGAGACAGGGCTGTTCGGCGGCGAACCACGCGGAGGGCATCTCCGGCAGCTGCTCCTCGAACGAGGGATCCAGGGTCTCGCCCATGGCCGCACCGGGGAAGAGCCGGAACGCGCCACCGGGGCCGCGCGCGGCAGCCGCGCCTGCCATCGACAGCCAGCGGTCCACGAGCCGCAGCACGGCCGCCTCACGGTCGTGGGCAGTCTCCTCCGACAGGCAGCGTTCACGGGCGTGTTCACGCGCCAGGTCGTGGATGCGATAGCGGGACCGGCCTGTTTCGTCAGCCGCGACCACGTCGATGAAGTGGCAGTCCACGAGCCGTTCGACGGCCTCCTCCGCCTCGTCGACGCCGACGTCCAGCAACGGTGCCGCGACCCAGGCCGCGAAGTCCGGCAGGTCCATCAGCGCCAGCCGGCGCAACGCCCGCCGCTCCTGCTCGCCGAGATCGGCGTAGCCCAGCTCGAGACTGGCGCGCACCTCCAGATCCCCGGCCCTGAGCTCGTCGAGCCGACGGCGTTCGTCGCGCAGCCGGGCGGCGAGGCGGGCAGGTGTCCAGTGCGGCCGCGCGGCGAGACGGGCACCGGCGATCCGTACCGCCAGGGGTAGCCGGCCGCACAGCGCGAGGATCTCGGCGGCCTGGCCGGGCTCGGCGGTGGCCCGTTCGACACCCGCGACCCGTGACAGCAGGTCCAGTGCCTCCCGCTCCGAGGGAGCGGCGAGGTCGAGATGGGCGGCGCCCTCGAGGGCGACGAGGCGCCGCCGGCTGGTGACGAGGACGCCGGAGCCGCCGCCCGACGGCAACAGGGGGCGCAGGTGGGACTCGCCGACAGCGTTGTCGAGGATGAGGAGTATCCGGCGGCGGGCGATGTGCGTGCGGTACAGGCCGATCAGGTCCTCCACACCGCCGGGCAGCCCCTCGGGGTCGACTCCCAGGGCCCGCAGCAGCCTTGCCAGGGCGTCGGCGGTCTGCACGGGCTCGGAATCGGACGCCCGCAGGTCCAGGAAGAGCTGTCCGTCGGGAAAGAGCGCGGCGGCACGGTGGCCGATGTGCACGGCGAGCGCGGTCTTGCCCATCCCCGAGCGGCCGGAGATCACCCCGATGGGCGGGGCGGTCCGCGACGGATCGGCGGCCGCCTCCAGAAGGGAGCCGGCCCAGGCGATCTGTTCGGTGCGGCCGACGAAGTCGGCGACATCGGGCGGAAGATGGGAGGGCGCGGGCTGTCCGCCACGGCCCGCGGCCGGCTCGTGCGGGGCTTCACGGTGCGTGCCCTGATGCCCGGTCTGGTGAGGCAGCGATCCGTGCCGCACGCGGCCCGCGTCCGGATCGGCGGCTGCCGGGGGGCGCGCGGGTGCGGGGGACGAAGTGAGCGTGCGGGGGACGGGGACGGCCGCGGCGGGGGTGCGGGGGCCCAGCACCGCGGTGTCGCCTCCCAACAGGGCCTGGTGCAGGGCCCGCAGCTCCGGCCCGGGGTCGATGCCCAGCTCCGAACGGAGCAGTTCACGCCCCTCCTGGTAGACACGCAGGGCGTCCGGAACCCGACCGGTCCGGAACAGTGCGGTCATCAGCTGCCCTCGCGGGCGCTCACGCAGGGGGTGCTCCGCCACATGCGCAAGCAGCTCCGCCACCAGTTCGGCACGGCAGCCGAGCGTCAGTTCGGCTCCGAAGCGTGCCTCGCCGGCGACGTGCCGGAGCTCCGCCAGGCGCGCCGCCTCGATCCGCGCGAAGGACTGGCCGAGCCCCTCCAGGGCGTCCTGCCCGCGCCACAGCGTCATCGCGTCCCGGAAGATCTCGACGGCCTCGGCGGCCCGCCCCTCGCCGGCCGCGTGCCTGCCGAGCGCCAGCGCCTCCTCGAAACGGCGGGCGTCGATACGGGACGGAGGGAATTCGGCGACATACCCGGGTGCATGCGTGCGGATCGCGCTGCCGTCGCCCACCGCCGCCAGCGCCCGGCGGAGCCCGGACACATGCGAGGCGACCAGCGCCCGTGCGGTGGTGGGCGGCTGCTCCTCCCAGACCAGGTCGACCAGCCGGTCGGTGGAGAGCACCTCACCGAGATGGACGACCAGCGCCGCGAGAATCGCCGTCGGCTTTGGGCCGTTCAGCGGAACTCGCCTGAGCCCGTCCCACACTTCGGCCGGCCCGAGAAGGCGCACTTCTGCCATCGTCCCCCGATTCGCGTCCCCTCAATTACTCGGACAACGATACCGGTGAGTACCGACAAGGCGCGCCTGATACCGGACTGCCTTCGATGAATTCGGCAATCCGGTCCGGTCGCGGCGGACAATGGCGCGGGATCTGTGGTGAGTTGTCCTCGCGATCGATGAAAAGGGATGGGGGGGCGGGGCTTCGATTGAGGGACGGGACGAGCCGAACGTCCGTATGAGTGCCGACCGGAGAGAAATTCTTTCCCGTTGCGCTCATATGGCAGGGCGGCGCTTCCCGTCACTTCGGCGACAGCACTCACCCGAGATGCGAAGCCGAGGGAGCTCTCATGATCAAGCGAACGAACCGTGTGCGCCGGATGGCCGTTGCCGCCGCTGCGGCAGGCGGCGCCGCGATGTCCCTGATCAGTGCCGCGCCGGCCCAGGCCGCGGCCAACACCACCCAGGTCTACGTCTGGGCGACAGGCGTGAACATGCGCGCGTGCAACTCCTTCTCGTGCCCGCCGTACGACCGCATCAAGGTCAGCCGGATGACGGTGACGGCGTACTGCCAGGACCAGGGCGACACGGTTCGTGACGGCGCGTACGAGAACAACTGGTGGGTACAGGTGGACGCCGGCGGTCCGCGTGGCTGGATCAGCGCGGTCTATGTACGCGGCGGCGACAACATGGATCCGATCCCGGGAGTTTCCCAGAACTTCGAGGACTGCTTCTGAGCTCGCCCTTCATTCCCCCGCGCCCGTTTCCCCCACGATGACGCACCGGATACGCGTCCCGGGAAAGGAAGTTGTTTACTTCATGTCAATAATTGCCTGATGGCTCAAACCTTTTCCTTCGACTGCGGTCCGGCACGGGGGACCGGACCGCAGCCGTACGTGTGATCGGCCGTGCTATGCGTCAGTCCGACACGTAAGCGATCAGTTTGGCCATGTTGCCCGTGAAAGCGGATGTCGTGATGCCGAGCGGGCTCTCCTTCGCCTCATAGGGGGGCTCCGCAGGGATGTCGAGCGGGTTGTACGGGGACGTGTCGTAAGTGTCGCCCACATGCTTGCTCATGTAGGCCGTGCCGTCGTACGGGGTCGACGGTGCCGGGCCCCGGTAGGGGTTGGTGGCGTTGACGGTCGGGGTAAGCCAGTGGTCCTTGGCCCCGAGGTCGTCCACCAGTGCACTCGCCTGCGCATCGGTCACCACAGGGAGCGTGAGCGGGGCGTCCCTGAACAGATCGGTGAGGTCGAGATCGCGGAGGCTGAAGTAGGCGGGCAGCTCCCTGCGGCGGCCCGGGGTGAGAGGGGACCTGGCACGCAGATCGGCGACCTCGGCCGGGCTCAGCGACATCAGTTCGTCGTACGTCGCCTCGAGCCCGGCGATGTCGACCGACCGACCGCCCGAGTAGTGGCTGAGGGTGTTGCGGTGGTCGTGGTCGTAGTAGTAGGCGCCGTTACGGATGTTGGACCCGAACCGGTGGACGAAGCGGGCCCGGTCGGTGCCCAGTTCGACGAAGGTCGGGTGGGTGGAGCTGCTCAGCCGCGGGTTCTCCGCCCGCTGCTCGGCGGTGAGCCGGCAGCCGTCCAGCCAGGCGAGGGCCTCCGGCACCCGGCGCAGGTAGGCGTGGTCCCCGGTGAGCCGGAAGTAGTGGAACAGCTGGCGCACATTCGTCTGTGTGGTGTGCGTGGCCAGGGCCCGAGGCTCGTACGAACGGGCACCCGCGGGCGCGCCGGCGGGACGGCCGCCGACCGCGTACGCGAGGTGCTGCAGACCCCAGCCCGCCTGCGGGCCGGGCTGCTGGAGACGGTGCAGGCACGCCATGGCCCGCAGCACGGGCCGGTTCAGATCGCGACGCCCGAGCGTCGAGGCGCACATCAGCAGGAACTTGATGTTCTCGCCGAGTACGTCGTCGTTGAAGGTGACGTGACGGGTGTAGTCGCCGTCCTCCATGCCGTGACCGACGTCGGAGGGCAGCCAGGAGGGCCGCACGTCGGGCCAGGGCATTTCGTCGACGGCGCCCGAGAAGGACGGGAAGCGCTGGGGCCAGCCGCCGTCCGTCGGCCCTCCCTTGAGCTGCGCCTTGAGCATGAAGGAGATGACGCGGTCGAGGGAGGCTCGGAATCTCGGGTGCCGCCGCTCCAGATAGAGGCGGAGGATGAACTGGGCGGCGGTGGAGGTGCCGGCGTCGTCGAAGGTGGCGTTGCCGTAGTAGTGCTGGAACTCCTCGAGCCGCCAGCCATTGGCGCCGATCGTGTCGTACCACCGGCGCAGTGACGCCTCTCCGGCGAAGTCGTGAATGTAGTTCCAGCCGCCGACGGGGAGCTGTGCGTCGACGAGGGCGAGGCCCGTGCGCTCGGCCGCCCGGTAGAAGGATTCGTCGCCGGTGGCGTGGTAGGCGTCGAGCAGACTGTGGCCGACGGTGGGTGTGCCGGGCGGCTGGACCCAGCACATGGTGCGCGCGGCCTCCATCTCGCCCCAGGTGACGGAGAGATCAGGCAGATAGCTCCAGACGTAGGCACCGCGGTAGGACACCTGCTGGTCCATGAAGAGTGCCGCGCGCCGCATGGCGCCGACCGCCTCGCCGCGGGCGGCCGCGGGAAGCGGCACGGTGGTGCGCAGACCGGCGGCGTGTGCCTGCCCGCTCGCGAGGCCGCCGGTCGCCGCGGCGAGGACGGGTGCCGCGGCCAGACGGGCGAAGGTGCGACGGGATATGCCGGTACCGGGGGTTCTCACGAGCGGTCGCCTCCAGGCATGACCGAACCGCGCGGCGGACGGCGCGCAGGTCGGCACCCTGCACGCGGCTTCACCACGCAGCTCTCGGGGAGAGGGATTTGGCGTGTGCTACAGGAACTATCACCGCTCCCTCGGGCGCCTTCAAGAGTTCGTATCAATGAATCTTGAACAAATATATGAACCACTGCTCAGATCACCGCGGAAGGATCGCTGTATCGGTCCGGGATGACCGAAAGGGCGTTCACATACAGGGACGACACGGAGCGCGAGCCGGGCTCGTCGACGCTCAGGGGGCTGGGGCACGGGGCACCGCATCCGCGACCTCCCCATGGGGGCCTCATAGGGGCCGCGTGCATAGGCACCATCAGAACTATGGTGCCCCACCACATACGCCCGTGACCTGCGTCTTCCTACGGTGTGGCGACACGAAAACGTCCCCGCCAACTGTCCGGAAGTGGTGTTCATGGCCGCCTCTGCTGCCGCTCCGCCAGCACCGTCCAACCTCCGGCGCATCGTCGCCGCGAGTCTCATCGGCACCACCATCGAGTGGTACGACTTCTTCCTGTACGGGTCCGCCGCCGCTCTGGTCTTCAACGAGCTGTTCTTCCCCGAACGCGACCCGCTCGTCGGCACCCTCCTGGCGTTCCTCACCTACGCGGTCGGTTTCGCCGCACGGCCGATCGGCGCTCTCGTCTTCGGACACTACGGCGACCGCCTCGGGCGCAAGAAGCTGCTGGTGCTCAGCCTGCTCCTGATGGGTTCAGCCACCTTCGCGATCGGGCTCCTGCCCACCCACGCGACCGTCGGCTCCGCGGCCCCGATCCTGCTCACCGTGCTGCGGCTGATCCAGGGCTTCGCCCTCGGCGGCGAGTGGGGCGGTGCGGTGCTGCTGGTCTCGGAGCACGGCGACGCCAAGCGCCGCGGGTTCTGGGCGTCGTGGCCGCAGACCGGCGCACCGGCCGGGCAGTTGCTCGCCACCGGCGTGCTATCCGCCCTGACCGCACTGCTGTCGGACGCCGCCTTCACCTCCTGGGGCTGGCGGATCCCGTTCCTGCTCTCGGGCGTACTGGTCATCGTCGGCCTGTGGATTCGTCTCTCTGTCGATGAATCCCCTGTGTTCAAGGCGGCACTGGCACAGGCCGAGGAGCGCAAGGCTGCCGCCGACCAGGTGGAGAAGATGCCGCTCGTGGCCGTGCTGCGGTACCACTGGCGCGATGTACTCATCGCCATGGGCGCACGGATGGCGGAGAACATCAGTTACTACGTGATCACCGCCTTCATCCTCGTGTACGCCACGACCGCCGTGGAGATGAGCAAGCAGACGGCGCTCAACGCCGTACTCATCGGATCCGCCGTGCACTTCGCCGTGATCCCGCTCTGGGGTGCGTTGTCGGACCGGATAGGACGCCGGCCCGTCTATCTCATCGGCGCGCTCGGTGTCGGTGCCTGGATGTTCCCCTTCTTCATGCTGATCGACCGGGCGAGCTTCGGATCGCTGCTGCTGGCCGTGACCGTCGGGCTGGTGCTGCACGGGGCGATGTACGCACCACAGGCAGCGTTCTTCTCGGAGATGTTCGCGACGCGCATGCGCTACTCGGGTGCATCCATCGGTGCGCAGTTCTCCTCCGTCGCCGCCGGGGCACCCGCTCCGCTCATCGCGACCGCGCTGCTCGTCGACTACGGATCCTCGACGCCGATCGCGCTGTACGTCATCGCCGCCGCGCTGCTCACGGTCGTGGCCATCGCCTGCGCCAAGGAGACGCGTGAGCGGGACCTCGGCAGCGTGGAGTCCGGTTCCGACGTGACGGCGGCCGCGGGCGAACCGGCGCCCGTCAAGGCGGACACGGCCCGCACCGCCTGAGCTGCCGCGCCGCAGCACCACGCAAACGACGCGGGGGCGCGCGGGATCCGAAAGGGTCCCGCGCGCCCCCGCGTTCGCGTCAGTCCCGGCGCGTGACCGCGGACGACATCCCGTACAGCCGCAGTGCCAGCTGGATCTCCAGCGAGCGGGCCGGTGTCTGCCAGTCGTCGCCGAGGAGCCTGCCGATGCGCTCCAGCCGCTGGGCGACCGTGTTCACGTGGACGTGCAGATCGTCCTTCGTACGGGCCGGGCTCATCCCGCTGGCGAAATAGGCGTCGAGCGTGCCGACGAGATCCGTGCCCCTCCGCCGGTCGTAGGCGATGATCTCTCCGATCGTCCGCCGGACGAAGCCGTCGATGTCGCCCGGGTCGGCGAGCAGCAGCCCGAGGAAGCCCAGGTCCTGCGCGGCCGCGCCCTGACCGGAGCGACCGAGCAGGCGCAGCGCTTCCAGACAGCGCCTGGCCTGCTCGTAGGCGAGCGACACCGGCGCGGGGTCGCCGGCCGGGGAGTCCACGGGGGACGAGGCGCCGACGGTGACCGACTCGCGGAGTGTGCCGCCCAGTTGGCGCGCGGTCTGCCGGGCGAGACCCGCCGCGGTGTCCTCGGGGCCGAGCGGCAGCAGCAGGACGGTGCCGCCGTCCCGCGCCGCGGCGAGGCCGGAGCGGGTGGCGGCCAGATGTGAGGCGGCCGACCACAGCCGCTGGCGGTCCGCGCTCTCGCGTGCGGCCGACTCGGGTCCGGCGCCGGGTCCCGTGGCGGGACCGTCGATGCGGGCGGCGAGGACGACGTGGGGCGTGTCGAGGTCGGCGCGGAGCCGGGCGGCGCGTTCGCGCAGCAGTCTGGGATCGCGGTCCGGTGCGTCGAGGAGGTCGTCGAGCAGTTCGCCGCGGACGCGCTGTTCGGCGTCGTGGGCGGACCGGCGGGCCAGCAGCAGGAGGGAGGTGACCATGGCGGCACGCTCCAGGGTGCGCTGGTCGACCGGGTCGAGGCCCGGGTGGCCGTGCAGCACGAGGGCGCCGAACACCTCGCCGCCCGCGGAGACTTCGGCGACCCAGTCGTCGCCGTGACGGCTCGCGTGCCCGTCCGTGCCGGAGGGGCGCGGACCGCTCTCCCGGAACTCGACCGTGCCGTCGAGGACCTCGGACAGCGCGGCGGCCACGTCGTCGACGCCTCCGCCGCGCAGGACCAGCTCCGTGAGGCGGTCGTGCACCTCGGACGCCCGCTCGATGACACCGCTGTGGTCCTGGATGATCGCGTTGGCCCGCTCCAGCTCGGCGAGTGCGGAGCGCGTCTCGGCGAGGAGATTGGCGGTGTCGATGGCGACGGCGGCGTGTGCGGCGAAGGAGGCGAGCAGGGCGACCTGCTCCCGCTCGAAGACACGGGCGCGGCGGTCGGCGGCGAACAGCACACCGATCACCTGGCTGCCGAGCATCAGCGGTACGCCGAGGATGGCGACCAGCCCCTCGTCCCTGACGGCCGCGTCGATCGAGCCGGTGTGCTCGAATCGGGCGTCGTCGAAGTAGCTGTCGGTCACATAGGGGCGGGCGGTCTGTGCGACGAGACCTCCGAGGCCCTCCCCCATCCCGAGCCGGACCTGCTGGAAGCGGGCGGACACCGAGCCTTCGGTGACCCGCATGTATGTGTCGCCGGCGGTGGGGTCGTTCAGGCTGAGATAGGCGACCTCGGTGCCCAGCAGGGAGCGGGCCCGCTGCACGATCGCGCGGAGCACCGCGTCGAGGTCGCGCAGGCCCGACAGGTCGTGTGCCGTCTCGAAGAGTGCGGACAGTTCCGCCTCCCGCCGCCGGCGGCCCTCCAGCTCGGCACGCACGCGCAGCGCGAGTTGCTTGGCGTGCTCCATGGCGGCGAGCGTGGCGGCGTCGGCGCCGTGCGCGCGGGCGAGCAGCACGGGCCGGTCGTAGGCCTCGGCTGCTGCTCCGCGGGCAAGGAGCTCCAGGTAGGCGGCTTGATCCAGGGACATGGACACAGGATTACCCGGCCCCGGCGGGGTCGCGCCAGCCCTGTGGAAAACCTCGCGTCCGTCCATGGCGGATCCGTCCGACGTCAATGAGCGGTCCATCCCCCGTCGAGGGCGAGGGAGGTGCCGGTGATGAACGCGGCCTGCGGGGTGCACAGGTACAGCACGGCCTCGGCCACCTCGTCCGGTTCGACGAGTCGCTTGATCGCGGAATCCTTGAGGAGGACGTCGGTGAGGACGCGCTCCTCCGGCAGAGAGTGCGCGGCCGCCTGGTCGGCGATCTGCTTCTCGACCAGTGGTGTGCGCACATAGCCGGGATTGACACAGACGGAGGTCACGCCGTGGGGGGCCCCTTCGAGCGCCGCGGTCTTGGAGAGTCCTTCGAGGCCGTGTTTGGCGGCCACATAGGCGGACTTAAACGCGGAAGCACGCAGTCCGTGCACGGACGAGATGTTGACGATCCGGCCCCAGCCCTGGGCGTACATGTGCGGCAACGCCCCCCGGATCAGTCGGAACGGTGCCTCCAGCATCACGGTCAGGACGGTGTGGAAGACCTCGGGCGGGAACTCCTCGATGGGGCGCACGAGTTGCAGTCCGGCGTTGTTCACGAGGATGTCCGCGCCCGCGGCCGCGGCCTCGGCGGCGTCGAGGTCCGTGAGGTCCAGGACCTGCGGCTCGACGGCGCCGGTCAGCCCGTCCGCCTGTTCCTCCAGGGCCGCCAGCCCGTCGCCGTCCCGGTCGACGGCGCGGACCTTGGCGCCCGCGGCTGCCAGCCGCAGCGCGCACGCGCGGCCGATGCCGCCCGCGGCACCGGTGACCAGGGCGGTGCGTCCGCCGAGGTCGAGGGAGACGGAGTGATCTGCGGAACCGGAGGTGATGGGCGCGGTCATGCTCCGCACACTAAGCAGTGATCAACCACGCACCGATGTGGTCAGCACCCATACTTCACCCCTCGGGGGTGGGTTGGAACCATGCCGGCCCGTCGGTCAGCGCCTGCTTGATCCTGAACAGCGCGAACTCCTTGAGCTCCGGCAGCGCGTCGACGGGGAACCAGCCCACCTCGAGCGACTCGTCGTCGTTGACCCGTGCCCGACCGCCCACCGCACGGCAGCGGAAGGTGATGTCCATGTACTGGCAGCAGTCGCCGTTGGGATAGGTGACCGGCTTGGGCAGGGCCTGCACGAGGACGACCCGTTCCGCGACGCACCGCACGGCCGTCTCCTCGAACACCTCGCGTTCGGCCGTCCCGGCGGGCTCCTCCCCCGGCTCCGGGATCCCGCCGATGATCGACCACTTGCCGGTGTCCGCGCGCCTGCCCAACAGGACCCGCCCCAGGTCGTCGAAGACGACGGCGCTGACGCCCGGCAGGAACAGCAGCCGGTGGCCGGCGGTGGCCCGGATCTCGCGGATGAAGTCAGGGGTGCCCATGCCTGCGACCCTAACGGGACCGGCAGCGCCGGGCCGCCACCGCCCGGCCTCCGTTCAGGACCCGGCGCCCTGCCCGGCGGTGGCCCCGTCCGTGGTCGCGGCTCGCCTGCGCCGCTCCCGTGCCGCATCGACCGCGACCTTGCCGAGCGCGCCCGCGGCGAGCAGCAGCAGCGCCACCTCGGGCCAGACCCCGAGCCGGGTCGCGGGGGTCAGGGAGGAACGCAGCGGTACCTCGGCGACCAGGGCGTCCGGGGTGAACATCTTCGTCTGCCGGACGATCTCCCCGTCCGGCATGATCACGGCGCTGACCCCGCTGGTGACGGGAACGACGACGGAACGGCTGTGCTCCACGGCCCGGACGCGCGACATCGCCAGCTGCTGATAGGTCATCTCGCTGCGGCCGAAGGTCGCGTTGTTGCTGGGTACGGAGATCAGTTGCGCGCCGTGGGTGACCGTGTCGCGCGCCGCGTCGTCGAAGGCCGCCTCGAAGCAGGTGACCATGCCCACGTCGGTGCCCGCGAGGTCGAAGACACCGACCTTGTCTCCCGGGCCGAAGTCCCGCCGGACGCGGTCGACGTCGGAGTTGAAGATCCGTACGAACGAACGCATCGGGATGTACTCGCCGAACGGCTGGACATGGCGTTTGTCATAGGTGTCGACGGGGCCCCTGCGGGGGTCCCACTCGATCAGGGTGTTGCGGAGCTTGCCCGTGTCGGGGCTGACGACGGCACCGACCACCGTCGGGACGCCGATCGCCTTGACTGCGTCGTCGATGACCAGGCGGGCGTCCGTCTCGCTGTAGGGGTCGAGGTCGGACGAGTTCTCCGGCCACAGCACGAAGTCCGGCTGCGGCACCTTGCCCGCCGCGACGTCGTCCGCCAGTTGCTCGGTGCGGCGGGCGTGGTTGTCGAGCACGGCCCGGCGCTGGGCGTTGAAGTCGAGGCCGAGCCGGGGCACGTTGCCCTGGACTGCCGCCACGGTGGCGGTGCCGTCCTCCGCGGAGTCGTCGACGAGGGGCCGGGCGGCCAGCGCCGCCGCGAGCGGCACTAGCAGGGCGAGGAGGGCGACAACGGCCGCGCTGCGCGGCACGCCGCCTGTGCGCCGGTACGCGACCACCTGGCGCACCGTCTCGTACAGGCCGAATCCGCACAGGACGACGGCGAAGCCGAGGACGGGAGTGCCGCCGAGCGCGGCGAGCGGCAGGAAGAGACCGTCCGCCTGACCGAACGCGATCTTTCCCCAGGGAAAGCCGCCGAACGGCACCCGGGCACGGGCCGCCTCCCCCGCAATCCACACGGCGGCCGCCCACACCGGCCATGCGGGCAGCCGAGAGACGGCCGCGACACCGAGGCACGCGAAGGCGACGAACAGCGCCTCCACCGCGGCGAGCGCGATCCACGGGACCGGCCCGACCTCCTCGCCCGTCCAGATCAGCAGCGGAAGCAGAAAGCCGAGACCGGTCAGGTAGCCGAGGCCGAGGGCCGCCCGCAGTCGGCGCCCGCGCAGGGTCCAGCCGAGGAGGGCGAAGGCCGGCAGCGTCAGCCACCACAGCGGCCTCGGCGGAAAGCTGAGGAAGAGCAGTACCCCGGCCAGTGCGGCGGCACCGGGGCGAACGAGTCGCCCGGCGAAGGGGCGGCCCGCCGCGGGGACGGGCTGAGGGGTGTCGACGGTGGTGATGGTGGCGCTCACCTGCCGGAGTCTACGGCGGCGGCCTGTCCGCCCGGGAGTGCGGGCTTCCGCTGCCGCGGGCACTGCAGGGGCGCTCCTGCGCCGAGGCGTTCCGCGGCCGGCCGTCCCCTTCGCCCGCATGCCGTCCGACGAGTGTGCCCCGGGGCCCCTCGAACCGTTCGTGCGCAGGGCCGCCGGCCCTGTCAGACCTGGGGGACGGAGCTGGTGCGGATGCGGCCGAGGTGGTCCCTGATGACCCGGACGGCCATTTCCGCGTCGTCGACGGTCACGGTGAAGATCTTGCCCTCACCCAGCGTGATCACCAGTCCCTCGCCGCGCCTCACGACCACGGCCGTGCCACGCTCCGGCCGCCATCGGCAGCCCCAGCCGCCCCACTGGCGCGGGTTGACCTTCGGGTCGAAGTCCGCGCCGACCACCTCGGCCAGCAGAATGCGTTTGCGCGGCAGCCCCATGTGCCCGCAACGCACCTCGACGGCCTCCCGGTCGACGGTCACCTCGCAGTGGACGAACGCGAGCGTCCCGTAGAGCATCAGCAGCCCGGCTGCCACGCAGCCGATCACAGCCATGAGCACTGCGGCGATACCGGAGTCCCAGTTGGCGTCGACGGCGATCTTGATACCCAGCGCCAGACAGGCGGCACCCGCCGCGGCGAGCACCCACTGCATGCGGTTGGTCGCGCGGCCGGTCCAGATCTCGGGGAGGGGCTCTGCTGCGGGCCCCACGTCACGGGAATGGTGCCTCATGCAAGGAGGGTACCCACCATCCCCGGACCGAGCACGGTCCCGGAAGTGACGCAGCGTAGTTCTCGGGCCGTAAGCGGCAGCGCCCGCCAGGTGCTCGGGGGCCGGCGTCACCGGGAGGGGAAGCCGTCCGTCAGGCCACCGGGGTGACCCGCCCGGAGACGTCCGTCAGACCGCCGGAGTGACCCGCCCGGAGAAGCCGTCCGTGAGACCGCCGGGGTGACCGGCCCGGAGAAGCCGTCCGAGAGCGAGTGCCCCGCCCGGAGACGTCCGTCAGACCGCCGGAGTGACCGTCCCGGAAAAGCCGTCCGTCAGACCGCCGGAGTGACCGCCTGGAGGAGCCGTCCTTCGACGTACGCCAGGGCGGCGGCGGGCAGTGGGGACTCCCGGCCGCTGAGGAGCACCGTGACGCGGCCGCTCGGTTCCGCGTTCGGCGCGGGGACCGCGCCCCCGCGCCGAAGGGCCTGCGCGGCGACCGCGTCCGCCGAGCCGTGGAGGACAAGGGGGGCACGCTCGGCTCCGGGACCCGATGGCCGGACGGCGGCACGGATACGTTCGCCGACGAGCTCGTAGTGGGTGCAGCCGAGGACGACGGCCCGCACGTCCGGCGGAGTGAGTGCGGCGGCCGCGGCGATCGCGTGGTCGATGGCGTTCTCGTCGGCCTTCTCGACGGCGTCCGCAAGACCGGGACAGGGGACCTCGACGACGTCGACGGAGTGGGCGAACTCCTTGATCAGGCCACGCTGGTAGGGGCTGCCGGTGGTTGCCGGGGTTGCCCAGATGGCGACGGGGCCGCCGCCGGCCGCGGCTGGCTTGATCGCGGGAACGGTGCCGATGACGGGCAGTCCGGGCTCCAGCTCCGCGCGGAGTGCGGGCAGCGAGTGCACCGAGGCGGTGTTGCAGCCGACGATCAGGGCGTCGGGCCGGTGGGCCGCGGCCGCGCGTGCGACGGCGAGGGCACGCTCGGTGATGCCGTCGGGGGTGCGGGGGCCCCAGGGCATGCCGTCCGGGTCCGACGAGAGCACCAGATCGGCGTCCGGCCGCAGCCTGCGCACCGCGGCGGCCGCCGGGAGCAGGCCGATTCCGGAGTCCATGAGCGCGATCTTCACCCGGTCACCATAGTCGACCGCCGCGCCCGCACTGCCGGTGTGGGGCAGACTGCGGCGGATGAGCGCCGTTGCGTGGATCGCCGTGGGATCTCTGGCCGTCTGGTGCTGGCTGCTGTTCGGCCAGGGGTTGTTCTGGCGTACGGATCAACGGCTGCCGCGTCGGCAGGATCCGGATCGCTGGCCGGACGTCGCCGTCGTGGTGCCTGCGCGGGACGAGGCCGAGGTGCTGCCGCTGAGCCTGCCGTCGCTGCTCGCCCAGGAGTACCCGGGCAGGGCGGAAATCATCCTGGTCGACGACAACAGCGCGGACGGTACGGGCGCGCTGGCCCGGTCGCTCGCCGCCCGGCACGGCGGCCTGCCGCTGCGGGTGGTGGCGCCGGGCGAACCGGAGCCCGGCTGGACGGGGAAGCTGTGGGCCCTGCGGCACGGGATCGCCCTGGCCGAGGCGGACGGACCCGAGTTCCTGCTGCTCACGGACGCCGACATCGCCCACGAACAGGACAGCCTGCGCGAGCTGGTGGCCGCGGCCCACGGAAGCGCTCGGGGGGAGGTGCGCGAGGAGACGGCGGGTAGGGGGGACACCTTCGACCTCGTCTCACAGATGGCGCGGCTGCGGGTCGAGAGCGGCTGGGAGCGGTTGGTGGTGCCCGCGTTCGTCTACTTCTTCGCCCAGCTCTACCCCTTCCGCTGGATCAACAAGGAGGGCACGCGGACGACGGCGGCGGCGGGCGGCTGTGTGCTGCTGCGCACGGACGTCGCCCGCCGGGCGGGCGTCCCGGCCTCGATCCGGCAGGCGGTGATCGACGACGTCTCGCTGGCGCGCGCCGTGCGGGACGCGGGCGGCAGGGTCTGGCTGGGGCTCGCGGAACGGGTGCACAGCGTGCGGCCGTACCCGCGGCTCGCGGATCTGTGGCGGATGGTGTCGCGCAGTGCCTATGCGCAGCTGCGGCACAGTCCGCTGCTGCTCGCGGGCACGGTGCTCGGGCTGGTGCTGGTGTATCTCGTGCCGCCTGTCGCGCTCGTGGCGGGGCTGGTCGCCGGCGACACGGTGGCCTCCTGGGCGGGAGGACTCGCGTGGACGGTGATGGCGGGCACGTATCTGCCGATGCTGCGTCACTACCGGCAGCCGTCGCTGCTCGCCCTCACCCTGCCGTTCACCGCGTTCCTCTATCTGCTGATGACCGTCGATTCCGCGGTGCAGCACCACCGGGGGCGCGGCGCGGCCTGGAAGGGGCGTACGTACGCCCGTCCCGAGGCCGCGCCGGACCGCTGAGCCCGTCGGGCAGCGCTCACTTCCTGCCCGGCGTCCAGTTCATGCCCCAGCCGTAGACGTGGTCGATGGTGCGCTGGGGGCTGACGCCCCGGTCGGGGACGAGGAAGCGTGCCTCGCGCTGGACGACGAGGTCCGAGCCGGTGTTGGTGATCAGGGCGAGGGCGCAGACCGTGGACGGCACGGTGCATTCGCCCAGTGAGAAGTCGATGGCAGCACCGTTCTGCGGCTGGAGTGTCACCGTCGCGTCGAGATCGGCGAAGCTGCGGGCGCCCTCGTAGATGGTCACGAAGATCACGAGGCGGCGGAGGTCGTTCTTGTGGTCGAGGTTGATGGTGAGGTTCTCGCCGGGTGTCCCGCCGGTGCGGTCGTCCCCGTCGAGGTGGATGTACGGCGGCTGATGCAGGGCGCCGAAGGCGTTGCCCAGCGCCTGCACGACTCCCTTGCGGCCGTCGGTCAGTTCGTACAGCGCGCACAGGTCGAGGTCGAGATCGCCGTGCATGGCGATGGCGCGGCCGAGTTTGGCGCCCCAGCCCTGGAACTGCTTGCGCACCTGCCAGCTGAGGTTCACCCGCATCGCGCCCGAGGTGCCGCCCTGCTTGGTCAGCGAGACGGAAGGCGCCTCCTTCGTCAGCGTGATCTTGGACAGCCGGACCGGGGTGGCCGGAGCGGACGGCGCCGGCGGCGGGGCGGCCGGAGGCGCAGGGGTGTGCGTGGCGACGGGCGCCGGTGGGGTGGGCGGCGGGGCGGGGGCGGCCGGCGGTGCCTGGGGTTCGTCGACCGTGATGCCGAAGTCCATAGCGAGGCCCTCGAGCCCGGTGCCGTAACCCTGGCCGACCGCGCGGAACTTCCAGACGCCCTGGCGCCGGTAGAGCTCGCCCAGGACGAAGGCCGTCTCGACTGTGGCGTCCTGGCTTTCGTAACGTGCCAGTTCGGCACCGGTCGCTTCGTCGAGGACCCGGATGTGGAGTCCGGGGACCTGCCCGAAGGTGCCGCCGTCGGCCGAGGCGACCAGCACGACCCGGTCGATGGCGGTCTCGACGCGGTCGAGGTCGACCGCGACCGTGTCGGTGGCGGCTCCCTGGGCGGTCGACTTTCCCTCGTGGCGCACGGCCCCGGAGGCGTGCGCGGGCTGGTTGTAGAAGACGAAGTCCGCGTCGGAGCGGACCTTTCCGGATGCCAGGAGGAGCGCGGAGGCGTCGATGTCCGGAACGCCCGGTCCCGGCCGCCATCCCAACTCCACGCGTACGCGGCGCGACTGCACCGCTGTATTGGCTCCCTTAGGCATCGACATGATCGCCCCCATCGCGGTTCGGTGCGCCCGGAAGTTCATTCATCGTCAACCTATTCCGCATACGTCCCCTTCAGCTGTGCCGACCCATCGGTAACCCTCCCTCAGCTCGCGCTTTACACGATCACAAGACGCAAGGGCGACCGTTTTTACCGGATTCGCTCGAATTGGGGATCCGTCGTCACTCACAGCTGCCGAAACAACCCTCTTATCGGGCTCCCCAACCAGCACATCGTGGGCTTAACTTATGTGCCATGACCTCCCCCCGCGCCACCTACGGCGGCGGTTACTACTCCGCGCCGTTGTTCCCCGACACCCCGATCTACGACTCCCTGGTCGCGGAGCGGGGCACGCCTCAGATCGCGCCGATCCGAGTGCCTTCCGCGTACGACACCGGCAACAGCTATCTGCCGGCGCTCCCCGCGGCCATGCCCGCCCTCCCGGCGGCACCGTCCCCGGCCTACGGATACCCGCAGCAGATGCACCAGCCCGTGCCTCTGCAGCAGGCGCCCGCGCCGTACATCCCGCAGCAGGCGGCACCGCCCCGCGGCTACCCGGGTCCGCAGTACCAGGGCCAGCCGCAGCAGCCGCGGCCGGCCGCCAACGGCTACGAGGCCATGCGGCCGGCGGCGGCACGCCCCGTCCCGGCGCAGGCACCCTACGAGGACCCGTACAACCGCCCGTACCAGGGCCGGGGGTACTGACCCGCCGCCCGTAGCGGCCGGCAATGACTGGCACCATGGCGGTATGTCCGAACCGGTCGTGCGGTCCCTTCATGTGTATCCCGTCAAATCCCTGGCGGGGTGCGCTCCCGATGCGGCATGGGTGGAACCGTGGGGGCTTGCCGGCGACCGCCGGTGGGCACTGGTCGACGCGTCGGCCCGGGTGGTCACACAACGGCGCCATCCGCTGCTGGCGTTGGCACGCGCCGAGCCGTTGGGGGACGGCGCGGTGCGGCTCACCGCGCCCGGACGTGAACCGCTGACCGTGCCCGTCCCGGAGCGGGTGGACACACTGGTCACGGATGTCTTCGGGGACACCGTCGAGGCGATTGCGGCCGCCGCTGCGGCCCACGCCTGGTTCGGTGAGTACCTCGGCGCGGAGGTACGGCTGGTCCACCTCGACGACCCCGCCCGTCGGCGCCCGCTCGACCCCGCGTACGCGAGGGCGGGTGAAACGGTGCATTTCGGCGACTCGTCGCCCGTGCATGTCATCACGGTCGCCTCTCTCGACGCACTCAATTCGCTCGTTGCGCAGGGGGATCACGCGGACGAGGGCCCGCTGCCCATGACCCGGTTCCGCCCGAATCTCGTGGTCACCGGTACGGCGCCCTGGGCGGAGGACGGGTGGCGGCGCATCGCCATCGGCGACACGGTGCTGCGGGTGACCAAACCGTGCGGGCGCTGTGTCATCAGCACGACCGACCAGCACACCGCGAGCCGCGGCAAGGAGCCGCTGCGCACCCTTGCCCGGCATCGCCGTATCAAGGGGGTACTCGCCTTCGGCCAGTACCTGGTGCCCGAGCGCACCGGCCGGATCCGCGTCAGGGACGCGGTCACCGTTCTCGGGCAGAATTGCTGAGGAACGGGAATCGCGCGCGGAGGCCCGCTCGTTGGAACTGTCGCGAGGACGTCCTCGCGACGGACCAGGGTCTGTCCCGCAGCGATCTGCCGGGCCGGCCCGGTGAGGGCCGACGGGGGGTGACGTTGCTCTCTCTTCGCGTGACCCGCGCTTGTTCCGTGTCGTCCACGGCTATCACGGACACAGAAGGGGGTGGCGAACGGTGCGCGCAGCAGCGGGAGTCTGGCGCTGGCGGCACAACCCCCTGCGCCGTGCGACCGATCTGGCCGAGGCCTGGCTCGCGCTCGTCGCCGCGATGCTCGTCGTCACGGCCGCCCCCGCCGTCGGCTGGATCACCAGCACGCTGACGGACGAGTCGCTGCGCCAGAGCGTGCGGATCCAGCGGCAACAGCGGCACCCGACGACGGCCACGGTCGTGGATCCCGCGCCCGTGACCCGACCGGCAGCCTTCAACCCCGAGTCGGGCGCAGACGCCGAGACCCACCGCTCGGTCGTGGCGGTCTGGACCGCGCCCGACGGAAGCCGGCGCACCGGGACGCCGACCGTCTCGCTGCCGTCCCTGCAGGCGGGGGACACGTTCCGTATCTGGACGGACGACGCCGGCCGAATAGTGCCCCGCCCCATGGGACTTGCCGCCGCGCACGTCCATGCCACGCTGGCCGGTGTCGGCGCGGCGGTGGGTTCCGGCGTGGTCGTCGAATGCGCCAGACGGCTGGTCCTGTGGCGTCTGGTACGCCACAGACTTGCCGACCTGGACCGGGCGTGGGCCGCCGTGGGGCCCGACTGGGGACGCGCCGGCGCCGGAAGCTGACCTGCCACATCCCGTCAACTGCCGCCCGTCACGCGCGCTACGGTGGTGCGACCCCCTCGGGGGTGCGGAAGGCGTCCCCGTCAGCGGCGCGGCGGTGCACGGAACACGAGGTGGGGGCAGAGCAGCACGATGGCACAGGGCACGGTCCAGGTGACGCACACCGGCACATCGCGGTGGCGGCGCCGCACGGGCGAGTACGCCTCTCTCGCCGCCGCCCTGGAGGCCGCCGGTGACGGCGACGTTCTCACCGTGGCCCCGGGGACGTACCGCGAGAATCTCGTGATCCAGCGGGCAGTGACGCTGCGCGGTCCCGAGGGCGCGGTCGGGTCCGTGCGCATCGCGCCCGTCGACGGTGTGGCGGTGACCGTGCGCGCCTCCGCCACCGTGCAGGACCTCCATGTCGAGGGCCAGGACTCCGCGGCGCCCGCGCTGCTCGTCGAGGACGGCACGCCCGAGCTGACGGATCTGCGGATCGTGACGCGTTCCGCGGCCGGGCTCGAGGTGCGCGGCGCTGCCCGGCCGACGGTGCGCCGCTGCACCGTCGACAATCCGGGGGGCGTCGGTATCGCCGTACTGGACGGCGCCGGCGGGGTGTTCGAGGAGTGCGAGGTCGTCGCCGCGGGCCAGTCGGGTGTGTCGGTGCGCGACGGGGCGCATCCGCGACTGGAGCGCTGCCGGGTGCACCACACCTCCGGCGCGGGGATCGCGGTCACCGGTGAGGGCAGCGGGCTGGAGGCCATCGGCTGCGAGATCTACGAGATCAAGGGCACCGGGGTGCAGATCGCCTCGCGGGCCGCGGCGCATCTGACGGACTCCTCCGTGCACCGGACCTCGTCGGACGGGATCACGCTCGACACGGACGCCGTGCTCACGCTCTCCGACTGCGACATCCACGACATCCCGGAGAACGCGATCGACCTGCGTTCGCGTTCCGTGCTCACCCTCACCCGTTCCACGGTGCGCCGCTTCGGCCGCAACGGGCTGTCCGTCTGGGACCCGGGCACCCGGGTGGACGCCAACCAGTGCGAGATCCACGACAGTACGGGCGACTACCCGGCAGTCTGGGTGAGCGACGGCGCGACGGCGGTGCTGGACTCCTGCCGCGTGCACGACGTGCCCGACGCCCTGTTCGTCCTGGACCGCGGTTCACGCGCCGACGTCGTGGACAGCGACCTGTCCCAAGTGCGCAACACGGCGGTGTCGGTGAGCGACGGGGCCACCGCGCAGCTCGACGACTGCCGTATTCGCGAGGTGTCCACCGGTGCCTGGTTCCGTGACCACGGCAGCGGTGGCACGCTCAACGGCTGCACGATAGACGCGGCGCAGACCGGTGTCATCGTGACCAAGGGCGCAGACCCGCTGATCGAACGCTGCACGGTCACCTCGCCCGCCGAGGCCGGGTTCTATGTGTCCGCCGAAGGCCGGGGCACGTTCCGCGGCTGCCGGGTGACCGGCAGCGGGGGGTACGGCTTCCACGTGATGGACGGCTGCCGCACCCTTCTGAGCCGCTGCCGCACCGAGCGGTGCACCCGCGGGGGTTACGAGTGCGGCGAGGACGACGGCCCGGTGGTCGAGGACTGCACGAGTGACGAGAGCGGCACGGTCCGGCCGGGTGCGGAGCGGGCGACCGCCGTGCTGACCGCGCCCCGGTCGCCCGGTCTGCTGTCCACCGTCCCCGCCCCGACTTCCGCTCCCCCGGCAGCGGCCGCCGACCCCTCTGCTTCGGCGGCCGACGAAGCGGTGCGCAGCTCCGGTGCCGTCCTCGGTGAACTGGACGCGCTGGTGGGCCTGGACAGCGTCAAGCGCGAGGTGCGCACTCTGACCAACATGATCGAGGTCGGCCGGCGCCGTCAGGAGGCAGGGCTGAAGGCCGCGTCCGTACGCCGTCATCTCGTCTTCACCGGCTCCCCCGGCACCGGCAAGACGACGGTCGCCCGGCTCTACGGCGAGATCCTGGCCTCCCTCGGGGTGCTGGAGCGGGGCCATCTCGTCGAGGTGTCCCGGGTGGACCTGGTGGGCGAGCACATCGGCTCCACCGCGATCCGCACCCAGGAGGCCTTCGTCCGGGCGCACGGCGGGGTGCTCTTCATCGACGAGGCGTACGCCCTGTCCCCCGAGGACTCCGGCCGGGATTTCGGCAAGGAGGCCATCGACACCCTGGTGAAACTGATGGAGGACCACCGGGATTCGGTCGTGGTGATCGTGGCCGGCTACACCGCCGAGATGGAGCGGTTCCTCACGGTCAACCCCGGTGTGGCGTCCCGTTTCTCACGGACCATCACCTTCCACGACTACGCGCCGGAGGAACTGCTGCGGATCGTGGAGCAGCAGGCCGAGGAGCACGAGTACCGGCTGGGCGAGGGGACGGCCGAGGCGCTGCTGAAGTACTTCACGGTGCTGCCCAAGGGCCCTGCGTTCGGCAACGGCCGTACCGCGCGCCAGACGTTCGAGTCGATGGTGGAACGGCACGCGGTACGGGTCGCCGAACTCGCCGAGGTGAGCACCGACGATCTGACGCTCCTCTACTCCGAGGATCTGCCCGAACTGCCCTGAGGGTCGGCATGCGTCTCGGCGTCGGCGTGCGCCTGTGTGTCCGCGTGCGACTGATGCGGCACGAGCGGCGTGAGCCGGTCGAGCAGATGGGCCCGCTCCTTCGCGAACACCGGATCGGCCTGGTACTCCGAGTGTCCGAGGATGGGCTCCGGTAGTGGATAGCGGTCGGAACGGCCGTGGACGAGAGGGTCCTTGAGCGCGTCGCGGTCGACGTCGGGGTGGCCGTTCGCCGCGGGGATCAGCACGGGCCCGCCGATGGGGTCGGTGGCCCGCCACAGATTGCGCCAGCAGTCGATCTGGCTGTTGAGCTCGGCAAGGGCGGTGGGCCCGAAGTAGGCGGGGAACCAGCGGCCGTAGAGCCGTTCCAGCGGTGATCCGTAGGTCAGCAGGGCAACACGGCGGCGTGTCACCGAGGGCAACTGCCACACGGCCGCCGCCGCGAGCACACTGCCCTGGGAGTGGCCGGAGATGACGAGGCGTCCACCGCTGCGGGCCGTCCATGTGCACATGCGCCAGGTCAGGTCGGGCACGGCACGCTCGGCGTAGCAGGGCGGTGCGAAGGGATGGGCGGCGCGCGGCCAGAACGTGCCGACGTCCCACAGGATGCCGATGGTGCGGCGGGCGGACCTGTCGCGGTAGGCGCGCCGCCCCATGGTGACGAACAGTATGAAGCCGAAGCCGACGAGCCAGGAGCCGAGTGCCTGGGCGGTCTCGGCCACGGTGTCGGTCGGGCCGCCGTCGCCGAAGGCACGGCCGGGTACCTCGCCGCTCAGCCAGGCGCCGGCGACGGCGACGATGCCGAGCAGGAGCGTGGAACCGGCCAGGATGCCGACCAAGAGCGGTGCGTCGTCGGTGAGTTGAGACCGCGCACGGGTACCGGCGATCCGCCGGGTACGGGAGGGCTCCGGGCGGCGCTCTCGGTAGTCGGCCTCGACGGCGGGGGCGAGACGGCGTCCGCGGAGCCAGGTCCGTAATCCGAGGGCGAGCGCTGGGAGCAGCAGGGCGGTCAGCAGCACGGGGATGACGGAGGCCTGCCAGCTCAGGAGGACGGGCGGACCGGGGATGGTGCCGCGATCGTCCATGCCCGGTGTGCCCGAGCCGTCGAGCCAGTCCGCGACGCGCTGCGCGACCCCGCCGGTCATCACGCCGCCGAGGGCGCAGGCGAGCATGGCGACGGCGGGGCCGCCGAGTCCGTGGAGCACGGCGCGCGGGTGGTCCGCGCGGCGGTGCAGCCGCAGGGCGACGACGGCGAGGGCGACGACGAGGGTTCCCTGGGCGAGGACGATGACGCGGAAGGTGACGTCGCCGGGCAGCGTGGCGGTGGAGACCCAGCCGGGCCGCGACCAGGAGGCGTAGAGCACGGCGAGGAGCAGCAGCGCGAGCGCGGTTCCGGGCAGGAAGCGTACGGCCGCCCGGTCGAGCCGTGCGTCCATGCGCTTCTCGCTGCGGCCCCTGCGGAACACGACCCACAGCACGGCGGCACCGGCGGTCGCGAGCGCGCCCTCCAGCAGTACGCCGCAGATCTCCAGCAGCGTGTTGTCGGCCGAGCGGTCGTGGCGGGCGGCGGCCCCGCCGACGGCAGCCGCAACGGTGAGGAATCCGGCCGCGGTGTGCGCGGCGCGCAGCCGGGCGACGAGCCGGCGGCCGTACCAGAAGCCGGGCCTGCCGAGCGCGGGCCGTACGAGGGGCACCCGTGCCCTCTCGCCGTCCGTCCGCTCCTCCCCTGCTGCCTCGTCCTCGTCGGTGTCGGCGTCCTCGTCCCGGGCGTCCTCGTCGGCGGGAAGCCCGTCCTCGCCGGTGGGCGGACGCTGCGACTCGTACGCGCTCCAGGTCCGGTTGGACAGGTACCAGAGCAGGGCGACGAGTGCGGTCGGCACCACGGCGGCGAGTGCGAGACGCCGGCCGGGCTGCGACCACCAGCCGCCGCGCTCCGCGGAGAGGAAGCCGAGCCAGGACCGGTCGCCGGCGCACTGTCCGGAACCGGCGCACTGCCAGGCCAGCAGGTCGAGCGCGACCTCGCTGGCGGCGGCCGTCAACAGCACCGTGAGGCTGAGCGCGACGAGGCGTACCAGCACTCCGTACAGGCGGGTGGTGCGCCGGCTGCCTCTGGCCCTGGGCCGCATCCAGTGGGCGAGGTTGGCCACCATGAAGGGAAGCAGCAGCAGCCACAGGGCGCGGGCGCCGTTGCCGGATGTGAGGTTGGACCAGCAGTAGGCCTCGGGGACGGGCCGGTCGAGGTACTGCTCGGGGTGGGCCTCGGCCTCGGCGTCGTCGGTGCGCCGGTACACGGCCGCCTTCTCGTCGCCGGTGATCCGGACCGTGCGGGGGTCGCCGAGCATATCCTGCGGGGTGGCTCCGCCGACGCCGTGGACCAGCAGTTCCAGCGCGGGCCCTTCGCCGTACGGTGCCGGGGTGGCAGGGGACACTGAGGTGCCTCGCTCTCTGGTCGGGGGTGCGGACGGCGGGGGCGGATCGGTGCGCGGCCGGGCAGCGGTTCGTGACCAGAATCCCGGATCGTGGCGGTTCGCCGCACGGCCCTTACGGAATCTCCCCGAGCCCGCTGCGGGAAGCGCGTGCGAGGATGAGAAACCTTGGCCAACAGGCGCTGTACGACGAGGTGCGGCGACGACACGGAAGGACCGGCCCCGGCGGTGAGCGACAACCAGAACCTGCTCGCGGAGCAGCGGCGTGCCCTGATCCTCGACGAGGTCCGCAGGCGCGGCGGCGTGCGGGTCAACGAGCTCACGCGCAAGCTCAACGTCTCGGACATGACGGTGCGCAGGGACCTGGACGCGCTGGCCCGCCAGGGTGTGGTCGAGAAGGTGCACGGCGGTGCCGTTCCGGTCGTCGAGGCGAGCACGCACGAGCCGGGGTTCGAGGCCAAGTCGGCGCTGGAGCTGAGCGCCAAGGAGGACATCGCGCGGGCGGCCGCGCGGCTGGCGGTGCCCGGCAGCGCGATCGCGCTGTCCGGCGGCACGACCACGTATGCGCTGGCTCACCATCTGCTGGACGTTGCGGATCTGACGGTGGTCACGAACTCGGTGCGGGTGGCGGACGTGTTCCACGCGGCGCAGCGCACGGGAGCGGCGGGCGGCACGCGGCCGGGGGCGGCGACGGTGGTCCTCACGGGTGGCGTGCGCACTCCCTCGGACTCGCTGGTGGGGCCGGTGGCGGACCAGGCGATCCGTTCGCTCCACTTCGACGTGCTGTTCCTCGGGGTGCACGGCATCTCGGTGGAGGCGGGGCTGTCCACGCCCAATCTGGCGGAGGCGGAGACGAATCGCCGGTTCGTGGGCGCGGCACGACGGGTGGTGGTGGTCGCCGACCACACCAAGTGGGGCACGGTGGGCCTGAGTTCGTTCGCCGAACTGTCGGACGTGGACACGCTGGTGACGGATGCCGGTCTGTCGGCGGCGGCGCGCGAGGAAATGGCCGAGTTCCTGCCCGGCCTGGTCGTCGCGGGCGAGGACGAGGCTGCCGACGGGCAGGGCGGCTGAGCGGGTGGCCGTGTTCCGGATCGGCCGGCGGACCGCGCTGCCGGCCGGCCAATGCTGGCTGCGGGTGACGGACTGGCCCGCGCATGCGGCGCAGGTCCCGCTGACGTCGGTCTCGGTGGCCGGTCCGGCCCCGACACGCACGGGCACGGTGTTCATCGCACGCAGCGGGCTGGGACGCTTCGGCTTCGACGACCCGATGGAGGTCGTCCGGTGGGAGCCGCCTGCGCACGGACGCCCGGGCCGGTGCCGGCTGGAGAAGCGGGGCCGGGTGATCACGGGCTGGGCCGAGATCGGCGTGCATCCGGCGGCGGGCGGTTCGGTGGTGCTGTGGGTGGAGGAGCTGCGGATCCGGCCGCTGCCCGGCGTGCTCGATCCGCTGGTCGCCCAGGTGGCGCGGGTGGTGTTCGGCCGTGCGCTGGACGGGCTGCTCGCACGCGGGGCGTAGGGTCCGGTGGCCGCAGGCGGACCAGGCGCTCACGGCCCCTGCTCCCCGCGGACCGTGGAGGACGCGCAGGGAGGGGACATCCCACGGCGCCGCCGCTAGGGTGTGCGGTCCCCACCCGCCCTTCGCCGCCACTGGAGGTACGGACCATGGCACGTCAACTGCGCCCGGTCGAGCTGGAATTCGTGGAGAATGCCCCGATACGTCTGGTGTTCTCGACCCCGGTGACGGCCACCCCGGCCGCCGTGTACGCCGCGCTCGCCGAGGACGTGGCGGGGCTGCCCGACTGGTTCACCGCCGTGACCGCCGCCCGGTCGACGGAGGGCGGCGCGGGCCGCGAGGTCCGGCTCAAGGGCGGCACGGTGTTCACCGAACGCATCCTGGCCAGGGAACCGGACAGCCGTTACGCGTACCGCATCGAGCAGACCAACGCCCCTGGCCTGCGTGCTCTGGTGGAGGAGTGGCGGATCACGCCGACGGCGACCGGTTCGCGGGTGCAGTGGACGTTCGCCGCCGACGGCCCCGCGCCGCTGCGGCTCGCGCTCCGTCTGGGCAGGGCGGGCCTCGGTCGTGCTTTCAAGGACGCCGTGCGCAATCTCGACCGCCGGCTCGCCGGATCGGGCACCCCGTGAAACCCCGCATACGGCACCCGGCCGGCGCCCTCGTCAGGTAGGGCGCCGGCGGGCGGTTCGGGGGCGGTCGCCGGTCAGGTGCCGGCGCCGGGTGAGAGCGGGGCAGCGGCGGTGATACGGGCGATGGCCTCGACGGTCAGCTCGCGGTCGTGCGGTTCGGTGTCGAGGGCGCGGTGGATGGCCAGTCCTTCGATGAGGGCGTCGAGCTGACGGGCGGTCGCGGGGTCGAAGTGGCGCTCCAGGGCGACACGGCTCCGGCGCATCCATGCGCGTGTCAGCTCGCGGAAGGCGGGCCGGCGTGCGGCCAGCGTGTACAGCTCGTGCGTGAGCACCAGTTCCCGCCGGCCGCCGCCCGACAGGCGGTGCACGAGCCCGGCGACCGCTTCCCGCGCCTCGTCGGGGCCGGCCGCGGGGGCGAGGCTCTCCTCGAACTGGGCGACGACGGTGTCGGAGAAGCGGGTGAACGCCTCGCGCAGCAGCTCGTCCATGCTGTTGAAGTGATAGGTCATGGAGCCGAGCGGGACGCCGGCGCGGGCGGCGACCTTGCGGTGCGAGGTGCCCGCGACGCCCTCCTCGGCGATCAGGTCCAGTGCGGCGGCGATGATGCGCTCCCGCCGCTCGGGGTCGATGCGTCCGGTCGCCACGACGGCCGCCTACAGGGACCGGACGACGCGGGCGGGGTTGCCGACGGCGACGACATCGGCCGGGATGTCGCGGGTGACCACGGCTCCCGCGCCGATGACGCTGTTGTCACCGATGGTGACCCCGGGCAGCACGATCGCACCCCCGCCGAGCCAGACGTTGTCGCCGATGGTGATCGGCAGCGCGGCCTCCAGCTTGTCCCGGCGCGGCTGAGGTTCCAGCGGGTGCGTGGGGGTCAGCAGCTGGACGTTGGGGCCGATCTGGCAGTCCCTGCCGATGGTGATCGGGGCGACGTCCAGAGCGGTGAGGTTGAAATTGACGAAGGTCCCTTCGCCGACGCTGATGTACGTGCCGAAGTCGACGAACAGCGGTGGCCGGATGTGGGCGCCGGAGCCGAGTTCGCCGATCAGTTCGGCGATCAGCGGCTGCGCGGCGTCGGCGTCCTGGGCGTAGGCGGCCTGGTAGTCGGCGGCCAGACGCACGGCGCGCTGCTGTGCGCGGGCGATCTCGGGATCGTCGGCGACATAGAGGTCACCGGCGAGCATGCGCTCACGGTTCGTACGGGTGTCACCGGCGAAATGGTCGGTCATGCGTACGACCGTACACCTGAGGCGTACGGTCGTACACTCTTGAGCCGGGCGTTGCTCAGCAGCGCCAGACGCCCGTGTCCAGGAAGGACTCGATCGCCGCAGCGTAGGGGCGGATGTCCAGGCCCTGATCCGCCAGCCAGACGTCGGAGTAATACTTGTCGAGATAACGGTCGCCCGGGTCGCAGATCAGAGTGACGACGCTACCCTTCTCCCCGCCCTGCACCATCTCGGCGACGATCTTCAGCGCGCTCCACAGGCCGGTACCGGTCGAGCCGCCCGCCTTGCGCCCGATGGCCGCCTCCAGGGCACGCACGGCGGCGACGCTCGCCGCGTCGGGCACCTTCATCATCCGGTCGATGGCACCGGGCACGAAGCTCGGCTCCATGCGCGGGCGGCCGATGCCCTCGATACGCGAGCCGCAGTCGCTGCTCGCCGACGGGTCGCCGTTCGTCCAGCCGTCGAAGAAACACGAGTTCTCCGGGTCCGGGACGCAGATCCGGGTGTCGTGCTGCATGTAGTGCACATAGCGCGCGATGGTCGCCGACGTGCCCCCGGTGCCGGCCGTCGCGACGATCCAGGCGGGCTCCGGGTAACGCTCCAGGCGCAGTTGCTGGTAGACCGACTCGGCGATGTTGTTGTTGCCGCGCCAGTCGGTGGCCCGTTCCGCGTAGGTGAACTGGTCCATGTAATGGCCGCCGGTGCGGGCGGCGAGGGCCGCGGACTCCTCGTACATCTTCCGCGAGTCGTCGACGAAGTGGCACTGCCCGCCGTGGAACTCGATCAGCCGGATCTTCTCGGGACTCGTGGTCCGCGGCATCACCGCGACGAAGGGGACACCGATCAGCTTGGCGAAGTACGCCTCGGAGACGGCGGTCGATCCACTGGACGCCTCGATGACGGGCTTGCCGGGCCGCACCCAGCCGTTGCACAGGCCGTAGAGGAACAGCGACCGGGCCAGCCGGTGCTTGAGACTGCCCGTCGGGTGCGTGGACTCGTCCTTGAGGTAGAGGTCGATGCCCCACTCCTCGGGGAGCGGGAAGCGCAGCAGGTGGGTGTCGGCGGACCGGTTGGCGTCGGCCTGCACCTTGCGCACGGCTTCTTTGAGCCAAGCCCGGTACGCGGGGTCGCTGCGGTCCACGTCGGCCGTGGCCACCGCCTCGCCGGAGCCCGCCGTCACCCGATCGGGCGATACGGCCGCGATCCCGGCCGTCACTGGGTTCTCACTTGTACTCATCTGCGCCGCCCTTGCCTCGTCCACCACTGTTCCCACTGCCTTCCCGGTCGGCAACAGTAAGCCCCTCACCTGCACAAACGTTCACTTTGGGGATCCATAGAAGTCGCTTGTGGGAGGCTGGTGGCATGCGCACTGGTGCACGGCGGCCCAAGTGTGCAGACTTCCCACAGGAGTCACTGCGAAGGGGGCGGAGACGATGGCAACCGCGGAGCCGGATTTCAGTGCCACGGGCGTACGGATCGAACGCTGGCCGCGTTCACTCACCCGCGCCGGTCAGGTGCTGATCAAGGACGGCCGGCTGGCTCTGATGACCAGCTACGGCAAGGTGATCGAGAGCGCGCCGGTGCGCGCGGTCTCCGCGGGCAGGCCGTGGTTCGCAGGTGACGACAGCACGGTGGCGACCGTGAACGGCAAGCGGTACCGGCTCACGATGGGCCAGCGCAGCCACCGGCCCGAGGCGAAGGCCCTCGCGGGACGCTTCCTCGACGCGGTGCGCGGGGCGGGCGGCAACAGGAGTTGAGAACGGGCACAGGGGTGCCGCGAGTTGCGGCCCCACCTGCCATGGTTCACGCTGATTCCACATCACTCAGGGTTCACCGGCGGTCACGCTGAGATCCAGCCCCGTCGGTACGTTCAGCAGGCGGCCGACTGCTGGATCTCTTGTCTCGTCTTCTTCCGGACTATTTCGGGGAGTCGCAGCCGTGATCAGCCAGCCCAGCAGGCACTGCACGGTGGAGCTCCAGGCCCTGCCGTCGCGGATCGGTCAGGTCCGCAGAATCATCTCGGCGCAACTGCGCTACTGGCATCTCGATCCTCTGATCGACCAGGCCGCACTCGGCGTCACCGAGCTGCTGACCAACGTGCACCGGCATGCTCAGCCGGACAAGACATGCACCGTGGACGTCGAGCTGCTGCTCGACCGGCTCACGGTCTCCGTCCATGACCACGACCCACGCCTGCCGACCGTCCATGACGCGGACTCCTCCGCCACCCACGGACGCGGCCTCGCACTGGTGGCCGCCTTCAGCGAGAGCTGGGGAGTTCGGCCGACGGGCGACGCCGGCAAGGTCGTCTGGTTCACCCTGCCCGCCTCGAGCCCGGCAGTCGCACTGCCCGGGTACCCCGCGGTCTACGGAGCGACGACCACGGGCCCGTTCACCGAGGCGCCCGAGACCGCGGACGTGACCACGCCGACGACCGCCCGGTCTGCCGTTGCCGGCTGACCGGGCGGAGCGGAGGCGGCAGTTCGGCCGCCCACGGGAGCGCTCACTCCGTCGCGATCGCTCGCAGGACGTCGAGCCTGGCCGCCCGCCGCGCGGGCCGCCAGGCCGCGACGGCCCCGGCCACCAGACCGACGAGCGCGACGACGAGGAACTGAGACAGCGGGACGGCGAATGCGAACGCGGTGTCGCCCGTACTCTCCGACGCCTCCACCAGCACCCAGCCGAGCAGCACTCCGAGCGACAGACCTCCGGCCGTTCCGAACGCGGAGACGAGCACGGACTCCCAGCGCACCATGGCGCGCACTTGGCTGCGGGTCTGGCCGACGGCGCGCAACAGGCCCAGTTCCCTGGTCCGTTCATGGATGGCCAGGGTGAGCGTGTTGGCGATGCCGAGCAGCGCGATCACCACGGCGAGTGCGAGGAGCGCGTAGACCAGGGTCAGCATCATGTCGATGGCCCCGGCCGAGCTCTCGGCGTACTCGTCCCGGGTCTGCACCTCGGGGTTGCCGTAGGCGGCCGCCGTCTTCTCCACGGCCTGCTTTCCGTCTGCCGTGCTCACGCCCTCCGCGAAGGTGACGGCGACGAGCGTGTCGGAGTCCTGGCCGCGGTGCGGCGCCCATGCCTCACGGGTGATGACGTAGTCACCGGCGAGTTCGGACTCCTCGAACACGGCGCGCACCGCGAAGGTCTCCTCGGTGCCGTCGGTGAACGTGAGCTGCGCCGTTGAGCCGGGCTGCCAGCCGTGCTTGTCCGCCTCGCTGTCGGCGACTGCGATGCCGTTCGTGCCGAGCCCGTCGAGCGAGCCCTGCACGGCGCCGAGGTCGAACGAACCGGCCAGCGCCGCCGGATCGGTGACGGTCAGCTGCCGTCCGCCGCCGTCGACCTCCGCCACGCCGCGTCCGAGTCCGACCGCGGACCGCACCTCGGGCAGTTCGGCGACCGCCGGGGCGAGTTCGGGGCTGAGTCCGCTGCCGCCCGCGCCGAACGCCGGTGTGCTCACCGCGACATCGCCCGCGAACGAGCGGGAGACGGTCCGGTCCATCGTCGCCTTCAGCGAGGCTCCGAAGACGGTGAACAACGAGACGACCGCGACGCCGATCATCAGGGCGGTGGCAGTGGCGGCCGTGCGCCTGGGGCTGCGCAGGGCGTTGCGCTTGGCGAGGCTGCCGTGTCGAGTCCGGCGGCGCAGTGCATGAGCGTGGACTTTCCGGAGGTCGGTGTCGCCGATGAGCACGGAGCTCGATGTCAGGGTCCCGAGGGCCCCATGATGGCGGTGAAGCGGCCGGCCGGGAAGCCGACGCTCACCCCGTCCAGGGCCCTCACTTCGGCGTCGCCCACGCCGTAGACCTTCACCGCGTCGACGACGCGGGCGGCGGTGCCGTGCTGGTGATCCGGTCGCGGGCGGCCGACGTCGGTGACGGTGGTCATGCCGCACCGTCCTTGGCCGCGCGGCCGAACTGCTCGTCCAGGACGGACAGCCGCCGCCAGTACTCCTCCTCGTCGATCTCGCCCGCGGCGAAGCGGCGGCCGAGCACGGCGATGGGCGAGCTCTCGCTGATGGCGGGGCGGCTACCCTGCCAGGGACCGCGCCGGCCGCGCCAGATACCGGTCCGGCGCAGGACCGTGACGGCGCCGATGACGACGGCCGCCCAGATCAGCGGGAAGAACAGGATCCACGGGCCGGGCCCGTCGTAGGCCAGCGTGTTCATCTCGGTTCAGCTCCTCGGTGGCGCTCGATGACGTGGTGCTGTGACGCTTCCGAGACTCCCGCCGGGAGGGGCTCCGCGTCGTCGTACGGCCAGCGGCAGTGGGCGTACCCCACGGGGAGTACGCGGGCGTTCCGGGACTGCTTTCGAGCGGTGATGCGACCGCGCCTGGATTCTGTACCTACTGGTATGTACCGTGATCACTGTCCGAGACGAGGAGCTGACCTGCCGTGCACGCGATGCAGTACGAGATCACTCTGCCCGCCGACTACGACATGGGGATCATCCGAGAGCGGGTGGCGGGCCGGGGGCATCTGCTCGACGGCTTCCCCGGCCTCGGCCTCAAGGCGTACCTGATGCGCGAACGCGGCCAGGGATCACCCGTGAACGAGTACGCCCCGCTGTATCTGTGGGCGGCACCCGAGGGGATGAACGCCTTTCTGCTCGGCCCCGGATTCCAGGGCATCGTGGACGACTTCGGCCGCCCCGAGGTGCTGCACTGGGCGGGCGTCGCGTACCACGACGGCCCTGCGGCGGCCGCACGGCCGCGGACCGCCGTCCGGCGCAGACAGCGCCTTCCGGCGGGTGCGGCACCGGGCCCGTTCGTCGAGGAGGCGGCCGCGGAGACCGAACGGCTCGCGGCCCTGGAGGGGGTCGTCTGCGCGGCGCTCGCCTACGATCCGCGCCGGTGGGAGCTGCTGTACGTCACCCTGTGGGAGCACGACTCCCCCACGGCGACGGGCGACCGCTACGAAATCCTGCACCTCTCCGAGCCGGAACGCGGCGCGCTGCCGCGTGGCCGGCACCGCTGAGCATCGGCGCCCAGACCCGCCCGGGGTCGGAGCTCGTCCCGGCCCGCCCGGGGTCGGAGCTCGTCCCGGCCCGCCCGGGTCAGAGCTCGTCCTGCGCAAGCTCCCGCTCCACGCGCCGACGCGTCCGTTCCTCATGGAAGATGCGGCCGACCAGCGCCCCGCCGTAGACCACCACTCCGACGCCGACCAGCCACGACTGGATCACCAGCACGGTGCCGAACGGGCCGTACGTCACGGCGTTCGAGGCGATCAGCGGCGAGAAGACGACCTGCGAGAAGACGCGCAGGCCGAGCATGCCCAGGGCGGTCGCCACGGCCCCCGGCACGAGGGCCCGCCAGCGGACGCGGCCGCCGAGCAGCAGCCGCTGCGAGGCCCAGATGAACAGGAAGGTGCCGATCAGATCGGCCACTGTGCCCAGCGCGGACACCGTCGCCGACTCCGAGGGCACCGGAATGTTGACGAACACCACGAGGAACAGAATGAGCAGCGCCAGCCACACCACGTGGCGCCACATGGTGTGCCAGCGCGCCGTGGGCACATCCCACACCTTCTCGTAGCCGGTCTGGACGGCCGACCCGAAGGTCAGACCGAAGACGGCGAGTGCGGCCAGACCGAACGCCGTGGTGCGCTGCAGTGCCTGGCCGGGCATGCCGAACAGTTCCTCGACCTCCTGTTGCGACTCCTCGGAGACCCCGAGCGCCTGACCGAGCCACCGGGCGAAGCCCTGCGCGCTCACCGGGTCCGCGGCCGCGACGACGATCAGGAGCGGGACGAGGGTGAGGAAGCCGAGCGCCGCGAAGCCCATCGCGCGATGCATCAGCTCCACCTCGCGACCGCGGTTCCAGGCGAGTCCGACCGGTGATTCGACGACCCTGCGGCGCAGCTGCTCGAACCGGTGCGCACGATGCGGGCCGGAAGGCGTCTCGGTCATACGTCGTGCACTACCCGCCGACGCCACAGGCCTCGCGGATCGTCCGCCGGACGGGTGGTTCGCGCGATGTCAGGCGAGGGCGGCGAGGGGGTCGTCCAGGACCGGCTGCCAGGCCAGCTCCGCCGCTCCGACCAGGCTGTTGTGGTCGAGGGTGCAGGCCAGGATCGGCACTCCGCCGCTGCGCCCCCACAGGCTGCGGTCGGCGACGACGGCCCGCAGGCGTTCCGGGTCGGCCTCGAGCAGTTCGCGGTGCAGTCCACCGAGGATGATCCGGTCCGGGTTGAGGATGTTCACCAGACCGGCGAGGCCGAGGCCGAGGCGGTCGATGAGTTCCTCGGCGGCACCGCGTACGGCAGGGTTCTCGTACTCCCCGCGGAGCATGTCCCTCGCCTGCTGGAGCAGCGACACCTCGGGGCCGAGGTCGCGTCCCGCGGCGGTCAGAAAGGCGAGCGGATCGGCCTCGACGTCGAGGCAACCCCGGCTGCCGCAGTGGCAGGGGCGGCCCTCGGGGTTGACGGTCAGGTGGCCGACCTCCAGCGCGAGGCCCGAACTGCCGGTGTGAAGTCTGCCGTCGAGGACGAGTGCACCGCCGACGCCGCGGTGGCCGGTGGCGACACAGAGCAGATGCTGCGCGCCGCGGCCCGCTCCGTGCCGGTGCTCGGCGAGGGCGGCGAGGTTGACATCGTTGCCGGTGAAGGCGGGGCCCTGGATGCCCGCTGCGGCGACCTGGTCGGCGAAGATGTCGCGCACGGGCGCTCCCGCGGGCCAGGCCAGATGCAGGGGGTTGAGGGCGGTGCCCTCGGGTTCGGCGACGGCGGAGGGCACGGCGAGACCGGCGCCCACGCAGCGTCGGCCGCTCGCGCGCAGCAACGCGGCACCGGCCTCCACGACCTCGCCCAGCACTTGGGCCGGGTCGGCCTGGACGGTGACGCAGCCCGGTGCGGTGGCGACGGTCCGCCCGCCGAGGCCGACGAGGGCGGCGCGGAATCCGTCGGCGTGCACCTGGGCAGCGAGGACGACCGGGCCGGTGTCGTCCACGGCGAGGCGGTGCGAGGGCCTGCCCTGGGATCCTGCGGCGGCGCCGGGCCGGGAGTCGACGCGGATGAGGCCGAGCGCTTCCAGTTCGGCGGCGACGGCACCCGCGGTGGCGCGGGTGACGCCCAGCTCGGCCGTGAGGACGGCGCGCGTGGGCGCGCGTCCGGTGTGCACCAGTTCCAGGGCGGGGCCGAGCGCGCTGCGGCCTCTCTCCAGTCGTGTGCGGGTGGTCGTCGCCTTGCCGTTCATGCAGGTGAGTGTCCCATGATCCGGACCTGGATCGGCCGCCTTGTACGGAACGGGGCACTGCCCCTATCCTGACTTTGTGCCGCTTCTAAACAAACTACGGACGGCCGTTCCGGGGGGCTCCGGCGGAAACACCGCCCACGCCTCCCTGTCCCGCCTCCGCACCGCCCTGACCCTCTTCTTCGCCCTCGACGGCTTCCTCTTCGCCGGCTGGGTCGTCCGCATCCCCGCGATCAAGGAGCAGACCGGCTCCTCGGCGAGCGACCTCGGTCTCGCCCTGCTCGGCGTCTCCGCCGGCGCCGTGGTCACCATGACGCTCACCGGCCGCCTCTGCCGTCGCTACGGCAGTCACGCCGTGACCGTGTGCAGCGCCGTCCTGCTCTCCCTGAGCATGGCTCTGCCCCCGCTGACGCACTCGGCGCTCGCGCTCGGCCTGGTGCTGCTCGTCTTCGGCGCCGCGTACGGCGGGATCAACGTCGCCATGAACAGCGCCGCCGTCGATCTCGTCGCCGCGCTCCGACGTCCCGTCATGCCCGGCTTCCACGCCGCGTTCAGTCTCGGCGGGATGCTCGGCGCGGGCCTCGGCGGTCTTGTCGCGGGCGGGCTCTCCCCCACAGTGCATCTGCTCGCGCTGACCGTGGCCGGCCTGCTGGTCACCGCCGCCGCGGGACCCGTACTGCTGTCCCACCCGGCACCGGCGGCCCAGAGGGCCCAGGCACCCGCGGCCCCGGCCCGCCTGCAGGGCCGGACGCGCAAGCTGGTGCTGCTGTTCGGCGTGATCGCGCTGTGCACCGCGTACGGGGAAGGTGCGATGGCCGACTGGAGCGCGCTGCACCTGGAGCAGGATCTGCACGCCCACCCGGGCGTCGCCGCCGCCGGGTACTCCTTGTTCGCTCTCGCCATGACCGCGGGACGGCTGTCCGGCACGCTGCTGCTGGAGCGCCTCGGCCAGAACCGTACGCTCGTCGCCGGCGGCGCCACCGCCTCGGCCGGAATGCTGCTCGGCGCGCTCGCGCCGACGGTGTGGCTCGCGCTGGCGGGCTTCGCGGTCGCCGGTCTCGGGCTGGCCAACATCTTCCCGGTCGCCGTCGGCAGGGCAGGAGAGCTGGCGGGCCCCGGCGGGGTCGCGGCCGCTTCCACGCTCGGTTACGGCGGCATGCTCCTCGGCCCGCCCGCGATCGGCTTTCTCGCCGACTGGTTCTCGCTGCCCGTCGCGCTGACGACGGTCGCCGTCCTGGCGGCAGGCGCCGCGCTGATCGCGCACTGCGCCCGGGGTGCCTCGGCTCCCGGTCCGGCGCTCAACCGGCAGGAGCCGGCTCCTCGGACCGCCGCCGAGCGGACGTCCGCCCTCGGCACGGTTGAGTAGCCGTACTCAGGCGCGGACACCCGATCGGTCGCAGCATGGATTGCACACGACCACGGGGAGATGGCCATGCACGACCGACTGATATCGCTCGCCCGCCTCACGTTCGGCAGCCTCGCCGCACGGATCTATCTGGTACTGGTGGCAGCTGCGGCCGTTTTCGTGGCCGTCGACAGCGCATTCGTCCAGCACGAGGACGCGTCGATGGCCGGGATCTGGCTGTTCCTGCTGACAGCGCCCACGATCTTCGGCCTGATGGCGCTGGCCACGCTGTTCGGGGACGGCGTGGCGGAGTCTGCGGCGTTCCTCTATCCGGCACTGGTGCTGTCGGTGCTGATACAGGCATACGCGCTGGCGCTGTTCGTACGACTGCTGAAGGGCGGCGGGCACACCGCCCGGCCGTACGGCGCCTGACCGCCCGGGTCCGGCCCTGTCCGCACGACGACTCGGCCCTCTCCGCCGGACACCCGGGCCCGGGCCGCGCCGGCGCCGGGCGTGCCTGGCACAATCTGCGCCATGGAGACGTCCGCCCTGATCAAGTCCCTCGTTCGCGAAGGGCAGTTGCTGGCAAGGGCCGCCGAATCGGCGGGCCCCGGTGCCCCGGTGCCGACCTGTCCGGGCTGGCAGATCCGTGACCTGCTGCGGCACACCGGCATGGTGCACCGCTGGGCGACGGCCTTCCTCACGGAGGGACACCGGACCTTCCAGCCCGACGGGGGCGAACCGGACCTCGACGGCGACGAACTGCTCGCATGGTTCCGTGAGGGCCACGGGCTACTGGTGAAGGCCCTCGGCGAATCCCCGGCAGATGTGGACTGCTGGTCCTTCCTGCCCGCTCCCTCGCCGCTCGCCTTCTGGGCACGCCGTCAGGCGCACGAGACCGCCGTGCACAGGTCGGACGCAGAATCGGCGGCGTACGGAAAGACGGGGCCCGTCGACGCGGCGTTCGCCGTGGACGGGATCGACGAACTGCTCGTCGCTTTCCACGCCCGCGCCAAGAGCAGGGTTCGGACGACCGAGCCACGGGTGCTGAGAGTCTTCGCGACGGACACGGGTGACGTGTGGACCGTTCGACTGTCCGCGGAGCCGCCGCGCACGGAGCGCAGCGCGGAGGGGCCGTGCGACTGCGAGTTGAGCGGAACGGCGGAGCAGCTCTATCTGACGCTGTGGAACCGGCTGCCGCTGGACGCCGTCGCCCTGACGGGCGATCCCGGCCTGGCACGGCTGTGGCGGGAGCGGTCGGGCATCACCTGGTCGTAGCCGCGGGCCGCCGGCCGTAGCCGCCGGCCGTAGCCGCCGGCCGCCATGGGCCTCAGCCGGCCGCGCCGCGGAGCATCCGGGACAGCACGGCACGCTGCAGCGGCTGCACCTCGGCGTGGCGTGCGCGGCCCTCCTCCGTCAGCCGTACCCGTACGCCCCTGCGGTCCTCGCTGCACATGCCGCGGGTCACCAGACCGTCTTTTTCCAGCCGGGCGATGAGGCGCGAGAGCGCACTCTGACTGAGATGGACGCGTGAGGCGAGGTCCTGCACCCGGTGCGAGCAGTCGCCGGGCTCGGCGTCCTCGGCACGCATATCGGCGAGGACGTCCAGCACCTCGAAGTCGCTGGCGCCCAGGCCGTGCCGGTGCAGCTCGCGATCCAGCTCGCACATCGTGCGAGCGTGCAGGGCGAGAACGTCCCGCCACTCCTCCACGAGCGCTCGCTCGGACTTCGTCGCAGCCATGACCGCACGTTAGCAGAAAAGTCGCACTTTGTTGCATCGGAATTAAATGCACTTGCAGTCAATGCATGTGCATGTAATGTGCTCCGCATGACCTCTCCGCTCAACGTCCCCTCCTCGCAGGACCGCTGGAGCCCACGACTGTGGGGCACCCTGCTCGTGCTGTGCGCCGCGATGTTCCTCGACGCCCTCGATGTGTCGATGGTCGGCGTCGCACTGCCCTCGATCGCCACTGATCTCGATCTGTCCACCTCGGCCCTGCAGTGGATCGTCAGCGGCTACATCCTGGGCTACGGCGGCCTGCTGCTCCTCGGCGGCCGCGCGGCCGACCTCCTCGGCCGCCGCCGCGTCTTCCTGATCGCCCTCGCCGTCTTCGCCCTCGCGTCCCTGCTCGGCGGACTTGTCGACTCCGGTCCCCTGCTGATCGCCAGCCGCTTCATCAAGGGCCTGAGCGCGGCGTTCACGGCACCCGCCGGACTGTCGATCATCACCACGACCTTCCGGGAGGGCCCGCAGCGCAACCGCGCGCTCGCGATCTACACCACCTGCGCCGCCACCGGCTTCTCCATGGGCCTCGTGCTCTCCGGTCTGCTGACAGAGGTGAGCTGGCGGCTGACGATGCTGCTGCCCGCGCCCATCGCCCTGATCGCGCTGGTCGTCGGCATCAGGCTGATCCCGCGCAGCAGCCGTGAGGACTCCGGCAAGGGCTACGACCTGCCGGGCGCCGTCACCGGCACGGCCTCGATGCTGTTGCTCGTCTTCACCGTCGTCCAGGCCCCCGAGGTGGGCTGGGCGTCAGCCCGCACCCTCCTGTCCTTCCTCGCGACCGCGGTGCTGCTCGCAGCCTTCGTCACCATCGAGCGGCGCAGCGCGCATCCCCTGATCCGACTCGGCGTGCTGCGCTCGGGCAGCCAGATCCGGGCGAACCTCGGTGCCGCCTTCTTCTTCGGTTCGTACGTCGGGTTCCAGTTCCTCGTCACGCAGTACATGCAGTCGCTGCTCGGCTGGTCGGCACTGCAGACGGCGCTCGCCTTCCTGCCCGCGGGTGCCCTGGTCGCCCTGTCGTCGACGAAGATCGGTTCGGTCGTGGACCGCTTCGGCACCCCGCGGGTGATCTCCACCGGCTTCGCGCTGCTCGTGATCGCCTACGCGCTCTTCCTCCAGGTCGACCTGACGCCGACGTACGCCGCGGTGATCCTGCCGTCGATGCTGCTGCTCGGCGCCGCCTGCGCCCTGGTGTTCCCCTCGCTCAACATCCAGGCCACCAACGGTGTCGAGGACCACGAACAGGGCATGGTCTCCGGGCTCCTGAACACCTCCATCCAGGTCGGCGGCGCCATCTTCCTGGCCGTCGTCACCGCGGTCATCACGGCGGGCGGCGAGACGGGCCGCTCCCCGCAGGCGGTGCTCGACAGCTACCGGCCGGGCCTGCTGGTGGTCACCGTGATCGCGGCGCTCGGCCTCCTGATCACCGCGACCGGGCTGCGTACGCGGCGCCGCGGCCAGGAATCGGTCGTGGTCGCGAAGTCCGTGCCGGACGCGGAACCGGAGCGGGTGACGGTCGGCGACTGACCTCACCCCGGCCACGGGGGAACGCGGCCGGCGGGCTTGTCGCCCGCCGGCCGCGCCGTGCTCGTGCCGCGCCTGCCCAGGCGGCCCCGTCAGCCCAGCCAGCCGGGGCGGACCAGGCCCGACTCGTAGGCCAGGACGACCAGTTGGGCGCGGTCGCGGGCTCCGAGTTTCACCATCGTGCGGCTCACATGCGTCTTGGCCGTGAGCGGGCTCACCACCAGGCGCCGGGCGATCTCCTCGTTGGACAGACCGATGCCGACGAGCGCCATCACCTCCCGTTCGCGCTCCGTGAGCTCCTCCAGGCCCTCGGCGTCCGCCGGCCCCTTGGAACGGGCCGCGAACTCCGCGATCAGCCGCCGCGTCACCCCCGGCGAAAGAAGCGCGTCCCCCTCGACCACCGCCCGTACCGCCTTCAGCAGTTCATCGGGCTCGGTGTCCTTCACGAGGAAACCGGAGGCGCCGGAACGGATCGCCTCGAAGACGTACTCGTCGAGCTCGAACGTGGTGAGCATGACCACCTTCACCGCGTGCAGGCTCTCGTCGCCGGTGATGCGGCGGGTGGCGGCCAGGCCGTCGAGGATCGGCATGCGGATGTCCATCAGCACGACGTCGGGCCGCAGTTCGCGCACCAGGCGCACCGCTTCCTCGCCGTCCGACGCCTCGCCCGCGACCTCGATGTCCTGCTGGGCGCCGAGCAGCGCGCTGAACCCGGCCCGCACCAGCATCTGGTCGTCGGCGAGCAGTACGCGGATCACATCGTCTCCCTCGGCTGCGCGGGCAGTTCGGCCCGGACCCGGAAACCGCCGTCGGGGCGCGGACCCGCCTCGATGGTGCCACCGAGCGCGGCGGCACGCTCCCGCATCCCGGCCAGTCCGTTGCCGCTTCCGCCGGCATCGGATCCGGTTGCCGGGCCGTCGTCGTCGATCTGCAGAACGAGCCGGCCCGTCGTGTACGTGATACGCACCCGCGCGGTGCGCGAGGCCGAGTGGCGCACGACGTTCGTCAGCGCCTCCTGGACGATACGGAAGGCGGCGAGGTCGGTGCCGGGCGGGAGCGCGGGCACCTCCTCGGCCCCGTCGACGGCGACGGCGAGCCCGGTGGTCGCCGCCTGTTCGACGAGTTCGGGCAGGCGCGAGAGGCCCGGGGCGGGCGCTCGTGGCGCATCGCCCGGTGTGCGCAGGGTGTCGAGGACCTGTCGCACTTCCCCGAGCGCCTCCTTGCTCGCCGCCTTGATGGTGGTGAGCGCCGACCTCGCCTGTTCGGGATCGGTGTCGAGGAGCGCGAGGCCCACACCGGCCTGGACGTTGATGACGGAGATGGAGTGGGCGAGGACGTCGTGCAGTTCGCGGGCGATGCGCAGGCGCTCCTCGTCCGCGCGGCGCTTCTCGGCCGCCGCACGTTCGGCTCGCTCGCGGGCCCACACCTCACGCCGCACACGCACCGCCTCGGACGCCGCGATGATCGCCACGACCCAGGCGGTGATGAACACCTCCTGCCCCCATGGCGCCGCCTCGTCCCCGGCCGGCGGCAGGTAGCGGTACAGCCAGTGCGCGACGAGCAGGTGCCCGGCCCACAGCATGCCGATCGACCACCACGCGGCACGGCGGTGCCCGGCGACGATGGCGGCGAAGCACCCGACGGCGATGGTGAGGAAGATAGGCCCGTACGGATATCCCGCCGCGAAGTACACGAAGGCGATCGCGCAGACACCAAAGACGGCAACGACCGGATACCGATGGCGCAGAAGGAGCAGCGCCGGTCCGGCAAGCAGCAGGATGCGTGCGAAGACGTCGAGCGGTTCGCGCACACCCACCTGGCCCTCGGCGGCGAAGCCGGTGCCGACCATCACGAACACCGCCAGGGCGACTGTCGACAGCCAGGGAATCCGGCCCCGGTCGCGGACGGCGTCCCAATGACGCATCAGCGGTGGTCCGCCCCGTGACCGGGGCGGACCACCGCAGGTTCGGGTGCGCTGGTGTTCCATGGCCGCCACGCTAGACCGGAGCGGGGCGCCGGGGCGTCACCCGCGCGTGGCGATCGCGCGTACTCCCTGTGCAGTACGGAGCGGCCGTGATGCCGAGTGCAGTACGGAGCGGTTACGTGGGGCCGAGCGGCGGGTCACCGGTCGCGCCGGGCCCCGGTCCCGTTTCCCGGCGCACGCAGTCCGACCTCGGCGGCGAGCCGCTCCGCCGTCTGCTCGAAGAAGGCGGCGCGATCCTCGACGACGCGGTGGAACTGGCCGAAGACCTCGAACGAGACGAGGCCGAACAGCTGCGCCCACGCCGCGACGAGTGCCGCCACGACAGCAGGTGGCAGATCGGGCGCGAGATCGGCCCCGATGCGATCGGCCTCGGCCCGCGCACCCTCGGCGAGCGGCGGGACGGCAAGGCCCTCGGCGACGTGGGCGTCGCGGGCGACCGAGATGAGGACGAGGCCGACCCGGGAGGCGGGCCCGATGGTGTCCTGCGGCGCGGTGTAGCCGGGGACCGGTGAGCCGTAGATCAGGGCGTACTCGTGGGGGTGGGCCACGGCCCAGGCGCGCACGGACAGGCAGACGGCCACCCAGCGGGCGAAGTGGTGGCCGACGGGGGGCGGTACGGCCGGTGCACCCTGCGTGGGGGCGTGCGCGGCGGGCTCGGGGGCGTGCGCGGCGGCCGCGGCTTCGGCGGCGGCGCCGACCGCGTCGTAGGCCTCGACGATCAGGGCGGTCAGCAGGTCGTCGCGGCTCGGGAAGTAGCGGTAGAGCGCGGACGACACCATTCCCAACTCACGGGCGACGGCGCGCAGGGACAGCTTGGCAGCACCCTCTGCGGCGAGCTGCCTGCGGGCCTCTTCCATGATCGCCGCGGTGACTTCGATACGGGCTCGTTCCCTGGCCCCTCGGACGGTCGTCATGCGCGACAGTCTGTCACGTTTCGGAGCACCGCTCAATTACGAGAGCACCGCTCTTGCTTTGGAGCACGAGGCCGTGCACACTGCTCTTAAGCGAGAGCAGTGCTCTCGCAGAGATGGCCCACCACAGAACGCCCCGTGCACGAAAACCGAATGGAGAACGCCATGTCCCAGAGCCACTACATCGAACCCAAGCTGTTCGACAGGATCCTCAGCAAGACCATCGGCCGGCTCGCCCGGCACGGGGTCAGCCTCATGGGCACCGCCGAGCTCTCGGTCCGCGGCCGCTCCACCGGCGAGTGGCGGCGGATCCCCGTCAACCCGCTGCCCTACGAGGGCGGCCCCTACCTGGTCTCCGCCCGCGGCCACTCGCAGTGGGTCCGCAATCTCCGTGCGGCAGGCGGCGGACGGCTCCGCGTCGGCCGCCGCACCCAGCAGTTCACCGCCGTGGAGCTGCCGGACGACGAGAAGCCCGCGCTGCTGCGCACCTACCTCGAGAAGTGGGGCTGGGAAGTCGGACGCTTCTTCGGTGACGTCACTGCCGACTCGACGGACGAGGAACTGCTCGCCGCCGCCGACAAGCACCCGGTTTTCTGCATCACCGTCTCCGGGTGAGGCGCTGGCGTGCCGCGACCTGCCCGCGACGGGCGCACCGAAACGGGACCACGGCCACGCACCGCGCCGGCACTGCCCGGCACCCGGCACCCGGCACCCGGCACCCGGCACCCGGCACCCGGCACCCGGCACCCGGCACCCGGCAGACAGCTACGCCCGCTTGTCCAGCACGTCCAGCGCGCGCCGCGCCAGCGAGTGTGTGCGGACCAGACCGGCCAGCGTCGTCGCACCGCGCGTGATGTCCGCGAACGCCTTCCACGCGGGGCGGAAACCGGTGATCACCGCATGCAGCAGACCCGGGCGGCGCTCGAAGATCGCGAGCATCCGCCGCCCGACCGCCATCTCCACGCCGAGCCCGGCCTTGATCGCGAAGGCGTAGTTCAGCGCCTGCCTGCGCGCGTCCACGGCATCGTGCGCCTCGGCGATCCGCGCCGCCCACTCCCCCGCCAGCCGTCCCGACCGCAACGCGAACGAGATCCCTTCGCGGGTCCACGGCTCCAGCAGTCCGGCCGCATCACCGCACACCAGGACCCGGCCGCGCGAGAGCGGGGAGTCGTCGCTGCGGCAGCGCGTCAGATGCCCCGAGGAGATGGCGGGCTCGAAACCGGCCAGCCCCAGCCGGGCGATGAAGTCCTCCAGATACCGCTTGGTCGCGGCACCTTCCCCGCGCGCCGAGATCACACCGACGGTCAGCGTCCTGCCCTTCGGGAACACCCAGCCGTAACTGCCGGGCATCGGGCCCCAGTCGATGAGTACTCGGCCTGCCCAGTCCTCGGCCACCGTCTCCGGAATCGGGATCTCCGCCTCCAGACCGAGGTCCACCTGGTCGAGCTTCACTCCGACGTGCGCGCCTATCCGGCTCGCGCTGCCGTCGGCACCGACGACCGCACGCGCCAGGACCGTCTCCTCCGCGCGCTTGCCGGCGGAGGCCGCCGCGTCCGACAGGACGACCGCGACCGTGCGCCGGTCGGGCACCGCGGGGCCGTGCTGTTCCACCCGTGAGACGGTGACGCCGGTGCGCACCACCGCACCCGCCTTCTCCGCCTGCTCGACCAGTCCGGCGTCGAACTCGGGGCGGTTGATCAGCCCGAACAGCATGCGCCGCGAGCGGCGGGTGCGAGCGAGCCTGCCGTTCAGCGAGAAGGTGACGGCATGGACCTTGTCGCGCAGCGGCAGCTCGAACCCCGGTGGGAGGCTGTCGCGCGAGGGGCCGATGATCCCGCCACCGCACGTTTTGTAGCGGGGCAGTTCGGCCTTCTCCAGGAGCAGGACCCTGCGGCCGCTCACCGCCGCCGCATACGCCGCCGAGGCTCCCGCGGGTCCTGCGCCGACCACGACGACGTCCCACACCGGGGCCTCGCCAAGCTCATTTGCCGCCTCTGCTCCGGTGGCATCGTTCTCGCTGCTCACGATGTACTTCTGCTCCCGATCCGACCCATGGCCCATGCTCTCTTCCGCATCCTACGGCGCGAGCCCTGTCCGCCCGCTGTGGGAGGATCGGCCACACATTCGCCGTACACATATCGCACAACGTCGCACCCACAAGGAGCGTGCCCATGACCGCCGATCCGATCTCCGAGACCGTCGCCTCGCTGATGCCCCGCGCCAAGGCGGAGCTCACCGAGCTGGTGGCCTTCCAGTCGGTGGCGGACGAGGCGGTGGCGCCGCGCAGCGAGTGCGAGGCAGCCGCGAACTGGGTGGCCGGGGCGCTGCGCGCCGAGGGGTTCGAGGACGTCGCGCTGCTGGACACCCCCGACGGCTCGCAGTCGGTGTACGGACTGCTGCCCGGCCCCGTGGGCGCCCCGACCGTGCTGCTGTACGCGCACTACGACGTGCAGCCGAAGCTGAACGAAGCGGCGTGGCTGAGCCCGCCGTTCGAGCTGACCGAGCGGGACGGCCGCTGGTACGGCCGCGGCGCGGCCGATTGCAAGGGCGGTTTCATCATGCACCTGCTCGCCCTGCGCGCCCTCAAGGAGAACGGCGGGGTCCCCGTTTCCGTGAAGGTGATCGTGGAGGGGTCGGAGGAGCAGGGTACGGGCGGCCTGGAGCGGTACGCCGAGGATCACCCCGAACTGCTGACGGCCGACGCCATCGTCATCGGTGACACCGGGAACTTCCGGGTGGGTCTGCCGACGGTGACGGCGACGCTGCGCGGCATGACCATGGTCCGCGTGCAGATCGACACGCTCGAGGGCAATCTGCACTCGGGCCAGTTCGGCGGAGCCGCGCCGGACGCGCTGGCCGCGCTCATCCGCGTACTGGACTCGCTGCGCGCCGAGGACGGTTCGACGGTGATCGACGGGCTTCCGGGCCAGGCGGAGTGGGACGGACTGCAGTATCCGGAGGAGGAGTTCCGCAAGGACGCACGGGTGCTCTCCGGTGTCGCTCTGCCCGGCGCCGGTTCGGTCGCGGACCGTATCTGGGCGCGTCCGGCCGTCACCGTGATCGGTATCGACTGCCACCCGGTGGCCGGTGCCACGCCGTCCATCCCGGCGACGGCGCGCGCGCAGATCAGTCTGCGGGTGCCGCCCGGCCAGGACGCGGCGGAGGCGACGAAGCTGCTGTTCGCGCACATCGAGAGGCACACGCCGTGGAACGCCCGGGTGACGCTGGAGCAGGTGGGCCAGGGCCAGCCGTTCCAGGCGGACGTGACCAGCCCGGCGTACACCTCGATGGCCGAGGCGATGCGTGTGGCGTACCCCGGCGAGGAGATGCAGGCGTCCGGCATGGGCGGCTCCATCCCGCTGTGCAACACGCTCGCGGCGCTCTACCCGCAGGCGGAGATCCTGCTGATCGGTCTGAGCGAGCCGGAGGCGCAGATCCACGCGGTCAACGAGAGCGTGTCCCCCGAGGAGCTCGAGCGGCTGTCGGTCGCCGAGGCGCACTTCCTGGTCAACTACGCGGAGTCGAAGAAGGGTTCCCGGTAGTTCCGCGCTCGGCGAAGATCGCGGGGAGCGTATTCGGGGGCGGCGGACGTACGTGGGTGCGTACGTTCGCCGTATGGACTTCATCCGGGTACTTCCGCAGCTGCACATGCTCCGGTTTCCGATCGGCCAGGCGTACCTGTGGCGCGACGCGGACGATCTGACGCTCGTCGACGCGGGGCACCGGGACGCCGCACCGCTGATCGAGGGTGCGATCCGGGACGCCGGGCTCGACCCCGCCCGCATCCGCCGGATCGTGCTGACGCACTGCCATCGCGACCACGTGGGTGCGGCCGGTGAGCTGGCCGCCCGGTACGGGGCCGAGGTGCTGGCGCACCGTCTGGACGCGCCCGTCGTCCGGGGCGAGGCCCCGGTGCCCGAGCCCGTACTGCTGGACTGGGAGGTCCCGCTGTACGAGCACGGGCTCACCGTGCCGCCCGCCCCGCCGACCCGGGTGGACCGGGAACTCGAGGACGGCGATGTGCTGGACTTCGGCGGTGGTGCGCGGGTCGTCCACTCCCCCGGCCACACCGACGGTTCCATCGGTATCCATCTGCCGGACCACGGCGTGCTGTTCACGGGCGACTGTGCGGCGGGCGTGGGCCGGGTGATGCTCGGTGTGTTCAACGTGGACCGTGCCGCGGCGCAGGTGTCGATGCGCCGGCTGGCCTCGCTCGCGCCTTCCACGGTCTGCTTCGGCCACGGCGACGTGCTCACCGAGAACGCCGCCGCGGTGCTGCTCGAGGCGGCTGACGCGTCAGCCGACGGGGCTGCCGGCCTCTAGGTTGAGGACGGTTCCGCGTTCGCGGGCGCGCAAGGCCCACCGCAGCCGTTCGTAGCGGGTGGGTGGCAACAGATGGGCGGCCTCCTGCTCTCCGACGAACCGCCAGTCGCGCAGTTCGGGCCCGGGCAGGCGTACGCGCCCGGCGTCGCCGTCCGGCAGTCTGCCGCCGTCGAAGAGGAGCCGCAGCCCGCCGAAACCGGGCGGGCGCGGCGCCTCCCAGTCGACGACCAGCAGGCGTGGCACATCGGCCAGTTCGATGCCGAGCTCCTCCGAGACCTCCCGGATTCCCGCGCGTGCGGGGGCCTCCCCGCTCTCCACGACCCCGCCGGGGAATTCCCAGCCGGGCTTGTACGTGGGATCGACGAGGAGTACCCGGTCCTGTTCGTCGAAGAGGAGGACGCCGGCGGCGACGGTCTCCGCGGTCGGTTCGGGCGTCTGCACGATCTCGCAGACCGGAGCAGTGCCGCTGTGCACGGCCTCGGCGACGGCCAGAGCCGTCTCGCGGGCGGTCAGTGCGCTGTTGTCGACGACGTGTGCGTCGGCGGTGATCCAGCCGAGTGCCGCTTGGTAGCGCTCGAGTGCGGCCTGGCACCACTGGCGGGTGCGCTCGTTCTCGTCATGATCGTCGGGGAGTACCTCCCGTTCGGTGCTACGTGTACGCAGGATCGTTTCCTCAGGTGCCAGCAGCACATGCCGGACCGGTATCCGACGCGAGGCGAGACCACCGAAGATCTCGTCGCGGTAGTCCTGCCGCAGCAGGGTCATCGGCACCACCAGAACGCCGCCGAGCTCCGCCAGCAACGCAGCCGCGGTGTCCACGACCAGACGCCGCCAGATCGGCAGGTCCTGGTAGTCGCCCACCTCGTCGAGTCGCTTCTGAGGCAGCAGGCACCGCATCCCGCCGCCGACCAGTTCGGGGTCGAACAACGTGCAGTTCGGGATCAGATCGATCAGTTCGCGCGCGGTGCTGGTCTTGCCCGCTCCGAATGAACCGTTGATCCAGACGATCACGAGTCCCCCTCTTCCGTAGCCCACAGTGGATTGCCCGCAACACCCTGCCACGGAAACCCCCGGCCGGAACCGGTCGGGCGGGCGACCGCGGGAACTGCGGCAGGGCCGTTGCCCGTGACACCTGCCGGGGGCTTGTCGTTGGAGCGGAGGAGAAAAGGGGGTGCGTGATGCGCCGTACGGTGTTGGAGAAGTTCCCCGCCGGAGACCCGCGGGGAAGCTGGCACGCCGAGGAGTACGCCCGGCACCGCCGGGACGAGGGCCTGGCGGCGGAAGTGGTGATGGACCTGGACTCGGACGCGTTCCTGGTCGTCGTGCCCCAGCAGCAGACCGACATGCCCTGGTGATCACCCCTGGTGACGGGTGCCATCCACGGTCACCCCTTCGCCGAGCTCAGGGTCAGGCCCGCGAGGAAGCGGCACCGCATTCTCCCTGCATCCGGCGTGCCCACAGCAGAGTGCCGCCCCGGTCGACGACCGGGGCGGCGCTGTATGTGGCGTCTACGAACCGAGCGGGCTCAGCACTCAGAGGCCACCGAGGAGACCGTTCAGAAGGCCGCCGCCGGGATCGCCAGCGGCGAGTCCAAAGCCCTCCTGCCCCTGCCCGGAGAAGCTGTCCCCGCCACTGCACTGCTGCGAGATCGCATTCTGGGACACTTCAACGCTGTTGGTGCCGCTCAGGAGGTTGAGGGGCGAGTCCAAGAGGGCGACGTTGACGAGACCGTTCTGTTCGACCTCGTCGCCGATCCTGGCCTCCTGGTTGCAGAAGACCGGGGAGCTGTCGCCGTCCCCGTAGGTGCCGGTGGCGGAGGCGACTCCGGCCCCGAACATGCCGAGGGTGCCCACCATGGCAGCCACCAGAGCAGCCTTGCGAAGGTTACGCATTACTTCTCCACTTCCGTTTGGGTCACATGTCGCGAATGACCGAAAGCCTTACGGTTGCGCACCGTATCTAACGTATGCGCTATGCGTTACCTCAACACGCGTCCCAGCCGCGAGCAACCGCAGGGCGTCGGCCGTCCGGACCACAGATCCCCACCCCGACATCTGACGCGGCAGTAACACCATGCCTGCCCCCGGCAGGGCGGATGACTGCCCAAGAGGCGTCGTCTGTACAGGTCAGGCCGTCACCCCTTGGTCGAGCCCAGGGTCAGGCCCGCGATGAAGTGGCGTTGGAGAAGCAGGAACACGATCAGCGTCGGCAGGGCGACGATCACCGAACCCGCGGCCAGCAGGTTGTAGTCGGTGAAGAACTGGCCGCGCAGGTTGTTCAGCGCGGAGGTGACCGGGAGTTTGTCGCCGTCGGAGATGAAGACGAGGGCCCACAGGAAGTCGTTGTACATCCAGGTGAACTGCAGCGTGCCCAGCGCCGCGAGGGCGGGGCGGCACAGCGGCAGGGTGATGCGCCAGTACTGCGTCCACACACCGGCACCGTCCACGATCGCGGCCTCCAGGATCTCGCGCGGCAGGGTGCGCATGAAGTTGGAGAGCACGAAGACGCAGAAGCCGATCTGGAAGCCGATCTGGACCAGGACCACGGCCCAGTACGAGTCGAACATCGTCATCGAGTCCGACATCCAGTACGGCAGTGGGATGCGGTTGAACAGCACGTACAGGGGGGTGACGATCACCTGCTGAGGCAGCAGATTGCCCGCGGTGAACAGCATCAGCAGCACGATCGAGCCGCGCATGTCGATCCGCGCGACGGCGAAGGCGACGAACGACGCCAGGAACAGCGTCACGAGCACACCGGGGACCGCGATCAGCAGGGTGTTGAGGAAGTACTTCGTCATCCCCGAGTCGCTGAACGCCTGTCGGTAGTAGTCGAAGGAGAGTGTGTCCGGCAGCGAGAAGTAGCCGTGCTCGGACGTCTCCTCGTAGGGCCGCAGCGAGGCGTAGACCGCGAGCAGCAGCGGCGCGAGGAACGCCAGCGAGACGGCCATCAGGAACGCGTGCACCCCGAGCCGGCCGGGGCGCAATCCCCTGCGGGCGCGGGCGGGAGGCGCGGCAGGGATGGGAGCCGTGGTGGGCGGCGGGGCGGTGTCGAGTGTCATCGGTTCTTCTCCCCACGGATCTCCTGGACCAGGAACGTCACGACGAATCCCATGGAGACGAGCAGCAGCACGACGGCGATGGCGGAGCCGAATCCGATACGGCTCGCCTCGCCGATGATGTTGTCGGTGACGAGGACGGAGAGCAGTTCCAGGCCGTTGCGGCCCTTGTTGACGGCGTAGACGATGTCGAACGCGCGCAGCGACTCGATGACGGTGATCACGCCGACGATGACGTTGACCGGGCGCAGTGTCGGGAAGACGACGCGGAAGAACGTCTGGGCCTCGCTCGCGCCGTCGATCGCGGCGGCTTCCTTCAGCGCCGGATCGACGGCCTTGAGTCCGGCCAGGTAGAGGATCATCACATAGCCCGTGTGGCGCCAGGCCGCTGCCAGCAGCACCATCCAGATGTTCAGATCGGGGTCGCCGAGCCAGTCGGTGGGATTCTCGGTGTTGCCGAGCAGCGCGTTCAGCGCGCCCTGGTCGCGGGAGAAGACGAGTTGGGCGATGAACCCGACGACGGCCAGCGACAGCACGACCGGCATGTACAGCGTCGACTGGTAGAAGCGGCTGAAACGCACTCCCCGGTCGATGAGGACCGCAAGCAGCAGCCCGAACGGCGTCGCGACGAGGCCGAGGAACGCGAGCCAGAGCAGGTTGTGCCGCGCGGCGGGCCAGAAGGCCGGGTAGTTGGTGAAGAGGTTCTCGTAGTTCCGCGTACCGACCCACGAGATCTCGCCGATGCCGTCCCAACTGGTGAAGGAGAGCACGACGGAGGCGAGGGTCGGCCCCCAGACGACGAACAGGTCGAGCAGGATCGGTATGCCCAGAAGCACGCCGATGACAGCGATGTCGCGGCGCGTGAAGCGCCGCGGACCGCGTCGAACGGCGCGCCGCGCGGTGGTGAGCGGCACGGGTGGTGACTCCGGTTTCGTGTCGTGCGGCAACGGCGGAGCGGTCATCAGTCGGAGGCGAAGATCGTCTTCTTCTGGCGCTCGATGTCGTTGACCAACCCGTCGACGTCCTTCGGGTTGTTGATGAAGCTCTGAATGGCCGGGATCATCACCACGGAGGAGAAGTCGGGGCGTGTGTCGCGGTCCAGGAACTGCGAGATCTGCTTGGCGCCGGAGACGAGTTCGACGGCCTTCTTCTGGATCGGTGTGTACTTCGAGGTGTCGGCCTGGTCGCTGACCGCGATGTTGTTGGGGTCACTGGCGAGGTATATGTCCTCGGCCCTGCCCGTGGCGAGCCACTTGAGCAGGTCCTTGGCGCTCTCCATCACCTTGTCGTTCTTGAGGGTCTTGGACTTCTTCGCCAGCAGGAAGCCGTCGATGGGCGCCTCGACCGCGTCCTGGCCGTGCTCCGGGTTGATCACGGGGAACGGGAAGAAGTCGAGGTCCTCCTGCTCGGCCTTCGGGAACTGCGCACCGGGGTGCGGGAGCCCGAAGACGGCCATGCCCGCTTCCTTCTTCTGCAGACTGGTGGCGGCCTCCTGCCAGGTACGGCCGTTGGCACCCTGCTGGCAGTAGGGAAGCAGCCTCGCCCAGGTGTCGAAGACCTCCCTGACCCTCTTGTCGGTCCAGGCCTCCTCGCCGGCCATGAGGCTCTTGTGGAACTCGTAGCCGTTGGTGCGCATGTTGATGTAGTCGAACGTGCCCATCGCCGGCCACCCGTCCTTGTCGCAGAACGCGATCGGAACGAGCTTGTCCTTCTGCATCTGCTTCGCGAGCGCGACGTACTCGTCGAGCGTCTTGGGGGCCTGGTAGCCGCGTTCCTGGAACAGGCTTTTGCGGTGGAAGACGGCCCACGGGTAGTAGTAGTACGGCGTGAGGTACTGCTTGCCGTCCTCGCCGGTCGACTGTGCCTTCAGCGCGGGCGAGAACCCCTCGTAGCTCTGCCAGTTGTCGCTGATGTCGTAGAGCAGTCCCTTCTTGGCGAAGAACTGCATCCGGTAGCCGGCGAACCACATGAAGACATCGTCAGGCTTGCCCTGGAGGTAGCGGTTGATGTTCTCCTGGAAGGAGTTGTGGTCGACGGTGTTGACCTCGACCTTGCGGCCTTCCTTCGACTGCTTCGCATAGGCGGCGAAGGCGTCGGCGAACGCCTTCTTCGGCACGGGGTCGGAGGAGTTGGACCCCATCGTGACGGTCATGCCGTCGCCGCCGGGACCGCCGCCACATGCCGTGAGCAGCGACGGCAGCGTGATCGCTCCCGCTCCCAGCGCGGCACCCCGCAGCAGATTCCGCCGGGACATCCGATGTCCCGCGACACTCCCGGGCACGGCAGGCCCCTTGAACGATGACTGCGCCATGTCCCCTCCTCCGAGGTGCAACCAAACACAACCGAACGCGAGGATTGGATCTCACTCCCAATAAGGGGTGTCGTCAAGGGTTTGGACGAGACAAACAACAAGCGTTACCGCTTCTCTTCCAACAGACTCCAACAAGCCCTACCGTAAACGATCGTCAATGACGCGTTCATGACGTCATCAGATCTTGAGCGATTGCGGAGGAATGTAACGATGCGTCACCTTCCGACCCGCACCACCCGAACGACCCCCAGAAGAGTCGTCGGAGCGCTGACCGCCGGGCTGATCGCCACTGCCGGGCTCGGCGCCCCCGCGGCGGCGGCGCCCACCGACCGGCCGCCGACCGCCGCCGGGCCCACCGGCGCGGGGCAGTCGTCGGCCGCGACCGACGACGGGCTCGCCCTCACCCCGCCCATGGGCTTCAACAACTGGAACACCACGCACTGCAGGGCGGAGTTCAACGAAGCGATGGTGAAGGGCATCGCCGACATCTTCGTCGAGAAGGGCCTCAAGGACGCGGGTTACCAGTACGTCAACCTCGACGACTGCTGGGCGCTGCCGCAGCGCAACGCCGAGGGCAAGCTGGTGCCCGACCCGGTCCGCTTCCCCAACGGCATCAAGGCCGTCGCGGACTATGTCCACGCCAAAGGCCTCAAGTTCGGCATCTACACCAGCGCCGGCACCAAGACCTGCAACACGGCCGGCTTCCCCGGCGGGCTGGGCCACGAGTACAGCGACGCCCGTCAGTTCGCGGACTGGGGCGTCGACTACCTCAAGTACGACAACTGCAACAACCAGGGAGTCGACGCCAAGCTGCGCTACAACACGATGCGCGACGCCCTGAAGGCGACCGGCCGTCCCATCGTCTACAGCATCTGCGAATGGGGCGAGAACAAGCCCTGGGAATGGGCCGCCGACGTCGGTCACCTGTGGCGCACCACCGGCGACATCAGCGACAACTGGGGCTCGATGCTCTCGATCATGAAGCAGAACCTGCCGCTCGACGCCCACGCCGGGCCCGGCGCATGGAACGACCCCGACATGCTCGAGGTCGGCAACGGCGGCATGACGGACACCGAGTACCGCACACACTTCTCCATGTGGTCCGTCATGGCCGCACCCCTGCTCATCGGCTCCGACCTGCGCACGGCGCAACAGTCCGCGTTCGACATCCTCGGCAACCGCGAGGTCATCGCCGTCGACCAGGACCCGCTGGGCAAGCAGGGTTCGGTGATCAGCTCGGAGGGCGGGCGCTGGGTGGTCGCGAAGGAGATGGCCGACGGCAGCCGGGCGGTCGCGCTGTTCAACGAGAGCTCGCGCGCGCAGCGGATCACCACCACGGCGAAGGCCGTCGGGCTGCCCGACGCCCCTGCCTACAAACAGCGCGACCTGTGGAAGCACACCGACACCAACACCGCGGGCACCATCGCCGCGACCGTCCCGGCGCACGGCACGGTGCTCGTACGCGTCTCCTCCGACGACCGCTGGGCCCAGCTCCCGCCCGCCGTCGACGTGAGCACCGCGCACGACGTACTGACCGAGGCCGGCCGGACCGTGCGAGTCGTCTCCCACGTCACCGACCTCGGCCGCACCCCGGCCACGCGGGTGTCCGTCGCGCTGACCGGCCCGGCCGGCTGGCAGGCGAAGCCGGCCTCCGCGACGTCCACGCCCGTGCTGCGCAGCGGAGCGACCCTCGCCACCCGCTGGGACCTCGCCGTGCCGCAGGGCACGACGCCAGGCACGCACGAGCTGACGCTCACGGCGAAGTACCGGGCTCCGTCCGGGCAGTGGCTCACCTCCACCGTGCCCGTGACGGCACAGGTCGGCGTGGCTCCGCCCGCCGGGGAGTCGTACCTCGGCGACCTCGCGGCGCTCAGCACGGTCAACGGGTGGGGCCCGGTGGAGAAGGACCGCAGCAACGGCGAGAGCGCCGCGGGCGACGGCAATCCGCTCACCATCGGGGGCCAGGTGTACGCCAAGGGGCTGGGCGTGCACGCGTCCAGCACCGTGGAGTACTACACGGGCGGCCGGTGCGCGACGGTCACGGCGCAGGTGGGCGTGGACGACGAGAAGGGCACGCGCGGCACGGTGGCGTTCGAGATCTGGGCCGACGGCAGGAAGGCGGCGGCGACGGGCACGCTGACGAACGCGCAGCCGTCGCAGGCGATTTCGGCGGACGTGAGCGGGGCGGAGCTGGTGCGCCTGGTGGTGACGGACGGCGGAGACGGCATCGACTCGGACCACGCGGACTGGGCGGACCTCCGGGTGACCTGCGCGTAGCGCTCTCGGGGGCGCTTGCGCCCCCGTGTGCCCCCTGCGGGGGCGGGGGCTTGGGTGGGTGCGGGGGCCGGGGCCTCCGGAGGGGGATACCCGGACTGCTTTCCCGTACCTGCGCCCCCCTGCTCACGACGCCTTACGTCCGGGCACCCCCCTCCTCCGACCCCGTCCCCCTCACGCCGACATCGCTGGTTCGCCCGGTGGTCGTCGCCGATGGCGGATTCGCCCCCGTCGAGGGCGGGTGCGGACAGCTGCTCACGGGGCGGGAGCGAGACGGCCGGGACCGGGGAGGGGGACGCGCAGGGGGCGTGTTCGGGACGTAAGGCGTCGTGAGTCTGGAGTGGCGCAAGTAAGGGAAAGCAGTCCCGGACATGCCCCCGGAGCGGCACCCGGACGCCAAACCACCCGGACCGGGCCCACTCCGGAAGCCCGGGCCACGCCCAAGCGCGCACCCGGACGCCACGCACCCGGACCCGGCCACGCCCAAGGCGGGCAACCGGACGCTGAACCACACGGCCCGGGCCACGCCCTCGCACACCTGCGTCACGCCCACGACCCGACCACGCCCGAGGGTCGGCGTCACACGCAAGTGCGCCGCACACACGGCCCCGGCCGCACCCGGGCGCCGTAAGCCGGTCGGACGCGACGTCAGGCGCGCACCGCAGTCGGTTCCTGTTCGCGGTCCAGCGTCGCCGCCGCCGCCGCGCCCACCAGCCCCGCGTCCGTGCCCATCCGCGCCGGTGCCACCGACAGACGCTGCACGAACGACAGCGTCGCGTAGTCGCGCAGCGCGCGGCGCAGCGGCGTGAAGAGGACGTCCCCCGCGCCGGCCACACCGCCGCCGATCACCGCGATGTCGATCTCGACGAGCGTCGCCGTCGCCGCGATGCCGGCCGCCAGTGCCTTCGCGGCGCGATCGAAGGAGGCTATGGCGACCGCGTCACCGGCCCGGGCGGCCTCGGCAACCGCGGCGGCAGACGTGTCGCCGTCCGGGCCGGGGCGCCAGCCGTTGTCGAGTGCTCTGCGGGCGATGTTGGGGCCGCTGGCGATGCGTTCGACGCAGCCCCGCGCCCCGCACGGGCACAGGTCACCGTCGAGGTCGACGCTGATGTGACCGATGTGGCCCGCGTTGCCCGTCGGGCCCGCGTGGAGGCGGCCGTTCAGCACCAGACCGCCGCCGACTCCCGTGGAGACGACCATGCAGAGGGCGTTGTCGTAGCCGCGGGCCGCACCCAGCCAGTGCTCGGCCGCGGTCATGGCGACGCCGTCGCCGACGAGCTCGACCGGCAGTCCGCCCACTGCCCGGGCCACACGCGCCACGAGGGGGAAGTCCCGCCAGCCGGGGACGTTCACCGGGCTCACGGTTCCCGCCGAGCGGTCGACCGGCCCCGCGCTGCCGATGCCGACCGCGCGGACGCTCGCCCACAGGTCGGACGAGGTCAGCTCGGCGAGGACGCTCTCGACCGCGCGCATCACCGTGTCGCCGTTCTCACGGGCAGGCGTGGGGCGCTGGGCGCGCAGCAGAATCGCACCACCACCGTCCACCAATGCGCCGGCGATCTTGGTGCCGCCGATGTCGAGAGCGGCGACGAGGCTGGTATGCATCGGTGTGCGATCCCCCGGGGAGACAGTCGGACCTGCGGTTTCGATAACAGTCTCCATTCCCCTGACAACGTTGTCCAGGCCCTATGCTCGACGCCACACCTTCCCATACCATCGAACCCGACCGCCTGCCTCCGGACAGAAAGTGCACCGTGGCCGATTCGACCCGTCCCCTTCCGTCCTCAGGCAGCCCTCGTGGACCCGAGCCGCGTTACGGAAACCGGCCGACGATGAAGGACGTGGCAGCACGGGCCGGCGTCGGCCTCAAGACCGTTTCGCGCGTGGTCAACGGGGAGCCGGGGGTCACGCCCGACACCGAGCGACGGGTGCAGGAGGCCATCGAGTCCCTCGGCTTCCGGCGCAACGACAGCGCGCGTGTGCTCCGCAAGGGACGCACCGCGTCGATCGGTCTGGTGCTGGAGGATCTGGCCGACCCGTTCTACGGACCGCTCAGCCGCGCCGTCGAGGAGGTCGCCCGCGCCCACGGAGCGCTGCTGATCAACGGCTCCAGCGCCGAGGACCCCGACCGCGAGCAGGAGCTTGTGCTCGCGCTCTGCGCCCGCCGGGTCGACGGGCTGATCGTGATCCCCGCCGGGCACGACCACCGCTATCTGGAGCCGGAGATCAAGGCCGGTGTGGCCACGGTGTTCGTGGACCGCCCGGCCGGCCGGATCGATGCCGACGTGGTGCTGTCGGACAGTTTCGGCGGTGCCCGCGACGGTGTGGCGCATCTGATCGCGCACGGTCACCGGCGTATCGCCTTCATCGGTGACCAGCCGAGGATCCACACCGCGGTCGAGCGTCTGCGCGGATACCGCGCGGCGATGGAGGACGCGGACCTGGAGATCGACGAATCGTGGGTCTCGCTCGGCTCCACCGCCCCGGACCGGGTCGAGGGGGCGGTGACGGCGATGCTGGACGCCCCCGAGCCGGTCACCGCGATCTTCGCGGGCAACAACCGGGTGACGGTGACGGTGGTACGTCTCCTCGCCGCCCGCGAGAAGCCGGTCGCGCTGGTCGGCTTCGACGACATCGAACTGGCGGACCTGCTCGGCATCACGGTCATAGCCCAGGACGCGGCCGCGCTGGGCCGCACGGCGGCGGAGCGGTTGTTCCGCCGGCTGGACGGGGTGAACGAGGAACCGTCCCAGGTCGCCCTGGAGACCGTGCTGATCCCCCGCGGCTCGGGCGAGATCCCGCCCTCGTCCTGACGGGCGGGCACGTCCGCGTCCGGGGCTGCCGGGCCGGCGTCAGCAGACCGGCAGGCCCGGCACCGGCGAGTCGTTGTCGCCGCCCTGGATGTAGACGTCGCTGACGAACACGTTCCGGTTGCCGCTGTCGTCGTCTGTCTTCGCCCACCAGACGTTCGTCCACTGGCCCGAGGTCTCACGACGGCCCAGATTCTGCTGGCAGTAGAAGTAGTTGGTGCCCGCGTGCAGGACTCCGGCCTGGGCGCCGGACGCGGTGTACGAGTTGGCGTCCTTCCAGACCTGGCAGTTGTACTTGCCGCCGCCGATCGCATGGCAGACGGGCTCGGGCTCCGCGCCGCCACCGGTCGTCGAACCGCCCGTCGCGGAACCGCCGGAGGCGCCCGAGGTCCCGGAACCGCCGGTCGCGGAGCCGCCGTCGGAGCCGCCCGAACTGCCGCCCTTGGCCGGGGGCTTGGCGCTCGGGGACGAGTCCCCGCCCTTGTCCTGGTCCTTCTCCTCGGTCTTGCCCTTGTCCTTGTCCTTCGCCGATGCGCTGGGGCTCGCGTTGCCGTCGGTGGGTGCTGCGCCCGGGGTGTCGCCCGATGCGCTCGCCGAGGGGTCCCCGGCGTTGCCGGCCGGCGCGCCGCCGGCGCTGGTGTCTTCGGTGCGGTCGGTCAGCGCATAGGTGATTCCACCGCCCGCGAGCACCACAGCGGCCACCGAAGCGGCCACGAGCATCCGACCGCGGCCGCGACGCGCGGGTTGCGGGGCCGAAGCGGGAGCCGGAGCGGCCCCGTGACCGGCAACGGGTGCGGGCACGGGCGGCGGCGTGGGAGGGACGGCCGGGCCGAAGCCCTGGGGCTGGTGCGGCGCCGCGTTCAGCGTGGTGGGCACCCTCGGCGCGGCGGACGCGGGCGGGGGTCCGGACAGCGGCACGGTGTGCCGGTCGGTGTCCTCGGCGTCGGCGACGGCGGCCAGCAGGCGCGCCGCGGTGTCCGCGTCGGGCCGCTGCGCCGGGTCCTTGTGCATCAACTGCCGCAGCACGGGGCCGAGTGCGCCCGCCCGCCGGGGCTCGGGCAGCGGGTCGGCGACGATCGCCGTGAGGGTGGACCACGTCGACGTACGGCGGAACGGGGAGGCCCCTTCGACGGCCGCGTACAGCGTGGCGCCGAGCGCCCATACGTCGGACGCCGGTCCCGGGTCGTTGCCCTGGGCCCGCTCGGGCGCCAAGTAGTCGAGCGAGCCGACCAGTTCGCCGCTGCGGGTCAGATGGGTGGTGGAGCCGTCGCCCGGGTCCTCCATCGCCGCGATGCCGAAGTCGGTGAGGACGACACGCCCCCCGCGGTCGAGGAGTACGTTGCCCGGCTTGACGTCGCGGTGCAGTACACCCACCTGATGCGCGGCGCCGAGGGCCGCCATGACCTTGGCGCCGATGCCCACGGCCTCGCGGGGATCGAGCACGCCGCGCTGCGTGAGGACGTCGTCGAGCGAGGGGCCGTCGATCAGTTCCATGACGATGACCGGCCGCCCGTGGTGCTCGGCGACGTCGTGCACGGCGATGACCCCGGGGTGGCGTACCCGGGCCGCCGCGCGCGCCTCGCGCTGCATCCGTACGGTCAGATCGGCCAGTTCGGGCGCCGAGGAGTCGGTGTAGGTGCGCAGTTCCTTGACCGCGACCTCTCGCCCGAGTACCTCGTCGACGGCGCGCCAGACGACGCCCATGCCCCGCGGCCGAGCTCCTCGACCAGTCGATAGCGGCCGGCCAGCCGCTCATTCTCCCCCGATGACACCGCTGCCCCGCTCCCGAGTCCCGACTGTGACGGCACACAGCCTAAGCGGGCGGCGGGGCGCCCGATGCCAACTGTTACTCGGCTGTGGCGGTCAGTTCGCCGCGCCGGGGGGCCGCGAAGCCGTCGAGGTCCGCTCGGGTCAGGCCGGTGAGCCGGGCGACCTCGGCGGTGTCGAGGGCGCCGCAGTCGATGCCGCGCAGCAGGTAGGAGCTGAGAGCCTTGGCGGTGGCGGGTTCGTCCATGACGTCGCCGCCGGTGTGATTGGCGTAGGCGGCGAGGCGGGCCGCGGCCTGCTCGAAACCTTCACGGTAGAAGGCGAAGACGGCGGCGTAACGAGTGGGCAGGTGGGCGGGGTGCATGTCCCAGCCCTGGTAGTAGGCGCGGGCGAGGGCGCGGCGGGTGAGTCCGTAGTGGAGGCGCCAGGCGTCGTGCACCTTCTCGGTCGTGCCGATGGGCAGGACGTTGGTGGAGCCGTCGGAGACCCGTACGCCGGTGCCCGCGGCGGCGACCTGCATGACGGCCTTGGCGTGGTCGGCCGCCGGGTGGTCGCTGGCCTGGTGAGCGGCGCTGACGCCGAGGCAGGCGCTGTAGTCGAAGGTGCCGTAGTGCAGTCCGGTGGCCCGGCCCTCGGCGGCGTCGATCATGCGGGCGACGGTGGCGGTGCCGTCGGGGCCGAGGATGGACTGGCTGGTCTCGATCTGGATCTCGAAGCCGATCCGGCCGTTCTCCAGGCCGCGGGCCTTCTCGAACTCCTCGACGAGGCGCACCATCGCGGTGACCTGCTCGGTGTAGGTGACCTTGGGCAACGTGAGCACGAGTCCGCCGGGCAGTCCCCCGGCCTCCATCAGCCCCGTGAGGAAGACGTCGAGGGTGCGGATGCCGCGGTCACGGACGGCGGCCTCCATGCACTTCATGCGGATGCCCATGTACGGGGCGGCGGTGCCCGTCGCGTACGCCTCGGAGATGAGGCGCGCGGCACGCGCGGCGTCGCTGTCCTCGTCCTGCCCCGCGTAGCCGTCCTCGAAGTCGACGCGCAGGTCCTCGATCGGCTCCCGCTCCAACTTGGCGCGTACGCGCGTGTACACGGGCTCGGCGAGTTCGTCGCTCAGGCCGAGCACGCGGGCGAGCGTGGCGGCGTCGGGGGCGTGCTCGTCGAGTGCGGTGAGGGCCGCGTCGCCCCAGGTGCGGATGGTGTCGGCGGCGAAGGCGTCACCCGGGACGTAGACGGTGTGGACGGGCTGACGGGTGCCGGGGTCCCCCGGGTAGCGGCGTGCGAGCTCCGCGTCCACCGTCGCCAGGGAGGCGCTGATGCCCTCACCGACCGCACCGGCGAGGCTCGTTGCCACCTTTTCCTGCTGACCCATTCCCACACCCTCCGCACGCTCCGGCATCCGCGTGTCTCGCTCCACGGATTCAACATTCTGTTGAATGACGTTAATGGGCGGCCTGATCTGCGTCAATGGTCCCGCACAACGAGCAGGGGCCGCGCGGTGAAGATCACCACGCGGCCCCTGGCCGGATCTGCCCTGCGGGATCAGCCCTTGCGGGTCTTGACCTCTTCGGTCAGCTGCGGGACGACCTCGAAGAGGTCGCCGACCACGCCGTAGTCGACGAGGTCGAAGATCGGGGCCTCGGCGTCCTTGTTGATGGCCACGATCGTCTTCGACGTCTGCATACCGGCGCGGTGCTGGATCGCGCCGGAGATGCCGGAGGCGATGTACAGCTGCGGCGAGACGGACTTACCGGTCTGGCCGACCTGGTTGGTGTGCGGGTACCAGCCGGCGTCGACCGCGGCACGCGAGGCACCCACGGCGGCACCGAGGGAGTCGGCGAGCGCCTCGATGATCGCGAAGTTCTCGGCGCCGTTGACGCCGCGGCCTCCGGAGACCACGATCGCGGCCTCGGTCAGCTCCGGGCGGCCGGTCGACTCACGCGGGGTGCGCGAGACGACCTTGGTGCCGGTGGCCTTCTCGGAGAACGAGACGGCGAGGGCCTCGACCGCACCGGCGGCCGGAGCGGCCTCCACGGCGGCCGAGTTCGGCTTGACCGTGATGACCGGGGTGCCCTTGCTGATACGGGACTTGGTGGTGAAGGAGGCGGCGAACGCGGACTGCGTCGCGACCGGACCCTCGTCGCCGGCCTCGAGGTCGACGGCGTCGGTGATGACGCCGGAGCCGATACGGACCGCGAGACGGGCCGCGATCTCCTTGCCCTCGGCGGAGGACGGCACGAGCACGGCGGCCGGCGAGACCGCCTCGTACGCGGCCTGCAGCGCATCCACCTTCGGGACGACCAGGTAGTCGGCGAACTCGGGGGCGTCGGCGGTGAGCACCTTCACCGCGCCGTGCTCGGCGAGCGCGGCAGCGGTGTTCTCGGCACCGGAGCCGAGCGCGACGGCGACGGGCTCACCGATGCGGCGGGCCAGCGTCAGCAGTTCCAGGGTGGGCTTGCGGACGGCACCGTCCACGTGGTCGACGTAGACGAGAACTTCAGCCATGGGACTTCTTCTCTCCTGCTTGCGAAGTATGAAGGGGGCGGTAGGTGGCCGAAGCCTTAGATGAACTTCTGGCCGGCCAGGAACTCGGCCAGCTGCTTGCCGCCCTCGCCCTCGTCCTTGACGATCGTGCCGGCGGTGCGGGCCGGACGCTCCGTGGCCGAGTCGACCTTGGTCCACGCGCCCTCGAGGCCGACCTCGTCCGCCTCGATCTCCAGGTCCTCGAGGTCCAGGGACTCCACCGGCTTCTTCTTGGCGGCCATGATGCCCTTGAAGGACGGGTAACGCGCCTCGCCCGACTGGTCCGTCACGGACACGACGGCCGGCAGCGACGCCTCCAGCTGCTCGGACGCGGTGTCGCCGTCACGGCGGCCCTTGACGGTACCGTCCTCGACGGAGACCTCGGACAGCAGCGTCACCTGCGGGACGCCCAGACGCTCCGCGAGGATCGCGGGCAGGACACCCATCGTGCCGTCGGTGGAAGCCATACCGGCGATGACCAGGTCGTAGCCGGTCTTCTCGATCGCCTTCGCCAGCACCAGCGAGGTGCCCATGACGTCGGAGCCGTGCAGGTCGTCGTCCTCGACGTGGACGGCCTTGTCGGCACCCATCGAGAGCGCCTTGCGCAGCGCGTCCTTGGCGTCCTCCGGACCCACCGTCAGCACGGTGACCTCCGCGTCGTCCGCCTCGTCCGCGATCTGCAGCGCCTGCTCGACCGCGTACTCATCCAGCTCCGACAGCAGGCCGTCGACATCGTCGCGGTCGACGGTCAGGTCATCGGCGAAGTGCCGGTCGCCGGTGGCGTCGGGCACGTACTTCACACAGACAACGATCCTCAGGCTCACGCCGGCTCTCCTACTGCATCGTCTCTATTGGAATGCCTTGTGAACGCAGCATAGGCGTCCGATGGGGCGGATCCCGGTCGGGGCGGGCCGCGCTCCGATCGAAATATTACTCGTCAGTACATCGAGTCTTTTCCCGCTAAGCAAGCGCTTTGGACTGTGACCTTGACAACGACGGTCCGGGTCAGTCCCGCAGCGCGGTGAAGCGGCCCTGGTGGTAGACCAGCGGGCGGCCACCGCCCGCCGGATCCCCGGCCACGACCTCGGCGATCACGATGCGATGGTCCCCCGCAGGCACCCGTGCGACCACACGGCAGACGAGCCAGGCCACCACACCGTCGAGAACGGGCACCCCTTCGGGGCCCGGGCGCCAGCGGGTCGGTTCGGCGAAACGGTCGGCGCCGCTGCGCGCGAACGTCGCAGCCAGTTCCTGCTGGTCCTCGCCGAGTATGTGCACGCCGACGTATTCGGCATCGGCGACCACCGGCCAACTGGACGACGAGGTGCCGATACCGAACGAGATCAGGGGCGGTTCGGCGGCAACGGAGTTCAACGAGGTGGCGGTGAAACCGACAGGGTGTTCGCCCAGGGCCGTGATCACCGCCACTCCGGCGGCGTGCTGACGAAAGACCGACCGCAGCAGGCCGGGCGTGTCGGATCGCGGAGCGGCGGGTTCCGCGGAGAGGGCCGACCGGGGAGCCCGGATGCCGGGCGTCGTGAGAGGGCGAGTGCCGAGATCGGTCGGGGCCGTCATGGGGGTGTCCTTCTGCATGGGTGGCGAACTAAGCGGCTGCGGCGGGATCAACAGCCGGACAGCGCGCGCTCGCGTATCGGACGAGGTCCACATGGACCCGCCCGAAGAGAAGGATTACTGGTGGCACACACGCAGCCTGACGACGGTTGCCCTGTGCAGTCAAGTGCGCACCGGATTGTGGGACCAGGCTCACGGACGTCACCCGGCACGTCCGAGTGCGGCGATGACATCGGCCCGACGCGGCGCCCCCGACGCCCTGGTGACGATCCTTCCGGCCGGGTCGAGGACCAGGACCGTGGGGGTCTTGAGGATGCCCAGTTCCCTGACGAGGCCGAGCCGTTCCTCGGCGTCGATCTCGATGTGGGCCACTCCGTCGACCATGCCGGCGACGTCCGCGAGCGTGCGGCGTGTGGCACGGCAGGGCTGGCAGAACGCCGTCGAGAACTGGACGAGCGTCGCCCGCTGCCCGAGCTCGGCGCCCAGTTCCGCGGCGCCCAGCCGCCGTTCCGCATCGTTCGCGCGCACCGTGAGCCTTCCGTTGCTTCGGCGCTGCCACAGGCCGAAGGCGCTCGCCGCCGCGAGCACTGCCGCAACCACCAGGAGTCCAGTCATCCCCGACTGCAGCGTTCACGAGACCGCAAAGATTCCCGCTCCCGCGCATCGTTTCGCTGCGGGATGCTGGCAGGCATGGACACTTCCAGGGACATCGACGTCAGGGGCCCCCGTTTCGGCGCCGCAGTGACCACCGTCGTACTCGCCGTCGCACTGATCACCGAGAGCGGCGCGGTGTTCGCGTGGCAGGCGCTCTGCTTCGCGGCGGGTGCGGTGTTCGGGGTGCAGCATGCGCCGTACGGGCTGCTGTTCCGCACCGTCGTCCGCCCGAGGCTCGGACCGCCGGCCGCCTTCGAGTCCCCGCAGCCGCCCCGTTTCGCGCAGGGCGTCGGCCTGTTCTTCGCGCTCGTCGCCGTCGTCGGTTTCTGGTGGGGCCCGCCCTGGCTGGGGCTGGTCGCGGGCGGCTGCGCGCTCGCCGCGGCCTTCTTGAACGCGGCCTTCGGTTACTGCCTGGGGTGCGAGATGTTCCTGCTGCTGCGGCGGGCGGCGACCGTGAACCGCTGATGTCCGCACACCCGACGTGATGAGAATCTCGCCTGTACAGGCCGCCAGGGCTGGTCAGCACGCCACACTTGGGGCACGATCGCCCCAATGCCGAAAACCTACGGCTGCGTAACTTCCACCGGGAGAACCCTCCCCGGGCACGACGAAAGGGTCCTCCCCAGATGGCAGAGCTCGTCTATCGGCCGGTCATCGGCGCCGCTCGTACGATGTTCAAGGCGCTGGACCTGAAGATCGAGACTCAGGGATCCGAGAACATTCCGCGCTCTGGCGGCGCTGTGCTGGTCAGCAACCACATCAGCTACCTGGACTTCATCTTCACGGGACTCGCCGCTCTGCCGCAGAAGCGCCTCGTCCGCTTCATGGCCAAGGAATCCGTCTTCCGTCACACGGTCTCTGGACCGCTGATGCGCAGTATGAAGCACATCCCGGTGGACCGTACGCAGGGCGAGGCGGCGTACTCGCACGCTCTGGACTCGTTGCGCTCCGGCGAGATCGTGGGCGTCTTCCCGGAGGCGACGATCTCGCAGTCGTTCACGCTGAAGTCGTTCAAGTCGGGGGCTGCCAGGCTGGCCCAGGAGGCCGGCGTGCCGCTGATCCCGATGGCGCTGTGGGGCACGCAGCGGCTGTGGACCAAGGGCCGCCCCCGCAACTTCCGGCGCTCCCACATCCCGGTGACGATCCGGGTCGGCGAGCCCCTCGAGGCGCCGACCGACCAGTACGCGGGCGCCATCACGCGACGGCTCCGCGAGCGGGTCCAGGAGCTGCTGGAAGCGGCGCAGCGCGCCTATCCGGTTCGCCCCAAGGACGCGGGCGACACCTGGTGGGTACCCGCGCACCTCGGGGGCACCGCGCCGACGCCGGCCGAGGTCCGCGAGGCCAACTAGGCCCTGTCCGGGCGACCTTCTGGGGCCCGCGACGCCAGTTGCGGCACTTCGCCGTGTTCGGCTCTGTCCGGGCGACAGGACCTGGTTCCTGCCGGGCCGATCAGGGCTCGGCGGCCCTGGCGCCGCTACCGCGGGGCGTGGACGGTGATCCGCGCCCCGGGACTCAACTTCTCCAGCGATTCGGCGAGTTCGGTGGCGGCTGCCCCGAGCTCGCCGCCTGTCGTCGGGGCCATTCCCTCGAAGAGGAAGAGCGCGTTCACCGAGTCCTCGGTGAGTCGGGTGCGCACGCCCTGGCGCCAGTTCCAGCGACGGCAGGTGACGCCCTCGTCGTCGCACCAGACGACCTCGCCGGGCTCGGGGTGCTCCACGCTGTCCTCGCCGCCGGCGACCGTCGCGAAGGGCTCGCGGCCCGTGGCGCGCACGAGACGCATGCCGCCCGCGATGTGGTCGATGTCCTCCCCGCCGACCGGGATCAGATGCGCGACGCTGATCGCGTTGTAGAGATCGACGAGCACGTTGATTCGCGGCAGGCCACCGTCGGCCAGGGCGCGCCTCGCCAGCGCCTCGGCGGAGTTGCGGGTGCGGGAGGGCTTGGCGCCGAACGCGGAGTACGCGGCGCGCCATGCGGCCATGTGCGGGTCCTCGTGCGGGGCGCGGCCGTCGAGCCTGGCGGCGAGGCGGCGGGCGGCGTCGTCCAGCAGGGCCGAACTGTCCGCGGTGCTCGGGCCGTTGACGAGGCCGTGTGCTTCGACGGCCACGTGCACGAAGCCGGGCGCGAGGGCGCGCACCTCGTCGGAGACGGTGAGGGTGGGAGACATGGGTCCGCCGTTCAGATGTCCGTGGGCAGCGTTCGCCACAGGGCCGGCCGGTCGGGTGCGTCGCGCAGGGCACGCAGGACCACCGGATGCGGTGCAGCAAACAGTATCGGATAGTCCACTTCATTGCACTCGGGTCGGACGCGAAAGGCCAGCCTCTCTCCGGCGAGACAGAACTGCGCATCGACGCCCGGCTTGTTGCCGCGCGGGTCCAGACGCGCCCATCCGGGCCCGCCGGGCATCCGGACGGCCACGAGGCCGTGCACGACCGGGTTCGTGCCGTCGTCGTCGGCGAGGCGCTGGTAGCACAGCGCGACGGGGATCCCTTCGGCGCGCAGCAGTGCGGCGAGAGCGTGCGACTTGGCGTAGCAGATGCCGGTGCGCTGCGCGAGGACGTCGGACGCCCTCCAGGTGACACGGAGGTCCCCGGCATCCTGGGAGTGAGGGATGGTGTCGCGCACGAACTCGAAGGCAGCCTTGGCGTATGAGTATGCATCGTCATGGCGGGCGCGAAGAGCCGCGGCGGTTTCGCGTACGAGCAGATGCCGGTGATCGACAACATCGTCCGCCACGAGGTACGCGGCCAGTTCCGATTCCTGCTGGATCAGTTCCATACCGCGCGAGCATAAGGAAGCGACCGGCCAGAGATCAATTGATTTCCAGTCGGTCGCATCTTTATGCGCTCAGCGGGTCAGCGGGACATCTCTTCCTTCAGCGCCTGGACGAACGCGTCCACGTCGTCCTCGGTGGTGTCGAAGGCGCACATCCAGCGCACGTCACCGGCGGCCTCGTCCCAGAAGTAGAACCGGAAGCGCTTTTGAAGCCGTCGCGTCACCTCGTGCGGAAGGCGCGCGAACACCGCGTTGGCCTGCACGGGATGAAGGATCTCGACGCCGTCGACGTCGCGCACGCCCGCGGCGAGCCGCTGGGCCATCTCGTTGGAGTGCCGGGCGTTGCGCAGCCACAGGTCCTTGGCGAGCAGCGCCTCCAACTGCACCGACACGAAACGCATCTTGGAGGCGAGCTGCATCGACAGCTTGCGCAAATGCTTCATGTGGCTGACCGCGTCCGGGTTCAGGACCACCACGGCCTCGCCGAACAGCATCCCGTTCTTGGTGCCGCCGTACGAGAGGACATCCACGCCGACGGCATTGGTGAACGCGCGCATCGGCACGTTCAACGAAGCCGCGGCGTTGGCTATGCGGGCACCGTCGAGGTGGACCTTCATGCCCAGCCCGTGCGCGTGGTCCACGATCGCCCGGATCTCGTCCACCGTGTAGAGCGTGCCCAGCTCGGTGTTCTGGGTGATCGACACGACCTGGGGCATGGCCCGGTGTTCGTCCTCCCAGCCCCACGCCTGTCGGTCGATCAGTTCGGGGGTGAGCTTGCCGTCCGGCGTCGGCACGGTGAGCAGCTTGAGGCCGCCCATCCGCTCCGGTGCACCGCCCTCGTCCACGTTGATGTGCGCGGTCTCGGCGCAGATGACCGCACCCCAGCGGTCGGTGAGCGCCTGGAGCGCGGTCACATTGGCACCAGTGCCGTTGAAGACCGGGAAGGCCTCGGCGGTCGGGCCGAAGTGGCTGTGCATGATCCGCTGGAGGTGGTCGGTGTACTCGTCCTCGCCGTAGGCGACCTGGTGACCGCCATTGGCGAGGGCCAGCGCGGCGAGGACCTCCGGGTGGGCACCCGCATAGTTGTCGCTGGCGAAACCGCGGACGGACGGGTCGTGATGACGACGGGCGTCGGTCTTCACGGTTTGGGGGTGAGCCACAGACGCTGTCCATTCACATCCTGGGCGGGCTGGTCCCACACTCCGGCGATGGCCTCCGCCAGTTCCGTCACGTCGGTGAAGCCCGCGAACTTCGCATTGGGGCGCTCGGCGCGCATGGCCTCGTGCACCAGTGCCTTGACCACCAGGATCGCAGCCGAGGCCGCGGGACCCTGTTCGCCCCCCGCCTTGCGGAAGGAGTCGGCGAGGGCCAGCGTCCATGCCTCGGCGGCCGCCTTGGCCGCCGCGTAGGCGGCGTTGCCGGCGGTGGGCTTGCTCGCTCCCGCGGCGCTGATGAGCAGATAGCGGCCGCGGTCGCTGCGCAGCAGTCCGTCGTGGAAGGCGAGCGAGGTGTTCTGGACCGTGCGGATCAGCAGCTTCTCCAGCAGGGTCCAGTCCGCGGGGTCGGACTCGCCGAACGTGGCGCTGCCGCGCCAGCCGCCGACGAGATGGACCAGCCCGTCGATGCGGCCGAACTCCTTCTCGGTCCTGTCCGCCCACTCACGGGTGGCGTTCAGGTCGAGCAGGTCGACGGTGTCGCCGGTGACGGTCGCCCCGCCGTGTGCGTACCGTGCGGCGTCCACGGCCTGCGCGAGTCGTTCGGCGTCCGCGTCGGAGGCGACCACGACCGCACCGGCCTCGGCCAGCCTCAGCAGGGTGGCCCGGCCGGCAGGTCCTGCCGCTCCGGCTACCGCGACCACTGCACCTTCGAGGGCACCAGTGCCGTTCCTGTCCATGGTCGTCGCCTCCTGGGTCCGGGAAGTCACGCGGCGGCTCCCGGAGCGGAAGCGGCGGTGATCCCCTTGGTGGAGGCGATCACGTTCTTCAGCTTCTTGGAGAGCGCCTCATAGAACATGCTGAGCGGAAACTCGTCCGGAAGCACATCATCCACCAGTTTGCGGGGCGGCTGCGACAGGTCGAGAGCGTCGGGGCCCTTCGCCCAGCGGGATCCGGGGTGCGGGGCGAGGTAGGTGGAGACCAGTTCGTACGCGGCGAACCAGTGGACCAGCTTCGGGCGGTCGATGCCGTCGCGGTAGAGGGTCTCGATCTCGGCGCAGAGCTGGTTGGTGACCTGCGGCGCCCGGTCCCAGTCGATCTTCAGGGTGTTGTCGGTCCAGCGCACCACGTCGTGCTTGTGCAGGTAGGCGAAGAGCAGCTGCCCGCCGAGGCCGTCGTAGTTGCGCACCCGGTCACCGGAGACGGGGAAGCGGAACATCCGGTCGAAGAGCACGGCGTACTGGACGTCGCGACCGTGCTGATTCCCCTCGGCCTCCAGCCTCACGGCCTCCTTGAACGCCGTGAGGTCGCAACGCAGCTCCTCCAGGCCGTACATCCAGAACGGCTGGCGCTGCTTGATCATGAAGGGGTCGAACGGCAGGTCGCCGTGGCTGTGGGTGCGGTCGTGGACCATGTCCCACAGGACGAACGCCTGCTCGCACCGCTTCTGGTCGCCGACCATCTCGCTGATGTCGTCGGGCAGCTCCAGGCCGAGGACGCGCACGGCCTCCTCGGTGACGGCGCGGAAGCGTGCCGCCTCGCGGTCGCAGAAGATGCCGCCCCAGGTGAAGCGCTCGGGAGCTTCACGCACGGCGATCGTCTCGGGGAAGAGGACCGCGGAGTTGGTGTCGTACCCGGCGGTGAAGTCCTCGAAGGTGATGCCGCAGAAGAGAGGGTTGTCGTAGCGGGTGCGCTCGAGCTCGGAGAGCCACTCGGGCCAGACCATGCGCAGCACGACCGCTTCGAGGTTGCGGTCCGGGTTGCCGTTCTGCGTGTACATCGGGAAGACGACGAGGTGCTGGAGGCCGTCCTGTCGCCCGGCGGCCGGGTGGAAGGCCATCAGGGAGTCCAGGAAGTCCGGGACACCGAAGCCCGCTCCGGCCCACTTGTGGAGATCGGCCACGAGCGCCTGGTGGTAGTCCTTGTCGTGCGGAAGCAGCGGGGAGAGCTCTCCCACCGCGTCGATCACACGGTCGACGGCAGCCTTCGCCGCGGACCGGGCGGGCGCGCCCTCTGCGTCGAAGTCGATGGAGCCGTCCTTGGACTGCCAGGGCCGGATCTCCTCGACGGCATTCTTGAGCGCCGGCCAGCTCGGGTGGTCGACTACCGGATCGGCGGGGGATATGCCCCCTGCAGCCACGTCCTGCACAAGAATTTCCGTCATGTCACTTCCTCCACAGGAGAACCTCGCGTCAAGACACCGTATCCGTGCGTCATTGTCTCGGACAAGTGGAAGCGTGGGAAATTATCCTGCCCCACCCCCCTGATCGCCGCAGGTTTTGCGGTTGCGGGTGGTCTGCGCGGGTACTTGCCTCCTGGAGGCCGGTCGTCAACGGCCTGCGGGACGCGCCCACGCCAGGGTGACACGGCACGTTGCGGACGGCGCGCCGACGCGGCGCCCGGCGGGCCCGCCGGCCCTCTCGCCGCACCGGCGCCCCGGCCGTGTGCACGCGCCCCGTCCTTGTCGGAGCCGTCCTCCCGGTCATGCCGCCGGGGTCGCGAGGGCGGACGGACGGGTTCCGGACACCCCCGTGCGGGAACGGTTCCGTCGTCGGGACGGGCCGTTAGGCTGCGTCCTTACCGCGGGGGCGAGCGGGTCGCGCCGCGGGAGCCGCCGTCGACGGAAGCGAGAGAATCTTGACTTTCCTCACCATCGGTCATCGCGGGGTCATGGGCGTCGAGCCGGAGAACACCCTGCGATCCTTCGTCCGCGCCGAGCAGTGCGGCATGGACATGATCGAGTTGGATCTGCATCTGAGCAAGGACGGCGCGCTGGCCGTCATGCACGACGCGGACGTGGACCGCACGACCGACGGAAACGGCCCCATCGCCGAGAAGACCCTCGCCGAACTGCGTCAGCTCGACGCGGGCCGGGGCGAGCGCGTCCCGGTGTTCGAGGACGTGCTCGACGCCGTCCGTTCGCCGCTGCAGGCGGAGATCAAGGACGTGGCGGCGGCACGTGCGCTGGCCGACGTGATGAAACGCCGCGATCTGGTGCCGCGGGTGGAGGTCTCGTCGTTCCACGACGATGCCGTCGCGGAGATCTCCTCCTTGGTTCCCGGCGTGCGCACCGTCCTCATCGCCAGCCGCTGGGGCGCGGACATCGTGGACCGCGCGAAGGCCGTGGGCGCCGCGTCGCTCGCGCTGAACATCCGCAGGCTGACATTGGAGACCGTCGAGCACGCCCACGGCGAGGGGCTGAAGGTCATCGGATGGGTGGTCAACACCCAGGACCATCTGCGGCTCGTGCGCGCCCTCGAACTCGACGGCGCGACCACCGACTTCCCCGAGATCCGGCGGACCGGCCGGTTCACGGCCTGAGTCCTGCGCGGTACTCGGCCGGATACTCAGCCGAGGTTCTTCACCAGCAGCTCGAAGGCCAGATCGTCGCGCTGCGGGATGCCGAAGCGCTCGTCGCCGTACGGGAACGGGCTGAGCCTGCCCGTACGGCGGTAACCGCGGCGCTCGTACCAGGCGATCAGCTCCTCGCGGAGCGTGATCACCGTCATGTGCATCTCGCGCACACCCCAGGTCTCGACGGCACTGCGCTCGGCCGCGGCGATGATCGTGCGGCCGAGGCCGCCGCCCTGGAGTTCGGGCCGGACGGCGAACATCCCGAAGTAGGCGGCTTCGCCGCGGTGTTCGAGCTGACAGCAGGCGATGGGGCGGCCGTCGCGCTCCACGACCATCAGCCGGCTGCCCGGCGTCGTGATCACCGCCAGGACCCCCTCGGGGTCGGTGCGCTGGCCGCCGAGGATGTCGGCCTCCGTGGTCCAGCCCGCGCGGCTGGCGTCGCCGCGGTACGCCGACTCGATGAGCGGGACGAGAGCCGCAACATCGGCGGCGGTCGCGTCGCGGTAGGTCAGCTCACCGGAGTCCTGGGGCGGTGCGGTGTCCATGGAGTGCCTCTCCGTTCCACTCGGGGCGGGTGGCACGAGAGTAACGCGCGCCCTCCTGGGCCCTTCCCGCCGGTCGCCGATGCGCCGCGACCCGACTGCGCCCCTGCCGCGCTCCCCTTGTGATCCCGTGCGCTCGCGTACGTGGCCACGCCGTGGGCATCGACCACACGACGCCGTCGAAGGGGAGGTGCGCGTGCACGGACCGACGATGTCCGGCTGGCTGCTCATGGCGTTGTGCACGGCGACCGGGGCGTACTGCCTGGTGCGCATGCGCAGTTGTACCGGCGAGGCGCGCGAGGGTGCCGGGGGCGAGGCACTGATGGGGTTCGGGATGGCTGCGATGGCAGTGCCCGCCGCCGTGCTCACGTTGCCGTCCTGGCACTGGGTGGCGTACGCCGCGGTCTTCGGCGCAGCCGCGCTGCGTACGGCGCGGTCGGTGCGCGGGCACCCGCACCATGCACACCACCTGGTGGGCTGCCTGGCGATGATCTACATGGCGGTGGCGATGGCCGCCCCTGTGGGCGGGCACACCTCCCACGCGGCCGCGTCCGCGAGCGCGGGAGTGCCACTGCTGACCACGGCACTGCTCGTCTACTTCACGGCGTATGTGCTGCGCGCCGGCATACGCCTGGTACCGGCCCCCTCCCCCGCCGGCGCCCCCGGTTCGACGGCGGCCGCCTGGCAGGCCCGGCCGGAACCGGCCATGGCCTGCAGACTCTCGATGGGCATGGCCATGCTGGCGATGCTGCTCACTCTCTGAGGAAGGCGTCAGGGCCGCGCGAGCGGACCGTGGCGTGCGTCACTTGGCATGCCGTGCCATACCCGCGAGTAGTGCCGCGCTCATAGTCTGCATCCCATGATGGTCTCGCTCGCGCTGCTGTTGCTCGGCGCACTGGCCGCCGTCGTCGCCCCGCGTCTCATGGCACGCGGCGACTGGCCGGAGCGCGAGCCGGTCGTTGCGCTGTGGGTGTGGCAGTGCGTGGTGGCCGCCGTTCTTCTCTGCTTCGCCCTGTCGATGACCTTCAGCGCGGCCGCGGCCTGGGCATGGGTTCGCGGCCATGTGTTCGCGTCGGCCCCGCACGGCGTCGTCGAGGCATACGCACTGGGCGCGAACGGGCCGTGGTCCGCCGTGCTCGCCGTCCTACTCGCCTGCGGCGGGCTGTGGACCGGGGCCATGCTCTCCCGCGAGATCCTGCGCGCCCACCAGCGGCGCCGGCAGCGCCGCCGGGATCTGCTGGTGCGTTCGCCGCTGATGCCGGGCGAGGTGCCGGGCGACGAGCCACTGGTCGTGCTGGAGGGCGAGCGTCCGGACGCCTGGTGGCTGCCGGGCGCGGCACCCCAACTGGTCATCACCACGGCCGCGTTGCGCAGGCTGAAGGGCCGTCGGCTGGACGCGGTGCTCGCCCATGAGCAGGGACACGCCCGAGCCCGGCACGACTGGCTGCTGCACTGCTCGGCCGCGCTGGCGAACGGTTTTCCGCAGATCCCGGTGTTCGCCGCATTCCGCGACGAGATGCACCGGCTGGTCGAGCTGGCCGCCGACGACGTCGCCTCGCGGCGGTACGGCAGGCTGACGATCGCGCTGGCGCTGGTCGAACTCAACGAGGAGCGCGGGGTGTTCGGACCCTGCCCCACGCCGGACGCCCAGCTTCCGCGGCGCGTGAACCGGCTCCTGAGCCCCGTGCCGCGGTTCACGGCGGGCCGCCGGCTGCGGCTGACGGCGGCGGCCTCGCTGGTGCCGGTGGTTCCGCTGCTCGTGGCATTCGTCCCCGGTCTGCGCGCCCTCGGTTAGCCCCGAGGGGTGCCGAGGGGCGAGGATCGGATCATGTCCTCCCCGCGTGCATCGAGCCCGCCGTCCACTGCCGCGCGCGCCGACCGGTTGCTGCCGACCGCGGCGCGGACCGGCACGGCGTGCCTCGTCCTGTCGGCGGTGCTGCTGGTCCTGGTCGCCCTGCCCTGGTCGCCACTGATCTCCTTCGACCGCGACGTCGCCGACTCCCTGCACCGCTCTGCGGTGGCCGAGCCGGGGTTGACGCAGGTCAACCGGGTGCTCACGGACTGGGTGTGGGACCCGTGGACGATGCGCCTGCTCGCCGCCGCGGCAACCGTGTGGCTGTGGCGCCGGTCCGAACGCCTTCTCGCGGTATGGGTGGCGGCGGCGAGTGCGGTGGGTGCCGGGCTGCAGCAGTCGCTCAAGGCACTGGTGGACCGGGAGCGCCCGCAGTGGCCCGACCCCGTCGACTCGGCGCAGTACGCGGCATTTCCCTCCGGTCACGCGATGACGGCGGCGATCACCTGCGGGCTGCTGCTGTGGCTGGCACGGCGGCAGGGGGCGGGAGGGCGCGGCTGGACATGGGGGGTGGCTCTGGCTGCGTCGTCCGTCGTGGGTGTCGGTCTCACCCGGCTGTATCTGGGCGTGCACTGGCCTTCGGACGTGGTCGGCGGCTGGTTGCTCGGGGTCTCGGTCGTGGCACTGGCGGTGGTGTCGTACGAACGGACGGCCTTGTCGCGCCGCCGCTGAGCCGGGAAGGATCGGCGCATGGCGATCAAAGCGGTGCTCTTCGACTTCTCCGGCACTCTCTTCCGCATCGAGTCGGTCCACGACTGGCTGAGCGCGGCGCTCCGGGACCGTGGGCAGGTGCTTCCGGAGCACGAAACCGTCCGTTACGCGCAGCAGTTGGGGGCGGCGGGCGCACTGCCCGGCGGGTCGTCGACCCAGCGCCCGCCGGAGCACCTCGCGGCTCTCTGGGCGGTCCGCGACGAGAGCGCGGAGCTGCACCGGGCGGCGTACACCGGCCTCGCCCGTGAGGTGACCCTGCCGGACGAGGGCCTGTACGACGCGCTCTACGACCGGCACATGGCGCCTGCGGCCTGGCGGCCGTATCCGGATGCGGAGGCGGTGCTGCGCGGGCTGCGTGAGCGGGGGGTCGGGGTCGGCGTGGTGAGCAACATCGGCTGGGATCTGCGGCCGGTGTTCCGCGCCCATGGTCTGGACGCCCTGGTCGACGCGTACACGCTCTCGTACGAGCACGGTGTGCAGAAGCCGGACGCGCGGCTGTTCAGAGCCGCGTGCGACGAGCTGGGCCGGGATCCGCACGACGTGCTGATGGTGGGCGACGACCGGCGGGCGGACGGCGGCGCCGCAGAGGTGGGATGCGCCGTCCACTTCGTGGACCATCTGCCGGCCGACGAGCGGCCCGCGGGACTGCGTCCGGTGCTCGGGCTGGTCGACCGTGACCGCTGAGAAACTGCCCGGCGGACTCCCGCTGAGCGCCGGGAACGAGCCAGAGCGCGCGGGAGCAGGCTGAAGCCGCCGGGACCGGACGATCCCCCGCGTCGCCCGGTCCTGGCAGCACCCGCGACGACCAGCCCCTGAGGGCGGCGTGCGGTACGCGCTGAGTATACTGGCTGCGAGCCAGTCAACGCAGGAGTCCAGCATGTCCCCGCGGAGCGCATCGGTCAATGAAGAGCTTCGTCGGCGTTCTCGGGAGCGGCTGCTGACGGCGACGGTCGAGCTCGTCGACGAGCGCGGATTCGAGGCCACGACGCTGGGCGACATCGCCGACCGGGCCGGTTCCGCACGGGGTCTGATCTCGTACTACTTCCCGGGCAAGCGGCAGCTGCTGCAGTCGGCGGTGCACCGGCTGATGCACCTCACCCTGGAAGCCGCGCTGGAACGTGAACCGCGCACGGACGACGGCCGGGAGCGGCTCGCGCGGGCCATCGACGCGATCCTCGGGCTCGCGGTGGAGCATCCGGTGCTGATGCGTACGCACATGGCCGGAATCCTTCAGGCGGACGGCTTTGTGCGGTGCCCGGAGCAGCAGCGGCTGGCCGCTCTGCTGCGCGACACGGTGGAGCGGTACGGATCAGAGGACGTGGACACCGACTACCCGCTGCTGCGCGCCCTGCTGATGGGCGCGGTCTTCGCGGTTCTGCTGCCGGGCGCGCCCATGCCCCATGCGCGGCTGCGCGCGGAGCTGTTCCAGCGGTACGGGCTGGACTGGGAGTTCGGCGTTCCGCCGGGCGGGCCGATGCCCGGCGGAACGTCGCGACCGGGCGTGGATCAGTCGTCGAAGTCGTCGAAGTAGTCGGGCTGGGTCTGGACGTTGAGCTCGTCCATCCGCACCCGCTTGCCGGCGTCGGTGCGCCGGTCACTGATCTTCAGGACGTCGAAGCCCTTGGCCATGTCGTTGGAGTAGATGTAGCCGTTGTAGTAGTACGCGGACCAGGAACCGGCGGTGATGTTCTCGGTGGCACTGACCGGGCCGCGCTCGAAGTAGGCGATCTCCTTCGGCTTGGCCGAGTTCGTGAAGTCCCACACGGAGACTCCGCCCTGGTACCAGGCCTGGACCATGATGTCGCGGCCCTTGACCGGGATCAGCGAGCCGTTGTGCGCCACGCAATTCTCGGTGGCCGCCTGGTGGCGGTCGATCTTGTAGTAGCTGCGGAAGACCAGCTTGCGGTGGTCGCCCCTGCCCTTGATGTCGTAGATGCCGTCGGCACCGCGGTTCGGGCCGATCTCGGCGTTGCAGGTGGCGCCGACGCCGCCGCCGAGCTCATCGGTGAAGACGACCTTGTTCGCCCTCTGGTTGAAGGTGGCCGAGTGCCAGAACGCGAAGTTGACGTTGTCCTGGACGCGGTCGATGACCTTCGGGTTCTCGGGGTCCTCGATGTCGAAGAGGATGCCGTCGCCCATGCAGGCGCCGGCGGCCAGGTCCTCGGAGGGCAGCACGGTGATGTCGTGGCAGCCGGTCGTCTTGGAGACGCCCGGGTTGGTGGGTCCGCCCGGGTTGCCGCCACCGTCGGGGCCTTCACCCGGGAAGAGGACCGGGAAGTTCACGATCGCGGACTTCTCGGGAGCCTTGCGCGGCACCTTGATGACGGAGATCCCGTCGTGCGGCGGCTGGCAGTCGGGGAACGCCGCGCTGGGCGAGTACGAGGAGACGTAGACGTAGACGTTCCTGCGCTCGGGCACCAGCGTGTGGGTGTGCGAGCCGCAGGCGGTCTCGACGGCGGCGACGTACTTCGGGTTGCGCTTGTCGCTGATGTCGAAGATCTTCATGCCCTCCCACGACGACTTCTCCGTCGCGGGCTGCGAGGTGCTGGCGCACGAGTTGTCGCTGCGCGAGGAGTCGGTGGACAGGAAGAGCAGGTCGCCGGAGACGGTGATGTCGTTCTGCGAGCCGGGACACAGCACCTGTGCCACGGTCTTCGGCGATCTCGGGTTGCTGATGTCGAAGATCCGGAAACCGTCGTAGTTGCCGGCGAACGCGTACCTGCCCTGGAACGCGAGGTCCGAGTTGGTCCCCTTGATCGCGTCCTTGGGGATGTTCGTTACGTGCTCGATGTTGTCGCTGTGGACGACTTCGTCCACGCCGGGAATCTCGCCGTCGGAGATGGCCGTCCGGGTTTCGGCCTCCTGGCTCGACGACACCCTGCCCTGAGCCGGAACGTCCCCGGGGTCGGGGATCGCGGTGGCGGGGCCGGCGGTCAGCAGCGTGGCCAGCAGACCGGCGGCGGCTGCCGCCGCTCCGAGGTGTCTGCGCCGCACTCGGGTGGTGTGCAACAGGGTCACTGCGTCCTCCCTTGTAGCCGTTCGTAGTTGAACGGTTCACGGACCCCGGCAGTATCTTCCCTTGCATGCACATCTCAACAGATGGCAACGCAGCCGTAATGAAAGTTTTTGATCGGCTGCGCTCGGAAACATCCAAATGGGTGCTCGAAAACCCCACGTGCCACAGGAGGTCGCCGTGCTGAACCACCGCAGGTCCCCGCGTGCCCGAACGTCGTTCGTCGCAGCGGCAGTCGCCGCGGCCGCCCTCGCCCTGGGGGCCTGCGACGCCGACTCCGGCACTCCCGCCCAGACCAAGGCGGGTACGGGGCCCTCGGTGGTGGCACCCGGGAAGCCGGGAGAGCCGGCGAAGACCCTCTCCGCCGAGGACGCCGCGAAGGCGCTGCCCGACGACAGCCCCAACGCCGCCGACTTCCGCTATGCGCACATGATGATCACGCACCATGAACAGGCGCTGAAGATGACCTCGCTCGCTCCCGGCAGAGCCACGTCACCCCAGGTCAAGCGGCTCGCCGACCGCATCACGGCCGCGCAGAAGCCGGAGGTGGGCGCGATGCGGGGGTGGCTGGAAACCAACGCGGAGAACGACACGGCGGGCAAGGGAGAGCACGACCACGGCGCGATGCCCGGCATGGCCACCGAGGCGCAACTGACCCAGTTGCGCCACGCGAAGGACAAAGCTTTCGACGAACTGTTCCTGAAACTGATGATCACCCATCACCAGGGGGCGATCACCATGGCGGCGGACGTCCTCTCCGAGGGCAACAACGTGGCGGTGGAGGAGATGGCGAACGACGTCATCGCGCAGCAGACGAGCGAGATCGGCCGGATGCGCGCCATGTGACGCCATGGGACTCGTGGGACGGCGTGGGACGGCGTCCGCGCCGGGCGCCGCTGGGGTCGGGCCGGCGCGGGCGACCGCGCCGTGCCGGCATCTCCCCAGCGGCGCATGCCGGTGCGATGCTGGAATCCCCTGCGGGAAGGAGCGCAGCCGTGCTTCGCGTCGCCGTCGTCGGATCGGGCCCCAGCGGGGTCTATGCCGCGCAGGCCCTCATCCAGCAGACCGCCGTCCCCGATGTGCACGTGCACATCCTGGACCGGCTGCCCTGCCCGTACGGGTTGGTGCGCTACGGGGTCGCCCCCGACCACGAGAAGATCAAGTCCCTGCAGAACAACCTCCGCTCCGTGCTGGAGGACCCGCGCATCGACTTCGTGGGCAACATCGAGGTGGGGGCGCACGGGCTGGGGCCCGCACGGCTGCTGGAGCTGTACCACGCCGTCGTGTACTGCGTGGGGGCCGCCAGGGACCGCAGGCTGGGCATTCCGGGCGAGGAACTGCCCGGGAGCCACTCCGCCACCGACTTCGTCTCGTGGTACAGCGCCCATCCCGACGCCGTGTCCGGCGGCTTCCGTCTGGACGGCCGGTCGGCCGTGGTGATCGGGGTCGGCAACGTTGCCGTGGACGTGGCGCGCATTCTCGCCCGCGGGGCCGAGGAGCTGCGCGGCACCGACGTACCCGAGGGCGCCCTGGGCGCACTGGCGGCAAGTGGGGTGCGCGAGGTGCACATGGTGGGGCGGCGCGGCCCGGCCGGTGCCAAGTTCACCACCAAGGAACTGCGCGAACTGGCCACGCTGCCCGGAGCGGACGTGCTGGTGGACCGGGCGGACCTCGCGCTGGAGACGGCCTACGCCGACCCCGCCGCCGTGCCCGCCGTCGTGCGCCGCAATCTCACCGTCGTACGGGAATGGGCGGCGCGGCCTCCGCAGGGGCGGCCGCGGCGCATCCATGTGCGGTTCTTCCTGCGCCCGGTGGAGCTGCTGGAGCGGGGCGGCCGGGTGGCGGGGGTGCGCTTCGAACGCACCGCACCGGACAGCCGGGGCGGCGTGCGCGGCACCGGTCGGTACGAGGACATCGAGGCGCAGTTGGTGCTGCGGGCGGTGGGCTACCGGGGTGTGCCCATGCAGGGGCTTCCGTTCGAGCCCGAACGCGGGATCGTGCCGAATGCGGCGGGGCGGGTGCTGCGGAACGGGGCGCCCTCGCCGGGTGAGTACGTGGCGGGATGGATCAAGCGGGGTCCGACCGGCGTCATCGGCACCAATCGGCCGTGCGCCAAGGAGACCGTGGCCTCGCTGCTCGACGACGCGGCCCGGCTCGAAGGCCGGCCGGTCGCCGCCGATCCCCTGGCGGAGCTGCGGGCGTCCGGACACCGTCCGGTGACCTGGCCGGGCTGGCTGGCGATCGAGGCGGCGGAGGAGGCGCTGGGCCACACCCTGGGCCGTCGGTCCGTCAAGATCCCGGACTGGCCGGGGCTGTTGTCGGCGGCCGAAGCAGCGGGCGGTGTGCCCCGGCGGCCGGAAGACGGGCGGGACTGAGCCGCCCTCGCGGTGTGCTTACGCGGCCGGCTTCGGGGGTCGCCGCTCGCGACGACGGTCAGCCCGAGCCGAGGCGACCGGCCTGGCCGTCGGCCGCGGCCAGCACGCTGTCGAGCAGACCGGGGAACAGGGCGTCCAGGTCCGCTCTGCGCAGACCGTTCAATTTGGCCGTGCCGCGGTACATCTGCTGGATCACGCCGCTCTCCCGCAGCACCCGGAAGTGGTGTGTAGTCGTCGACTTGGTGACGGGCAGCTCGAAGTGCGAACAGGACAACTCGGCCTCGGCAGTGGCGAGTTCGCGGACGATCTGAAGGCGAAGGGGGTCGGCGAGGGCGTGGAGCACGCTCTCCAGCCGGATCTCGTCACGTGTCGGGTGGTCGAGCACTCGGGCGCTGGTCACGGTGGTCACGGCGGCTCCGCTTCGTCCGGGGTTCGACCAGGGGGTCTGGCGACCATTGTACGAGATCTCTCGTAGTTTGACATTCCCCGTACTACGATGCCTATCGTACGAGTGTGCCGCCGGCGTTCCGGATCCTGTCCCCCTCGGCCGGCCCCGACCCTGCAATGCACTGCCCCGCCTGAACGGAGTCCACCGTGAGCGTGTTGTTCCATCCGTACACCCTGCGGTCGCTGACCATCCCCAACCGTGCATGGATGGCTCCGATGTGCCAGTACAGCGCGGAGGTGTCCGGGCCGGAGGCGGGCGTCGCGAACGACTGGCACTTCACCCACTACGCGGCCCGTGCCGCCGGGGGCACCGGGCTGATCCTGGTGGAGGCGACCGCGGTCAGCCCCGAAGGCCGGATCAGCCCCGCGGATCTCGGGATCTGGAACGACACCCAGGTGGCCGCCTTCCGGCGCATCACCCGCTTCCTGAAGAGCCAGAACACCGTCCCGGGGATTCAGCTCGCGCATGCCGGCCGCAAGGCGTCCACCGACCGGCCGTGGAAGGGTGGTGCGCCGCTCGGCACGGACCAGGACGGCTGGCAACCGCTCGGCCCCAGCCCCGTCCCCTTCGACGACACTCACCCCGTGCCCGACGAGCTGACGCGGGAGGACATCGCCGGGATCGTCGGACAGTTCGCGGAGGCGGCCCGGCGCGCACTCGACGCCGGCTTCGAGATCGCCGAGGTGCACGGCGCACACGGCTATCTGATCGGGGAGTTCCTCTCCCCCCACAGCAACCACCGCACCGACGCCTACGGCGGCTCCTTCGCCAACCGGGTCCGCTTCGCGCTCGAGGTCGTCGACGCGGTGCGCGCCGTCTGGCCGCAAGAGCTGCCCCTGTTCTTCCGGATCTCCGCCACCGACTGGCTGGAGGAGGCCGGGTGGACGCCGGACGACACCGTCCGCTTCGCGTCCCTGCTCAAGGAACACGGCATCGACCTGCTCGACGTCTCCTCCGGCGGCAACGCCGCACGGGTGCGGATTCCGGTCGGCCCCGGATACCAGGTGCCCTTCGCCGCCCGCGTCAGGGCCGAGACCGGCCTGCCGGTCGCGGCCGTCGGCCTGATCACCGACGCCGCTCAGGCGGAGAAGATCCTCGCCAACGGGGAGGCCGACGCCGTCCTCCTCGGCAGGGAACTGCTGCGCAACCCGTCCTGGGCCCGCCACGCGGCCCGCACGCTCGGCGGTGACGCCCACGTGCCGCAGCAGTACCACCGCTCGGTCTGAGCCGAGGGGACCGCGGAACTCATCGGCCGCCGGGAGAATCTCCCGGCGGCCGATGAGTTTCGCCGCCCGGCCCGGTCTCCCCTTCCGTCACCGGGTCGTCATGCGCCGAATCCGCACCACAGGACGCTGTCAGTGGTCGGGTGCAGACTGGCCCGTATCCAGACAACGGCGTCCTGGAGGGAAATCGGCCATGACCGATGTAATGCTCACCGTCGGCACCCGCAAGGGTCTGTTCATCGGCCGCAGAAGCGGCGGGGCATGGGAGTTCGACGGCCCCCACTTCAATGCGCAGGCCGTCTACTCGATCGGCATCGACACCCGCAGAGCAGTGCCGCGACTGCTCGTCGGCGGCGACAGCGCCCACTGGGGCCCGTCAGTGTTCCACTCGGACGACCTCGGCAGGACCTGGGTCGAGCCCGAGAAGCCCGCGGTCAAGTTCCCCAAGGACACGGGCGCATCGCTGGAGCGCGTGTGGCAGCTGCACCCCGCGCCCGAGGACGCACCGGACGTGGTCTACGCGGGCACGGAGCCCGCCGCGCTGTTCCGGTCCGAGGACGGCGGTGAGAGCTTCGAGCTGGTGCGGCCGCTGTGGGAGCACCCGACACGCTCGCAATGGGTGCCGGGCGGAGGCGGAGAGGCGGTGCACACGGTGGTGACCGACCGGCGTGACCCGTCCTCCCTCATGGTGGCGGTCTCGACGGCCGGAGTGTTCCGCTCCCGGGACGGCGGCGCGAGCTGGGCCCCGTCCAACAAGGGGGTGTCGGCCGTCTTCCTGCCCGACCCGGACCCGGAGTTCGGGCAGTGCGTGCACAAGATCGCCCAGGACGCTGCGGATCTGGACCGGCTCTACCTGCAGAACCACTGGGGAGTGTTCCGCAGCGACGACGGCGGGACGCGGTGGACCGACATCGGCGCCGGGCTGCCGTCCGACTTCGGCTTCGCCGTGACCGCGCACCCGCACCGCCCCGACACCGCCTACGTCTTCCCGATCACCGCGGACTCGGACCGCGTCCCGGCCGACCGGCGCTGCCGTGTCTACCGCACGACCGACGCCGGACGGAACTGGGAGGCCCTGTCGGCGGGGCTGCCCGAGGGCGACCACTTCGGGACGGTGCTGCGCGACGCGATGTGCACCGACGATGCGGATCCGGCCGGCGTGTACTTCGGCAATCGCAACGGCGAGGTGTACGCGAGCGCCGACGACGGGGACACCTGGCAGCAGCTCGCCTCCCATCTTCCGGATGTGCTGTGCGTGCGTGCGGCGGTGATGCGCTGACGCGACGGTCGACGGCGCGCGGTGTCGCGGCGAACGGACCGCGCCCGGCGGGGTGGAGCGCCCCGACCCGACGGCGTGCAGGACGCGTGCGCCGCACCACTAGAGTGACTCCCCGTGACTGCGCGACCGTTGAAGGACATTGTCGAGCCCGGCTGGGCCCAAGCGCTCGCTCCCGTTGCCGAACGCATCGCCGCCATGGGCGACTTCCTGCGGACGGAGATCGCCGCGGGGCGTACGTATCTGCCCGCGGGACACCATGTGCTGCGCGCCTTCCAGCAGCCGTTCGACGACGTCCGCGTGCTCATCGTGGGGCAGGATCCGTACCCCACTCCCGGGCACGCCGTCGGGCTGAGCTTCTCGGTGGCGCAGGATGTCGCACCGTGGCCGCCCAGCCTCGACAACATCTTCCGGGAGATGCACGCCGACCTGGGCCACCCCCGCCCGGCAAACGGTGACCTCACGCCGTGGACCGAGCAGGGCGTGCTCCTGCTCAACAGGGCGCTGACGACCGCCCCGCGCAAGCCGGCCGCGCACCGCGGCAAGGGCTGGGAAGAGGTGACCGATCAGGCGATCCGTGCGCTCGCGGCGCGCGGCCGGCCGCTGGTGTCGGTGCTGTGGGGCAGGGACGCACGCAATCTGCGGCCACTGCTGGGCAGTCTTCCGGCGATCGAGTCCTCGCATCCGTCGCCGATGTCCGCCGACCGCGGGTTCTTCGGCTCGCGCCCCTTCAGCCGGGCCAACGAACTGCTGGTGCAGCAGGGGGCCCAGCCGGTGGACTGGCGGCTGCCGTGAGCACGGTCCTCGGGGTGGACTCCGGCGGTTCCGGGCTGCGGGTCGCGCTGGCCCGGTCCGGAGACATCGACTCGCCGCGCACCGCGATGTCGTCGGAACCCGTGCGTACCGGCGACGACGGCATCGACGCCGGTCACATGCTCGAACAGCTGCTGCCGATGGCGCGGCGCCTGCTGACGGAGGCCGGGGAGAGCGAGCTGTCCGCCGTCGTGATCGGTGCCGCCGGAATGGCCACGCTGGGTGCCCGGCTGCGTGCCGAGCTGCCCTCGGCACTCGCCACGTCGCTCGGAGTGCGCCGGCTGGGGCTGGCGGCCGACGCCGTGACGGCCTACGCGGGCGCGCTCGGCCAGCGGCCGGGCGCGGTGGTCGCCGCAGGCACGGGAATGATCGCGCTCGGCACCGATCTGGCGTCCTGGCGCCGTGCCGACGGCTGGGGGCATCTGCTGGGCGACTGCGGCGGCGGCGCCTGGATCGGCCGGGCAGGACTCGATGCGGCGCTGCGCGCCCATGACGGACGTCGCGGTGGCTCACGGCGGCTGCTGGAACGCCTGGAGTCCGTGCACGGCCCGGCCGCCGGACTGCCGGCGCGGCTGTATCCGCGTACGGACCGGCCGGCGGTGCTGGCGTCGTTCGCCCCCGAGGTCGCCCGTTGCGCGGCGGACGACCCCGTCTCGGCGGGCATCCTCGAGCGGGCCGCCGCACACATTGCCGAGGCCGCCGCCGCGGTGTGCCCGGCAGCCGGTGACGTGCCCGGCGGACCGTGCGTGGCCCTCACCGGGGGGCTGCTGAAGCTGGGGGAGCCGTTGCTCGCGCCGCTGCGGGCCGAGATCGCCGGGCAGCTCCCCGGCGTACGCCCGGTCCCGGCCGCCGGGGACCCGCTGTCCGGAGCGCTGCTCCTCGCGGATGCCGTCGCCACCGGCGGGATGCTGCTGCCGGTCCACCAGACGATGCTGTACGTCTGCGACGGACCGGGACGCACAATCCATACGTAACCGTCCGGATAAACACGGACAGATGGCGCACGATCGCACCCTCCCCGAACAGTCGCACCCACAAAACCAGTAGCATGCGGCGCCATGAGCTCCCCCACTGGGCCCGCACCCGGCCTGCCTGTACGAATGCCGCGACCCCGCCAGTCCGGGCGGCACCGCCGCCCGGAGCCCGTGGCGGCTCCCGAGGGCGCGCCCGCCCTCGTACTCGCCGTGCCGGGCACTCCTGCGCCCACGACGCGCAGCCTGGCTGAAGAGGTCATAAGCATCGCCCGGTCCGAGCTGCCCGGCCTCGAGGTCGCCATCGGCTACCTCGACGGTGACGACGCCGAGTTCCCCACGCTCGCGACCGTGCTCGCCCACACCGCCGCGCAGCGGATCGAGCGGTACGAGATCGCGAAGGCCGCCGGCCGCGAGGTCGCCGAGCCCCAGGGCCCCGCGGCCGTCGTGGTCCCGCTGCTGGCCGGCCCGGACAACGCCCTCATGCGCCGCGTCCGGCAGGCCGTCATGGACAGCCGCGCTGCCGCCGAGCTGACCGATGTCCTCGGCCCGCACCCGCTGCTCGCCGAGGCGATGCACGTCCGCCTCTCCGAGGCCGGTCTGGCCCGTGCCGACCGCGCGCGGCTGTTCACCGTGGCGACGGCCGCCGACGGCATCATTCTCGCCACCGTGGGCGGCGACGAGGCCGTGCAGGCCGCCGGCATCACCGGCATGCTGCTCGCGGCGCGCCTCGCCGTACCCGTGATGGCGGCGGCGCTCGACGAACCGGGTTCGGTCGCGGCCATCGCCGAGCAGCTGCGGGGCTCGGGCTCGGTCCAGCTGGCGCTGGCGCCGTACCTGGTCGGCCCCGAGCTGCCGGAGGGACTCCTGGACGCCGCCGCGAAGGAGGTCGGCTGTGCCGCCTCCGAGGCGCTCGGCGCCTATCCCGCGATCGGCAAGCTGGTCCTGTCGCAGTACGCCTCCGCGCTGGGCATCGCCCAGCCGCAGGGGACGCAGCTGCGCTGACGCCCCGAGCGTCGGCACGACGGCCCGCGGAGAGGGTGACACCGTGTCTCCGCGGGCCGTTCGCGTGCGGTTGCGGCACGCGGACGGGGTCGGCGACCGGGGCTCGCCCGGCCCGTGAGGCCCGTCAGGTGAACAGGACGCAGGACGCCGCCGGGACCGGGAGTGAGCCGGCGCGGTGCGGGGTGCCGTCGTGCGGGGCGAGGTCGAACCAGGTGACGTCGCCGGAGCGTTCGTTCGCGGCGTACAGCCTGCGGCCCGAGGGGTCGAGGGCGATGTCGCGCGGCCAGTGGCCGCCGCACGGCACGGTCTGCGTCAGCGACGCCTTCTCGAAGCTCTCGTCCAGGTCGAGCACGGCGATCGTGTCGGGCCCTCGGACCGCGGCCCAGATACGGCGGCCGTCGTGGGAGACGACGAGTTCGGACGGGTACGCCGGGCCATGGGTGCCGTCCGGGACCACGGCCGTCTCCGAGACGGGTTCCAGCACGCCCGTGCGGTCGTCCCAGCGGCATACGGTCACCGTGGGTTCCAGCTCGCCCAGCACATAGGCGTGCCGCCCGCCCGGGTGGAAGGCCAGGTGCCGGGGGCCCGTGCCGGGGGGCAGCGCCGTCCCGCCGTGGACGGTGAGCGCTCCGCTCGCCGGGTCGAGTGCGCAGATCCGTATCGAGTCCGTGCCGAGGTCGACGCTCAGCACCCACCGTCCGGACGGATCCGGCAGGACCTGGTGGGCGTGCGGGGCCTTCTGCCGTTCCCGGTGCGGTCCCTCCCCCTCGTGCCGCAGCACCGCGCCGGCCTCACGTGGGATGCCGTCCGGGCCGATGGGCAGCACGGTGACGCTGCCGGAGCCGTAGTTGGCGGTCAGGAGGCGGCCGTGGGCGAGGGCGAGGTGGGTGGGGCCGTCGGCGTGGACGGGTACGCAACCGCCGACCGGCCTGAGGGTTCCCGCTCCGGTGTCGAAGGCTGCGACGGCGCCGTCCGCGGTCTCGGAGACGACGTAGAGCATCTCCCCGGCGCCCATGGCCAGGTACGAGGGGTCGGCGACGGCGTCGCTCGCCCCGGTCTCGGTCAGGGCGCCTGTCGTGGCGTCCACGGTGGCGGCCACGATCCCGCGCCCGCCCGCCGAGGTGAACGATCCGATGAAGGCCCGCCCTGCGCTTGTGTCACCCATCGCGTTTCCCCTCTCCGCCCGCCGGCCGGGCGCCACAGGGCCTCGACCGTAGCAGGCGGTCTAGACCAACTTGGATCACTGGCGGGAACCGGTGGGAAGTCAGCGGGAAAGCGGACGTCAGACGGCGACGAGCGGGGCGCGCGGCGAGGTGGCCACGGGATGGGCGAGATCCGCCAGGGCACGCTCCAGTCCGTGCAGATGGCCGAGGGCGGCTTCCGCGCCGGGGTGGTGCGACGGTACGTGCACGACCTCCAGCGGGGCTGCGGGGTGGTGCGACGGGGCCGGCACGAGGGCGTGCACCGCCGCCTCCACCCGGCTGCAGGCTGCCGCGAGGCGGGCGTCGTGGGAGGCCTGGGGATCGGCGGCGACAGCGGCGAGACCCCGTACCTCGCGCGCGCAGGCGTCCAGGAGTTCGATCACCCTGCGGGCCCGCGCCTTGCGCGCCCGCAGCGGGCTCAGCGGGTGGACCAGTGGCGCGAGCGAGAGCCGGACGCGGCCGAGCAGCAGCTCCAGTTCGGCCGCGAGCGGCGCCGGGTCGGCGGCCTCGTCCCCGGCAAGGCGGCGGGCCGCCGCGGTGGTGCAGCCGTGCACGCACTGGACGGCGCGCCGGATCCACGCGTCCGTCGCGGCGTGGGTGGTCACAGGCAGGACGAGGGCGACCCCGAGGGCCGCGGCCAGCGCCCCGACCGCGGTCTCCTCGAAGCGCAGGAGCAGCAGTCCGGGGTGGAGTACGCCGAGGAGGCCGTAGAGCAGTCCGGCCATGACGGTGACGAAGAACATCATCCAGCTGTACGACGGGGCCGCGGTGTAGAAGATGCCGAAGACGCAGACGGCGACGAGGACCGCGGTAGGGCCGGGGGCGCCCGCGAGAGGGATCGCCACGAGGAGGCCGGCGGCGATCCCGGTGACCGTTCCGACGACCCGGCGGAAGCCGCGTACCAGGGTCTCGCCACGGGACGCGGTGTTCACGAAGATCCACCATGCGGTGCCGACGGCCCAGTACCAGCGGTCCCCCGAGACGATCTGGCCGACCGCGAGGGCGAGGGCGCACGCGGCCGTGGCCTGGAACGCCTGACGTGTGGTGGGGCGGGCGAGTCCGCGTCCGGGCAGCGGTGCGGGCACGGCCGGCGGGGGCGTACGGCGTTCGATGCACCAGGCACCGAACCGGACGGCGGCGGAGGCGGCGAGCGCCAGGGCCACGGAGGCGTACAGCTCGGGCAGCTGGGCGGGGAGGGCGTGCAGGAACTGGGTGACGAAGAACATCATGAACGCGAAGATCCCCAGCGCGTGGCCCCGGGGGCCCCAGCGGCGGGCGTACACGCCGCAGAAGACGACGGCGAGCCAGGCCGCGGCGCGCAGCAGCGGCTGGCCGTGCAGGGTCGTCGCGAGGGCCAGCACGGGGAAGCCGGCGGCGGGCAGCAGGGCCGTGGTGACGGCCTGGCGGCGTACGGTCGGGTCGCCGACGGTGAAGAGCGCCAGCAGCGCGGCGAGACCTCCGGTGATCGACGCGACGAGGGAGAGCCCGGCGAGCTCGGCTGCGGCCACGGCGAGTGAGATGCCGAGCACGGCACGCGTCGAGACCTTCAGGCGCAACCGCCCAGGGTCCGGCGCCACGAACACCCTCTTCAGCAATGCGTCCCGCCCATGATTCGTTCCGGCATGAAAAAGGCGCCGCGGAGTCCGCAGCGCCATTGATGGAACCATCACACCATCCTCCGGGACGATGGCTCAAGTCGTCCCGGGATCACTGGGCCATTGGCACAACTCATGAGATCACCATCGGCCAGAAGCGGGCCAATGGACCACGAGGACGGCCGGGCCCCGTCCGGGGCCCGGCGCGCTACCGTCCGCTCGTGCCGAGGAGCTGCAGCAGTCGTGCGACCTCCGCGGCGACGGCGTCGCGGGCCGGGCCCAGATACTTTCTCGGGTCGGCCACCTCGGGGTGGGCGTCCAGATGGGTGCGGACGGCGAGCGTGAACGCCTTGTTCAGGTGCGTGGAGATGTTGATCTTGGTCATCCCCGCGCGGATCGCCCGGGTGAGGCCCGCATCACCCACGCCGGACGAGCCGTGCAGGACGAGCGGCACGCTCACGGCGTCCCGCAGCCGGGAGATGAGCGCGAAGTCGAGGACGGCGTCCCGGGTGAGCATCGCGTGGGAACTGCCGACGGCCACGGCCAGCGCGTCGACGCCGGTCGCGGTGACGAACGCGCGCGCCTCGTCCGGGTCGGTGCGCACGCCGGGGGCATGAGCCCCGTCCTTGCCGCCGACCTCGCCGAGTTCGGCTTCGACCCACACCTCACGTTCGTGGCAGTGGGCCGCGATCTTCCGGGTGGCGGCCACGTTCTCCTCGTACGGGAGCGCGGCGGCGTCGAACATGACCGACGTGAAGCCGAGTTCGACGGCTTCACGCACCAAGTCGGCGGATTCGGCATGGTCGAGATGGACGGCCACCGGCGCACTCGAGGCGCGCGCGATGGCGAGCGAGGCGCGTCCGATCGGTTCGAGGGAGCGGTGGTAGCGGGCGGTGTTCTCGCTGATCTGCAGAATCACCGGACAGCCGGCCGCCTCGGCGCCCGCGACGATGGCCTCGGCGTGTTCGATCTGCACGACGTTGAACGCGCCCACGCCCGCGGTTGCTCCGACTGCGGAACGGACGATGACATCAGTGGGCGTGAGCGGCATGGACTTCCTCCGACGAAGCAGTTGTACGGACACGGCGGCGGGTGGTCGTGCCCCTTCCGCGCCGTCGCGTGTCCCCGGCGGCGGTGCACGCCTCATGCATGGGTGTTCTCCAGCACCACGGACCGGGTCAGGTTCCGCGGCCGGTCGGGGTCGCAGCCGCGCGCCTCGGCGAGCACGACCGCCAGCCGCTGCGCGCGCACCAGGTCGGCGAGCGGGTCGAGATCGCCGTCGGCGCCCTGGGAGGCAGCGGTCAGCACCCCCTCGACGCGGGCGACATCGCCCGCGAGACCGTCGGGCAGCGCGCCGAACATCCAGGCGACGCGGCCGGGGCCGGTGATGCTGATCGGCCCGTGGCGGTACTCCATGGCCGGGTACGCCTCCGTCCAGGCGCCCGCGG